>JAFAZC010000140.1 GCA_019239965.1 Kutzneria sp. | reverse complement strand
ATCGGTGGACGCGCGGTGTTGTTGCCCGGCGCGGAGATCGGTGCCGACGCACAGGTGTTGCCCGGCGCGTGCGTGGCTTCAACCGTGCCGGCGGGGCAACACTGGGGTGGCTCACCAGTCAGACCGGTGCACGAGCCGGACGTGTTCGACCCACCCGCGGCGCCAGCCCGTTCATGGCGCTGGCATCTGGCTTATCAGCTGGGTTCGTTGATCAACGGGCTGCTGTTGGTCGCGGCCGCGGTCCCCGATGTGATGCTGGCTACCAAAGTGTTGCCGCATGGCGTGACGCTCCGTACGGCCTGCCTGGCCCTGGCTCCCTGGATGCCGTTGATGACGGTGATGGAACTGGCCGGCTACGCCTTGCTGCTCGCCGCTGTGGTTCGGCTGGCAGGGAAGGCATTGCGGCCTGGCATTCACTCGGTGCATAGCCGTACGGCATGGTCTGCGTGGTTGGTCTACCGGCTGGTCGAAAACGCTCGCCATACTTTGTTCCCCTTGTATGCCAGCCTGTTCACCTCAGTGTGGTTGCGGTTGCTCGGGGCGCGAATCGGGAAGCGCACCGAACTGTCCACCGTGGTCACCCTGCCGACACTACTGCGAGCGGGCAGCGGCGCGTTCGTAGCTGACGATGTATTGGCCGCGCCCTATGAATTGTGCGGTGGCTGGCTGCGTCTGGGCATTTCCGAAGTCGGAAATCGTGCCTTCGTCGGTAACTCGGGAATCGTTGGTCCAGGAAAGACGGTCACCGACGGCGCGCTGGTCGGAGTGCTTTCCGGCACGCCAATGAACGTGCCGAAGGACAGTTCCTGGCTGGGGCTTCCCGCCATGCGACTGCCGCGGACGCCGCAGTGCCACGACCTGGCCCGCACATTCGAGCCGCCGCGTCGGCTGGTCGCTCTGCGGGCGGCGGTCGAGCTGACGCGACTGGTGCCGCTGGTGCTCGGTGGGCTTCTCGCGCTCTCGGTGACCGAGGCGATTCTGCTGCTGTGGAACCTGGGCGGGCCTTGGTTGACGATGTTGCTTGTCGGGCCGGTGCTCTACCTCGCTGGCTGGATTGCCGCGGGTCTCACCACGGTCGCGAAATGGTTTCTGGTGGGAAAATTCACTCCATCCGAACATCCACTGTGGAGTGGATTCGTCTGGCGCAACGAGCTGTACGCCACGTTCGTCGGAGTACTCGCGGAGCCCTGGTTTGTGCCGGGAGCGATCGGTACTCCGACGCTGATCTGGTGGCTGCGCAGCCTTGGCTCGCGGATCGGACGCAGTGTCTGGTGTGAGACGCACTGGCTGCCAGAACCGGACCTGGTGGAGATCGGTGCTGGTGCCACCGTTGACCGGGGCTGTGTGCTGCAAACCCACCTGTTTCACGACCGTGTGATGCGCCTGGATCGAGTGCGCCTCGACCGCGATGCGACCATCGGTCCGCACAGCATCGCTCTTCCTGGCAGCAGCATCGGCCACGGCACGAACCTCGGAGCTGGGTCTCTGGTCATGGCCGCCGAAACCGTCCCGCCTAATAGCGTCTGGTACGGCAACCCGATCACCCCTCGGTTGGACGACAATTCCTGACACCATGGCTTCTGGGTGTGTCCTTCAGGCGATACCGGTCTGAGGGACACACCCAGGACCAGTGTGCTGCCAATGCCTCCGGGCTGTTCTACGCTCGGTTCGATGCTGTCCACGCTGCATCGCATTGGAAATTCGGTGGTCCAGGGCGGCGCTGCTGGTGATACTGGACAGGTGACCGAGCTGAGTGTGCGTCTACGAGAGCTGGATGAGCACCTGCTCGCCGAGCTCCTGGCGACGGCGGTGGCCGAGGCCGATCCGCCAGAAGTGATGCCGCCAGGAGATGGTCCGCCGGGTTGGACCAGGCAACGTCAACAGGCTTTCCTGCAATTCCACCGGGAGCGTTCGATCGGTGCCGACACCCCGGTGGAGACCACCTATGCGATCGAGCTGGACAGCACGGTGGTCGGCGCGGCACGGCTAGAGCCGGTCGGCACCGCGGTGGAAGCCGGAATCTGGATCGGCCGGTCCTGGCGTGGAAGCGGAGTTGGGCGTGCGGTGATCGTAGAACTGCTCGCTGCGGCCAGGGCCATCGGTGCTGTCCGGTTTATCGCTGTCACTACTCCTGGCAATCTGGCAGCTCGCAAATTGTTGGCGTCGCTGGGTGCTGACGTTGCCGTCCGCGACGGTGATGTGGTGGCCGAGCTGACATTGTGAGATCCGTTCGGGATGGCTGGCATGGTCCGAGGTCGGCGTTGGACACAAGCTCGTCCCGTTGCCGCATACCCCAGCTGCTCGGTCAGCTCTTTGGGGTGTCGAGTATGTGGCGCAGGGTGGCCGCGAGTGTCCCTTGTGGATTGTCGGTCGAGTCGGTGCTGCGCCAGGCCACGTAACCGTCCGACCGGACCAGCACGGCGCCGCCCTCGCGCACGCCGGAGCGGGTCGGCCAGGCCTTGTCCAGGTCGATCAGCTCGGCGTCGCTGGTGCCGATCCGGTACGCCCGCACCGGCACGGGCATCGCGGCTGCCGCCGCACACCATGCCTCACCGGCTTCGTCAGTGAGCAGCACGAACGTGCGGTTGAACAGGTCGTGCAGAGCGACCCGGGTGCGGTCGTGCTCCAGCCACAGGTGTGGCGCCCGCGCACCTGGCTGAGCCATCACCGGCACCGTCGTATCGAACACCTCGCCGTGCTCGGCGCCGAGCACGGCGACGGACCGGTAGCGCTGGCCGAGGAGGCACACCAGGTCGTCAACGCCGTCAAGGTCCTCGCCGTGGCGGGCCCGGGCGCGCTGCCGCCGCACGGTCAGGTCGGACAGCTCGAGGGCCACCGGTCGGCGTTCCGCTTCGTAGCTGTCCAGTAGGCCGTCCCCGGCCTGGCCGTTCAGCACCGCGGCCAGCTTCCAGGCCAGATTGTGTGCGTCCTGCACCGCGGAGTTCGCGCCCATCGCGCCGGCCGGGGGCCACACGTGTGCGGCGTCGCCGACCAGGAAGACCCGGCCATCCCGGAACCGTTCGGCCACGCCCACCGCTTCCTCCCAGGCGGACACATCCACGATCCGCACGTCCAACCCGGGCTTGCCGACCGTGGCGCGGACCGCCCGCTCGAGCCGTTCGGCAGAGATCGAGTCCATCGGCTCGGTGCTGGGATCGTGCTTGATGGACAGGCCCCAACGGCCGGGTGTCGCCGTGGTGACGAACCCGCCGAAACCGATCTCCGGGTTGCGCACCATCCAGAACAGCGCCCGCTTGGTGATGATGTCGTCCAGGTCGGCGTCGAACAGGATGCTCAGCAACGGTTGGGTGACCTGATAGCCGGGGCGGGCGACGCCGACCTGCTCGCGGATCCCACTGCGGTTGCCGTCCGCGGCGATCAGGTAGTCCGCCCGCACGGTGCGCCGCCGTCCAGTGGTCCGGTCCTCGATGACCGCGGTCACGCCGTCCCGGTCCGCGGCAAAGGACACCATCAGGATGTTAAACCGCTGGTCCGCGCCTCGGCTGGTGGCCGCGGCCATCAGTATCGGCTCGACCGAGGTCTGGTCGGCCATCACCAGGTGGCCGGCGCTGTGGTCGGGATAGGACTTGGGCGCGTCCCCGTCGACGAGCCACTGCCACTCAGGGTCGGCCAGAGTTTGGCACACCGCGACCCCGTTTTCGTTCTCGAACGGCTTGCCCGCGTCGGCAATGGCGTCCGCGATGCCCAGTGACCGGTATATCTCCATGGTTCTGACGTTGATACCGCGCGCCCTGCCCTGCAGGGGCGGGCCGGGGTGACGGTCCACCAGCAGCGATCGGATGCCCTGGTTGGCCAGGAATAACGACATGGTGAGGCCGGCGTAGCCGCCGCCGACGATCAGGACCGGCACCCGCTCGTCATCAGTGGTCATTGTGGTACTCCTCCAGTTGGGCCGCGAATGCCCGCAGCTCGGTGCGATTCCAGGTCAGCCGGCCGGTCTCCAGGTCCGCGACTACACCACGTAGCCAGGTCAGCTGGGCGCTGAGCATGGTCTGCCGATATTCCTCCTCCAGCAGGAAGAGCCGGGCCAGGCGTGGTTCCGTGGTGGGGCCAGGCGGTTCGGTCAGCTTGGCCGTGGTCTCCCGCAAGGTTCGCTCGACGTCCGCGAGTTCGGCCGCGATCGCGGCCGCGCGGGCTTCGAGGTGGCCGTGAGCGTCCCCGGGATCCAGGCCCACAAGCAGCGAGACGGCCGCGACGAACTCCGGGAACTCCTCGGTCGAGCGCAGCGCCTCGCTCACCCAGACCCCGACGGTTTCCCGGCCGTGGTCGGTGATTTCGTAGACGGTCCGGTCCGGGTGTCGTTCGGTGCGGACCGTCTCCCGGACCTGGATCAGCCCCATCCGCAACAACCGGTCGATGGCCTGGTAGACGCTGGCCCGCTGCCGGATGTTGACCACCCGGTCCTTGCCGTGTTGAAGCAGCAGCTTCTGCATGCGGTACGCGTGCATCGGCTCTTCGGTGAGCATGCCCAGCAGCAGCAGGCCGAGTAGGGATCGTCGTGCCATCGCCATAGTGAGGATATTACTAGTTAGAATCTGACTATAGTCAAGACGGTTGTCGACGAGTGCGCACACGACAGCTGGCGCGGAAACTGGTGGACAAGCCGGTCGACGGGCTACACCTTCTCGGCTGACTCCTTCCGGGCCGACTCCTCGGCGTCGCGCTGCGCCTGCCACTTGCGGCGCAGTAGGAAGATCGTCACGAAACCGAGGGCGACGATGCCCAGGCCGACCGGGTTGGACACGGCCAGGAACACCGGAGTCGGCAGGCTCAGTGCGAGTATCACGGTGACTACGGCGCACAGCGTGAACATGCCGCCGAGGATCAGCGTGATCGCCAGCGCGCGGCGCTTGGTTGGCACCCGTATCGCGGGGTTGCGACGGGCGAGGAACTGAAAGATCACCTGGATCATTGGTTTGCCGACAAGCGCGGACAGCAGGAAGATCACCCCGATCGGCCCGGTGACGAGTGTGCCCTGCACCTTCACGATCAAGCCATCGTCACTGATGAGCAGCTGCGCGCCGACCGCGACCAGGAAACCCGCCACCGAGAGCACGCCGATCACGTCCAGCTTGCGGCGCGCCACAAACCCGCCGATGGTGAGCAGCAGCGGGAACGCGCCCGCGATGATCAACGCCGGCACGTCGCTCGTGAAGTACGGCCGCGCCAGCGTGTAGATCAGCAGCGGCACCACCGCGTTGAACGCGATGCTCGGCACGAACCTGCGGAGCTGGATCGACTGTGGCGTCGGTGTGGCCATGGCTTGCCTCCCAAGCTGGATACGACGACGTTCAGCCTCGCGTCGCCGGGGCACGGACGCGTCGGCGCAGGGATGCAAGCCGGGTTGAGATCGTCTCAACCCGGTGATGGAGTCAGCTACCAGCCACGCGTCGACTTTCCCGGCGGCGCCGCAGGGTGGTTCGACAGAATGAGTCGTGGCCGGCGCCGCGGCCGAAGGGCGCCACGTTATCTCGATCCCGAGAGCCCGGTGAGCACGACGTCGATGGCGCGGCCCAGGGGGTCGGGCCGCGCCTGCATCGTCGCTGACGCTTGAGCCAGTCCGCGGATGAGCAGGTAGACCTCCCCGACCGTGACTGAGGAACGCACCGCGCCGGTGTCCTGGGCCTGACGCAGGACCGTGCTGACCGCGGTCTCCAACCGGTTCGAGCCCGTGGGTCAGGTCCACGAAACCGTGGATCCCGAGGTGATCATCTTCGAATTCAGCTACGTCGGTTCAGTGAGCGGCCGTCCCGTCGCGGTGCCGTGCGTCTTCGTGACACGGGTGCGCGACGGCGTCATCGTCGAATCACGCGCCTACGGCGACCACGTGGGTGTAGCCTGCCTGCGCCTTCGGTCGACTCGGAAACCTGGCCACCGCACTGGCCGCCGAATCCTGACTGTGTCTACCGGCTGGAACCGGCGGGCATCTGGTCGAAGTGGCCGTTGTCGCGGAGGTGTTGCATGGCGGCCACTGAGCCGGGCACTGAGGACACACCCGCGCTGTCCGAGACCAGGAAGCCGTCCAGTTGTCCCTGGACCGGGATCTCGGTCTGGGCTGGCGTGGTAACCCACGTGATGGACAGCGAGCCACACGAAGCTGACATGACCAAGGGGTATACGTAGCCGGTCGTGGAGTCGGTGTGCCAGTTGGACAGCCGGATACCGCCTGCTTGGCTGGGTTCGCACTCGGTCACTTGGCCGCTGGCACTGGTGTGCACCAGGATTCCTCGCCACCCGCCGTCCAGTTCGGGGAAGACATCCAGGGCATCCGCGGAGCCGTCCGGGTTGTCGCTTTGTGCGTAGTCGTAGCCGATATGGGCCAGGCCGGTCGGCGGTATCGGTCCCGGTCCCAGTTCGTACGTGCCGTATTCGGTTTCCTCCTCGCCGCCCCAGTCGGCCACCGTGGTCGGGGACGAGTAGCCGGGGAAGCTCACCGTGCCGTTGACCTTGCCGGCACCGATTGACTGAACCCAGTACGACGTCTGCCCGTCCCAGTCGGCCGGTAAGGTCGCACCTCCGGGATGGCCGGCGAACCACAGGTCCGCTGAGAATCCCGACACCGCATCAGCGACGACGAGGTGGAACGCCTGGGCCGAGGACACCCAGGTGACGTGTCCGACCGGGCTGTAGATCGACGGTGGACTGTCGGAGGTCGTGTAGGTGGTGGGAACGGGCAGCAGGAACTGCTTGCCGCTGGGCAGGACACCCAGAACGATCAGCACCGGTGTGGTGGACCCGAGCGTCATCGGTGTGGTGATGAAGTTGAACGTCACCTTCGCCGGGCTGTGCAGGTCCTGGGCGTCGAAGAACACCTGGTTGTCCACGGCGTCCACACCCGCCACAACACCTGCGGTCCAGCCGACGCCCAGCGGCGTGGGAGGCTCGGCGGCCGACGCCGTGGCGGCGTCCATGCCGACCAGGCCAGCCACCACGGCGGCCACCATCAACGGCGAGCGCACAACTCGGCGACAACGGCCAGCACTCCGCGAGCGTGTCAGTTTCAGCATGGGGCGATTCTTCCGTCGACCGAAGTGTCATGGCACCGCCCTGTGAGCTAACTCCGAACCCGGCACCGTTCCCCCGAACAGGACATCCGGCCACGCTCCTAGCGCCGGCGGATACCGCCAAAAGGCGTTCACCGCCTTCGGCACCACGGTGACCGAGTTTCCCGGAGCTGGTGATGTGGTGACCGCGTCTGCATACTGCGGGCGTGGAGTTCTTCTGTTTCCACCGCGATCGTCCTGGCTCCGTGACGCTGCGCGACGAGTTGGTCGAAGAGCATTGGTCCTATATGGACCGGTACGCGAGGGAGATGATCGCCCGGGGGCCGACCCTCGCCAGCGATGGCGACACGCCCACCGGCAGCGTGCACATCCTCGAGCTGCCCGATTCCGTCGCTGCCCGCGCGTTCGCCTTCGATGAGCCGAACTACCAGGCCGGGGTGTACCGGGACGTGCTGCTGCGACGGTGGCGCAACATGCTGGGGCGCACGATGTGGGAGTATCCTGGCGGCCGGAGCGGTGGCAACCGGTACCTGGTGCTCGGCCTCGGCGCGGGGCGGGTTGCGGACGTCGCCGTGCCGCACGGCCGGGATGACCTAATCGCGTACGGGCCGCTGCTGTCCGACGACGGCGCCGCCTGGTTAGGGACGGCGGCCCTGGTCCGGGCGCCAGGCCCGGACACGGCACGTGCCATCCTGACCTCCAACCGGTACGCCGACATCGAGGTCCACAACTGGCAGTTCGGCGGGCGGTCCTGAACCGAGAACATATGGTCAGGGTCGGATGACGGTGAAGCTGAATCGGCGGGCGTCGTTGGCGGCGTGGGTGACGGCTTTGTTGGCGTCGTCGAGGGCGAATTCGGTGATGTCGAACTGCTGTAGGTCAAGAAGGCCGGATCGGGCCAGTTCGATGAGACGGGTGTTGGCGTGGCGGGGGTACATCCATTGTCCGCGAATGGTGACGCTGTTGCGCATGAGCCACGGATAGGGCAGGGCGAGATCGTCACCGCCAAGCAGGCCGACGCCGCCCATCAGGACGACCCTGCCGTATTCGCGGACGGTCATGGCGGCGGCCCGTACCGGCGTGGGGCCCGCGGAGGGCGGCAGCAGGTCCAGGACCACGTCGATCGGGCCTGGCGCCACGCGTTTCATGCTTTCGCGGTCGGTGTCCTCGTCGCCGCAGAGCTGTACGGTGCGCACGCGGGAACCGAACCGGTGACGCAGGTCGGCCAGGACCTCCTGATTGCGACCCGGGGCGATGACACACGCGGCTCCCATCGCCAGCGCGACCGCGACGCCGGCGCTGCCGAAGGTGCCGGTCGAACCACTGATCAGTGCCGTTTCGCCCGCTCCGAGGTTGGCCGCGAGCAGACCGCCGTAAGGCACCAGGCACACGTTCAGGACGGTCCACCGGCCAGCCTCGGTGGGGTCGATCGGACCGAGCGGGATGGCGTTCTCGGTCGGAACCAGCACCTGCTCAGCAAATGATCCGTGGCCGAGATACGTCTGCAATCGCAGCCCACCTTGCCCCCGCGCGGTCCACCCTTGCAGGGTGACGTCGGGAGCCAGCGCGTCATCGCGTGAACGGATGGTGGGGTCGCACAACACCCAATCCCCGGGCGCGAGTCGGGTCGCATCCGGCCCAAGGGCACGTACCCGGCCCACCGCACCGGGCCCCGGTATCACGGGCGGGCGAAGCAGATAACGCCGTTGCCCGTTGAAGACCTCAGCGGCATACGGCAGCACGCCGCCGGCGGCGACGTCCACAAGCACCTCGCCCGTGCCCAACTGAGGATCGGGCACGGCCCGCACCGACAGAGGCGCGCCAAAAGCCTCCAATACCGCCGCTTTCATGGTGGTTCCATCCTTGACGTTGATATCCAACCGCGACACCATCATGGGTGGTCCGTGGCGTCCTATGCAGACCTAGACTCGTCCTAGGATCACCGAATCCCACCCTGACGAGAGGTGACGGTCATGCCCAGGCCGCAGCGCAGCGGACTCGGTGACTTTCTTCGTTCCCGTCGCGAACGGCTCACCCCCGAAGAGGTGGGCCTTCCCTTCCGCTCTCGGCGGCGCACGCCCGGTCTGCGACGTGCGGAAGTGGCCGAACTCGCCGGCATCGGCGTCGACTGGTACATCCGCCTCGAGCAGGGCCGCGACGTCACACCCTCCGCCACCACGATCGATGCCCTGGCCCGTGCACTTCGTCTCGATGACACCGAGCACGCACACCTGCGGGCACTAGCACGTCAGCACTCGAACGCCCCCTTCGCTCGCGAGTACGTGCCCGAGGCCATCACTCACGTCGTGGAAAACCTCAACCATCCCGCCTACATCACCGGCCGTCGCTGGGACCTGTTGGCCTGGAACACCGCCGCGGTCGAGCTGTTCACCGACTTCGGTCGCGCCACCGACGAGGACCGCAACATCCTGGTGTACCTCCTACTCGACCCCCACGCCCGAGCCCTGTTCGGCGACGGCTGGGCCGACCAGGCCCACCATGTGGTCGCCCAGTTCCGCGCCGCGCACGACGTCTGGGCCGACGACCCCGCCTTCGTGCTCCTGGCGGCCCGGCTGCGTCGCGGTTGCCCCGAGTTTGACACTTGGTGGGCGCAGCACGATATCCGCAACAGTGGCACCGGCCGCAAGATCTTCCACCACCCCACAAAAGGCGTCCTCACCTACCATTACGCAACCTTCCAAACCAACGAAAACCCGGCACTACGCCTCACCATCTACACACCTGCCAGCGGAATGCCACCCGACTCATCGTTCAGCGGGCCCGAAGATGGTCGCGAAGGGTCCTGGCGACGCGGGCCATGAGTACGTCGGCCTCGGGCTGGACGGCGGCCGGCACCCAGGATTCGGTGAGTGCCGCGATGGCGAACGTCTGACCATCTTCATGTTCGACGACACCGACCTCGTGGCGCAGATTGAGCAGGGTTCCGGTCTTGGACGACCACGTCGTGGCGTCAGAACTGAAGTCAGGGCTCAGTCGCTGCCGCAGCAGGTTGCCGTCCATGAGTTCGCGTACGCGAGCGCACACCGATTCGTCTATTGTGGACGGTTTCCAGAGCGCCTGGAGGAAATCGACGAACGCACGTGCCGAGCCGGAACTCGCGCGGGTGATGTCGAGCTGGGGGACGGGGTGTCCTCGCCCGACTGTCGGGGCTTTGATGGCAAGTGAGTGGGCGAGGTGGACCTCAGCGGGAGCGAAGCGTTCGGCGGGGGTGTCCAGCAACTCGCCAACCAGGTGGCGCGCGGTGATTCCGTGCAGGCCCCAGTCGCGGAGCATCCTGGTGACGTCGGTAGGCGGGGTGAGTTCGAACAGCACGTCGGCCGCGGTCCCGTCGCTGATCGCCATGGCGAGGTACAGCAGGTCGTCGATTGCGACGCGGGCAGAATGCCGGAACCGGGAGAGCCCGGTCGGGCCGGGCGTGGTGACCCGGTTGGGCTGGATGTGGATGGGGGTGGCCCCGTCGAGCTCACCGCGGCGGATCCGCTCGAGCGTCACGGCGACGAGTGGGACCTTGACCAGCGAGGCGCTGGGAAACTCCAGGTCGGGCTCGATGCCGATCTCCTGTCCGGTGCACAGGTCGCGCACCAAGAACGAGCCGCGCAACCCGCCGTCGTCCAGGTCCGATCGCAGTTGTCCGATGAGGACTTCGGCGCTCATCGGATCTCCTCGGTTCCGGGCACGCCGAGGCAGCGCGCGATGCCCGCCCGCAAGTCTGTCCGGATGTGGCGGGCGTCATCGACCAATCCGGCCGTGATGTCGAAGCCGCGGGCGAGCCGGAGCTCGCCGATCGGCCGCCACGCCAGCCCGAGTTCTCCGGCTTGTTCCGCCGAGCACAGCAGCAGGTCCGCCGAAGCGAACACGCTGGCAGCGGCGGAGGTGAGTGAGTCCGCGACGCTGACCTGGGTGGGCCGCAGCCCCACGGAGTCGCGGACACGGATCATGCGGTCGCGGATGTGGGGGACGTCGTCCTCCGGTTGAAGCCACACCCGACGAGGTGTGTGGCCCGACCGGCCGACTCTCAGGGTCTCCATGTAAATCACGCCGGTCCGCGGCTCGACCGCGCTCGCCAACCCGAGGGGGACCGCCCAGACACCTTCCTCCGCCGGGACCGCCGTGATCGCGGCACCGACCTCGTGGGTGCGGACGAGTTCGGCCCGCTCGGCCGGTGGGGCCGGCCGAAACTCGAGGAAGGTGTCGAGAGCGCGGGCTTCGGCGTCGAGTTCGGCCAGCCTGCGGGTGGTGCAGATGCTCGGCACCGCGAGCCGTAGCGGGCGCAGCTTGGCCCGCTTGGCATCGTGCTCCATGGCATCGGCCAGATGCAGCAGGCGCTTGGCCGACGGCAGCATGTCGCGCCCGAACGGGGTGAGCAGCGCCCGGCGGGTGGACCGATCGAACAGTCGAGCGCCGAGGTGGCGTTCCAGCGCTGCGACGCGGCGGCTGGCGACAGGTTGGGGAATGCGGGCGACCGCGGCTCCCGCGGTGAAGCCGCCGGCTTCACTCACGCTCACGAACGCCCGGCAGCTGTTGATCAGGTCCACGATCACACTCTATGCCGTTTTGGTATCAGACCGTTCATTTGTGTCTTGGACAGCATGGTCAGGAGCCGTGAGACTGCGGACACGACTGATGGCGAAAGGAATTCCATGTCTGTCACCTCCCGCAAGCCGGCAGTGCGGGCGGCCTTGGCCGCTCTGGCCGCCGTGTTGCTCGCCGCATGCGCCGCGCCCCTGTCTCCCCAGGGGCCGGCCCCCGGCTCGTCGTCGGCCGCACATCTGGTCCCTACCGCGGAACAGCAGGACTTCGGGCAGCTCGAGCATGCCTTCGGTGCCCGACTCGGCGTGTTCGCCGTGGACACGGCAACCGGTCGGGAGCTTGCCTACCGGGCTGACGAGCGGTTCGCGTACGCCTCCACCCACAAGGTGTTCAGTGCCGCGGCCGTCCTGCAACGGGGTGCCCTGGACGGACTTGAACGGACGGTGACGTTCGGTCCTGCCGACGTCGTGTCCGACTCGCCGATCATGGGGAAGAAAGCCGGTATGCCGGTGACGCTTCGCGCAGTCATGGACGCTGCCCTTCGCTACAGCGACAACACGGCTGGCAACCTGTTGTTCCGCGAACTCGGCGGCCCCGGCGGCCTGGGTGCGGCATTGCGCGCGATCGGCGACACGACCACCCACGTCGACCGGATCGAACCGGCGCTCAACAGGACCAGCCCGGGGGACATCCGCGACACGAGCACGCCGCGCGCTATGGCGAGCACGCTGCGGGCGTTCGCTCTCGGCGATGCCCTGCCCGCTGACAAGCGGGACGTCCTCGTCGGCATGATGCAGGCCAACACCACCGGGGACGCCCTCATCCGTGCTGGGGTGCCGGCGGGCTGGCAAGTCGGTGACAAGACCGGGACCGCCGACTACGGCACGCGCAACGACATCGCGCTGGTCTGGCCGCCTCGGCGTGCGCCGATCGTACTCGTGATCCTGTCCGACCGGCCGGCGAAGGACGCCGCCTTCGACGACAAGCTTACCGCCCAGGCCGCGGCCGTCGCGCTCAAAGCCTTCGCATGAGCGGTGAGCCAGTGGCCGCCGCTGCCGTCAGCCGCCGCGCTCTGCTGCTGGGCACGGCGGCTGCTTTCCTCTCCGCAGGCGCCAATCTCGGCATTCCGGCATCCGCACCTTCGAGATCCAGGCCCACATCGGATTCTCCTGTCACTGCGGCAGCGGCTCGCGCGCATTTCGTGTCACTGGAGAGGAGGTATGACGCACGTCTGGGTGTGTACGCTCTGGCGACCGGTACCGGAGCGTTCCTGAGGTATCGGGCGGATGACCGCTTCGCGTTCTGCTCAACCTTCAAGACGCTCACATCGGAACCGGGATGACGATCGATGAACTGTGTGACGCCGCCATCAGATACAGCGACGGCACCGCCGGCAACCTGCTGATGCGCACGGTCGGCGGCCCTAGGCGGCTCACCGCGTACCTTCGCGGTCTTGGTGACACCGCCAGCAGGATGGATCAGTACGAACCCGAGCTAAACCGGGACTCGCCCGGAGATCCACGGGACACCACCACGCCCCGCGCCATTGCCGAGGATTATCGCCGGATCGTGCTCGGCGCCGCACTACCACCGGACAAACGCTCACTCGTCGAGGGTTGGTTGGTGCGCAGCACCACCGGCGCACACACCATCCGAGCCGGTGTCCCCAGCGGCTGGACTGTGGCCGGCAAGACCGGCCATGGCGACTATGGAAGAGTCAACGACATCGCCGTCGTCCGGCCACCCGGTCGCGAGCCACTCGTCATCGCGATCATGTCCGACCGTGGGGGGCGCGACGCCGAGCCCGCGTATGCCGTGCTCGCGGAAGCCGCGGCGTATGCCTCCTCCGTACTGCGGTGACATCGAATTCCCGGGGTTACGCTCTATAGCGGGCCGCGATCGCGGCCGCGCGGTCGCCCAGGGTGGTGCGCAACCACTGCGGGGCCAGGGCCTCCGCGCTCGTGGCGAGCCGCCAGAGGACCTGTTCCGCGTGCTTCGCGTCGCCAAAGGTCACCTCCAGCCGCAGCCAGCCGTCTGTGTCGGCTTCCTCGGCGCGCACGGCGAGCACGGTGCCTACCAAGTCCTCTCGCCGCGCCGCTGCCACCCGCACCAGGGCGGTGACCTGCTCGCCACTGGCCAAGAACCGCGCGCGGCGCTCCTGCCAGAGTCGGTCCAGGTCCACTCGGTCCGGCCGCTGTGCCGGTTCGGCGAGTTCCTCGGCGGCGAGCATCCGAGACAGCCGGTAGGTGCGGTCCGCGCCGGCTTTGGTGGCCAGCAGGTAACCACGGCCGCGCGCGGTGACCAGGCCGATCGGGTCCACGGTGCGCCATTTCGGCGCCTGGTCCGCGGCCGCGTAGTGGATGCGCAGTTTGTGTCCGGCGAACACCGCGCGCCGGATCTGCGCCAGCGCCTCCTCGGGCACCTCCCCACCCTCAGGGCTGCGCAACAGCAGGTCGCTGTTCGGGTCGACGAGAACCCGCTGAACCGCGCCGGTCGTGGTGTCCCGATGAGCCTCCGGCAGTGCGTCGACGACCTTACGCATGGCCGAGGCCAGCGCCGAACCAAGGCCAAGGGCCTGCTCGCCGCGCCGCGATCCCGTGACCAGCAGCGCGAGCGCCTCCTCGTGGTTCAGCCCGCTGAGGTCGGTCTGGAAGTCGGGCAACAGCGCGAAACCCCCATTGCGGCCGCGTTCGGCGTAGACCGGGACGCCTGCCGACGACAGCGCCTCGATGTCCCGCAGCACGGTGCGGGTGGACACCTCCAGCTCACGAGCCAGGATCGGCGCGGACAGCCGGCCGCGCTGGCGCAACAACAGCACCAGTGACACCAATCGGTCGGCCCGCACAGGCACATCCTGCCAGTCAAACATGACACAAGGTGTCGTGTTTGACTGCGAGCCTTTGGACATGACCACGACACAACGCACCGATCCCCGACCGCTTTACCGCGATGCCCTGGCCTGGGCCCACCAACTGGTGAGCCGAGTCCGTGCCGACCAGCTCAACCTGCCGACCCCCTGCGCCGATTTCGACGTGCGCCAGCTGATTGGCCACCTGGTGGCGACCGTGCGGCGGGCAAAGGCGGCCGCGGAAGGCGCCGATGTGAACGCGCAGCCGAGGGTGATCACCGACGTGCCCGACGACGGGTGGCCGCGAGCGCTCGTCGAGATGACCGAGTCGATGGCCAGAGTGTGGGCCGATGACGGGCTGCTGGACCAGGCATTCGTCGTGCCGTGGGGGACAGTGTCGGGCCGGATGGCTGTCTGGGGCTACCTGAACGAGACGCTGGTGCATGGCTGGGACCTCGCGGTCGCCACCGGACAGGGCGGGGAGGCCGACCCGCGGCTCGCCGAGGCAGCGCTGGCCGTCGTCGAGGAGTTCCTGCCGGCCGAGCCGCGCGGCGGTGCCATTCCGTTCGCGCCGGTGGTGCCGAGCTCGGCCGGTGCCGGTCCGACCGAGCGCCTGGCCAACTGGTCTGGCCACGCCCGTTCCTGACCGCCGCGCGGTGCCACCTCGGCGGCCCGAGGTGGCACCGCGCCGCCCAGGTAGGAGAACAGCCGTGCAGACGCTTCCCAGCTGGTTCGATCATTCGCGGTACCCGTTCGAGCCGCGCACCTTCGCCACACCGGCGGGAGACATGCACTACGTCGACGAGGGCGCCGGACAGCCGGTGGTGTGCGTGCACGGCAACCCGGACTGGAGTTTCTCCTACCGGCACGTGATCGCCGGACTGACAGGAGAATGCCGTGTGATCGCCTGTGACCACATCGGGTTCGGTCTGTCCGACAAGCCTGGCGACTTCGATTACCGGGTGAGATCCCATGCCGCGAACTTCGCTGCCTTCGCCGACCACCTCGACCTGCACCGCGTGGTGTTGGTGGTCAACGACTGGGGTGGGCCGATCGCGCTGCCCTGGGCGTTGGATCATCCCGATCGGGTGGCCGGGCTGGTGTTGTGTAACACCTACCTGTGGTCCGCGAAGGGGGAGAGGCTGTTCGAGGCGTTCAGCGCGGTGATGGGTGGGCCGGTCGGGCGGTTGCTGATTCGGCGGGCCAACCTATTCGCCGGCGTGCTCCATCCCTTGATGCTCCGTCGCCGGGCCAGCCGCAGGTGGGCCGTCCGCCGGCACATCGCCGAGATCACCCGCAATGGACGGCAACGCAAGGGGCAATGGGTCTTCCCGAGAGAGATCGTCGAGTCCGGGCCGTGGCAGGAGGAGCAATGGGCGCGCATCGCCACCCTGGCCCAGATCCCGACTTCGATCGTGTGGGGCGCCCGGGATCCGATATTCCGGAAGAAGGAGTGCCGACACTGGCTGGCGGGTCTGCCGCACAGCGAAGTGATCAAACTCGATGACGCGGCACACTACCCGCACGAGGATCGCCCCGATGCGGTGATCGCTGCTGTCCGCCGGTGCCTCTCGGCCGAGGGAGGAAGCACGCAGCGGTCCACGTGATGATCGCCACCCTCTTCCGCTACCCAGGAGTGTTAGAGTTTTTATAACTTTATGAAACTTTTGGGAGCAGTGATGGAGAAGGTGCACTTCACCGAGGAGAAGGCAACCATGCTGGCCACGCTCTACGGTCGTGCACTGGACAGCCGGCTGGAGCGTCCGGTGCTCGGCGACCGTGCCGCCGACGAAGCCGTGAAGCGGATCGACTTCGACTTCGGCAAGATCGGAGTCAACCGTGACGCAGCCGTCTCGATAGTCCTGCGCGCGAAGCCGATCGACGCATGGTCCGCCGACTTCCTGCGCACCCACCCCGACGCGATCGTGCTGCACCTGGGGTGCGGCATGGACACGCGGTTCCAGCGGCTCGCCCCGCCGTCGACCGTGCACTGGTACGACGTCGACTACCCGGAGGTCGTCGAACTGCGCCGCAAGCTGTATCCGGCAGCCGACAACCACACCGACATCGGCACGTCGGTCACTGACTTCGGTTGGCTCGAGCAGGTGCCGTCCGACAGGCCGGCGCTGATCGTCGCGGAAGGCCTGACCATGTACCTGACCCCGGACGAAGGCGCCGAGCTGGTGCGGCGGCTGGTCGCCAAGTTCCCCTCAGGCGAACTGATCTGCGATGTGTTCAGCAGGAGGGGTATCACTCTGCAGAAGCTGAATCCCGTGATACGCAAGACGGGCGCGACACTGTACTGGGGCATCGACGACCCGCGGGAACTGGAACGCCACGGCCTGACGCTGGTGTCGTCCCTGGACGCGGCTCACTGGGCGACACCGGACGTACTGGCCCGACTCCGGCCGTTCACCCGGTTCCAGCTACGCGTGGCGAAACATCTTCCGATGCTGGCGAAGATGGCGCGTATCGTGCGCTACTCGTTCTAGCCGGATCCAAGCTGGTCAGAACGCCCCGGACGCCGTCGGTGCTGCTCGGGTTCTCCGACCAGTTGGCGTATGCGGCTCAGTAGCTGCCGCTGAGACCGAACGAGGTCGACGGGCCGCGGAATGCGGCGGCCCTGGGACGCGTTGTCACGATGCCCAGCCGCCCGTGCGTAGAGACCATCGGAGGCCGCTTCGTGCCGCTGACCATGCCGAACCTGCCCACGATCCCCGAGCAAGCCGAGCAGCTGATCAAGCTCGGCGTCCATGAGATCGCCGGCCTGTCCGCCGCGGAACTCCGTGGTGCGGTGAGCGAGGTGAACGCCGAGGACACGCTCCTTGTCCTGCATCCCGATCGCGTGCCCGCCTCATCGCTGGTGCACCTGCTTGAACACGACGGCAAGCGGGGCTTCGTGGTAACGGACATGGCCGATATCGACGAGTTCGGACCGATCGAGCCCGTCACGGTGCCCGCCGGCCCCGCGTACGTGATCAGCAAACTCGACCGAGGGGATCATCTGGCTAACTGGAGTCCGGACGAGGCGCTGCCCGCCATCGTCGCGGATGGACGGACGCCGCTCACCGTCACGGAAGCCATCCACTGGCTGCTCCAACGGCCCGACGTGTTGGAGCGCAACCACTGCTTCATGGCGATCGGATCGCGCCTGCGAAAAGCCGATGGCGCACTCGACGCACGAACCCCGGCGGTGTGGATCAGCAATGGCACCGGCAGAGACGGCCGTGCGAACCGCAACGCCCCGAAGATTGGCTGGTGCTGGGCCGGCAACCGGCACACCTGGCTGGGTTTCGCCTCAGCCGCCCGTCGTGGCCCCGTCTAACAGACTGTCGGGCAGCCATTGACGGACGAGGGCGGTGAACCGCTCGGGATGCTGGAGATACGCGTCAATGGTCGCCCTCGTCTGCTCGGGCAGGCCTCGCATGATGGCGGGCAGAGCGGCGGCGCCGGCGGTGGCCCCTGCTGCGGCGATGATGGCGATACCCCAGCCAACGGGGCCAAGGGGAGTGCAGCCGAAGAACTGGCTGACGCCTGGTGTCTGGACGACCATGGCGAGGACGACGGCGGAGCCGACGCCGGCCGCGAGCACGGCTGGACTGCGGTGACCCACGAGCAGGGTTTGGCCGAGTTGGGTGCCGATGAGGGCCGCGAGCGCGACGGTACGTGCGCGCGGTCCTCGCCCGGTCAGTCGGGCAGTGATCCACCCGGCAACGGCCCCAGCCATGGTAGCCGCCGCCCGCACCAGGATGTCGTGTGTCAACACCGCACCGAGGGACGTTTCCGGGCCCTCGGCGAGCAAGCTGTCGGCGGTGGCGGCGTCGGGGCGGCGTAGCGCGATGGCCAGAGCCGGAGCCAGGTCGGTGAGCAGGTTCACCAGCAGGAGTTGGCGAGCGTTGAGCGGAGAGGCACCGGTGAGGGCGGCGCCGAAGACGGTGAAGCCGATTTCCCCGATGTTGCCGCCGACCAGGATGGCCAGCGCTTCCCGGACCGCTTTCCACATGGCGCGGCCCTCGACGAGCGCGGCGATGATCGTCTCGAGGCGATCGTCGGTGACGACGAGGTCCGCGGCCGCCCGAGCGGCCGGGGTGCCGCGCTGGCCGAGGGCGATGCCGACGTCGGCCAGCCGGATGGCCGGGGCGTCGTTGGCGCCGTCGCCGGTCATCGCCACGACCCGGCCATTGGCCTGAAATGCTCGCACGACACGGACCTTATGTGCGGGGGTACCGCGGGCGACCACGCCGATGTCGGGCACGAGGGCGGTCAGGGCGCGGTCGTCGAGGGCGTCGATGTCGGCGCCGGTGACGACGCGGCGGCCGTCGAGGACGCCCAGTTCCTTGGCAATCGCCTCCGCCGTGCTCGGGTGATCACCGGTGATCATGACGATCTGTGCACCCGCCGCGTTCAGCTCGTCGAGGGACGCGCCGGCGGTGGCGCGGACCGGGTCGGCTAGGGCGAGGAAACCCAGAAAGCACAGGTCGGTGACGGTCGCGTCACGGACCTCGTCAGTTCGCGGGGGATCCGTTTCGGCGATGGCGAGAACTCGGTAGCCCCGGCCGGTGAGCTGGTGCAGCTGGTCGCGCAGCTGACGGCGGACGCGTCCGGTCAATGGCTGCTCGCCCTGGCCGCTGTGCCATCTGTCGCAGCGCGGCAGCACGATTTCGGGTGCCCCCTTCACCGACAACAACGAACCGTCCCCGGTGACGCCAGTGGTCGCGTGGTAGCCGCGGCTTGATTCGAACGGAAGTACCGCGGTCGGCCGCCAGTGGGCCGCATGGTGGTCGCTGCTGACGCCGAGTTCGTCGGCGCCGGCACGCACGGCCCGGTCAGTCAGGTGGGCGAGGGGTTGCCCGGGTGCTGGGGCGGGGGTGGCGCGCAGTCCCGCTGCGAGGACTCGTAGATGTCTGTCACTCGGGTCGGTGACCGAACACGTGGTGGTGCCGTCGCTGATCGCCGCGAGGCGGATACGGCCTTGGGTCAGAGTGCCGGTCTTGTCGAAACAGAGCACATCGACCCGGCCCAGGGCCTCGATGGTGCGGGCGTTGCGAACAAGGGCACCCTGGCGGGACAGTCGGCGGGCGGCCGCTAGTTGCGCGGCCCCGACCAGGAACGGCAGTCCTTCGGGGACACTCGCGACGGCGAGGCCGACGCCGGCGCCGATGGTCTGCCGCACCGGACGTCCCCGCAGCAGTCCGGCGGCCATGACCGCGGCGCCCGAGCCGAGCGCGATAGGCAGCGTGGTACGGGTGATCCGCGCAAGGCGGGCCTCGACTCCGGAGATCGGGGCGGCCTGCTGGGCGGTGACCATGCTGCGTCCGGCCTCCGTGCCCGAGCCGGTGGCGGCCACCACCGCGATGCCGCGGCCGGCGGCGACGGTGGTCCCCTCATACACCATTGAGGTGCGGTCGGCCACGTCAGCCGCCACCACCGGCGCGGTGGTTTTCGCGACGGGAAGCGATTCGCCGGTCAGCGACGATTCGTCCATCTCGAGACCGCGGGCCCGCAGCAGCCTGCAGTCGGCGGGCACCACATCACCGGGCGCGAGGAGCACGACATCACCGAGTACGAGCTGGTCGGCACGCAGCCGTACGGTGGCGCCGTCGCGGCGCACGGTCGCGGTGACGGCGGAGGCGGCCAGCAGATCCGCGACGGCCCGATCGGTGAGGGTCTTCTGCACCGCGCCGATCACCGCGCCAAGGGCGCTGGCGCCGACAACGATGCCGGCGTCGACCATCGATCCGACCGCGGCCGACAGGGCGGCGCCGCCGGCCAGAATCGGGGTGAGGGGATTGGCCAGTTCGTCGACGAAGGCCCGCAGCACGTTCGGCGGTGCCGGCGCGACTTGGGTGTCCGGGCGGTACCGGCGCTGTGCCCGCCGGCTGGACAGTCCGTCGGCCGTGGTGTCCAGCATGGACAAAGCCTTCTCGGGAGTCAGGGTGTGCCACGGTGTCGCCGACACCGGCGGGGAGACCGGGCGGCGGTCCAACGCCGCCGCCGACCAGATTCCCTGTGCCAGGGACAGGGCGGCGGCACCGTTGACCGCGAGTAGAGCGCGGCGGGTCGCCGCGGTGGGACGTCCGGTGAGAGTGGTGACCGCGCCGATGGCGGACCCGGCTTCGGCCAGTTGTACCCCGCGCCGGCAGACCGTACGAGCGGTGTCGACGGCGTCGATGAGCAGCGCCGCGGTCTCGAGGTTGTCGCAGACCAGCATGTGCGCACCCCAAGGTGGGTTGCCCTGCGGGGTGACGACGCCGATGCCGCAGTCGGCGCTGGCCAGCGCTGCCGACTGGTCGGAGACCAGCAGCACCACTCGTCCGTCGCCCTGCAACTGCCGGACTGTGCCGAGTAGCCGTTGGCCGCCGGGCATGTCCCGCCCACTGGCGGACCGGTATCTCGGTGGTCTGTCGCCGGTGAAAATGAGGTTGGCGCCGCTTCGGCGCGCCGCGGCGATCAGGGCGTCGCCGCTGCACGCCGCTTCGGCGGTGAGGGCGACCAGCGCCTGCAGACGAGTGCCTTCGGCGAGACCAAGGGTGATCGTGGCACCGTCTTGGTGCATCCGCTGGCGTTGTCGCACCCCGGTCCGGCCGCGCAGCCGCAGTCGTTCGATCGGACCGAGGTGCCAACCGGCATCGTCGACCGGGTCGGTCAGCGCGGCCTGGGTGAAGAGGTTGTGCACCCGCAACTGCGCCTGTTCGTGATCACAGCCGGGCAATGGGCACACGTCGGCGACAACCAGCCGCCCAGTGGTCAGCACCGCCGAGTCCAGTACGACGGTGTCGACTCGCTCGAGGCGGCGCAGCATCTGCCGGTCCATCACCTGCGCGCCCCGTTTCGCGAGTGCGCGACCCAGGTACGAGGCGAACGCCTCCCGTCCGGCGCCCGCCGCCTTCGGCAGTGTCGCCACCGCGATCGCCGCCGCCCGACGAGCCCCACCGCCGGCCAACAGTGCCACGCCGGCTCCGGCGGCGACCCGGGCAGAACGGGGTGCGTAGCGTTCCACCGGCCCGTCGGGCAGAGGCTGGGGTCGTTCGACTATCACCGGGTCAGCGGCCGCCCGCGACGGATCCTTGAGCAGAGCGGCCTGCCGCGCGTTCCAGGCGTCCCGGCGAGCTCGAACCTCTGCAAGTTGTCCCACCCGAAGCGCCGCGTCAAGGCTCAGCCCGGCGGTGCCCTGAACCAATGTCTGGGCAGCGGCGTTGCTCAGTGCCAACACCGTGTCGGTGCGCGCGCGGCCGAGAAGCCGTTCCAACACCGCGCGAAGTTTTGGTTGTGTGTCGACGACGGTGATCAACGCCGTCGCCTCGACCAATCCGGGAACCCACCGGGCGGCCCGTCCGGCCGTCGCCAGGACCAGGCCAGCCGCGTCGGCGGCCAACGCGGTCATCGCTCGGCCGATTGGGGCCTCGTCATCCGGTGGCTCTGGGGTGTCACGGGCCTGCTTCGACGGTGCGGGTTGGTAATCGGCTCGCACCGCGTCCACCGCGGCCATGAGTTCCGATCGGCTGGGTGCGGGCTGGCGTACTCCGATGACCAGACGTTGTAACGGTGCGTTGATCACCACCCAGGACACTCCGGCCACACCTCGTACCGCCGCACACAATGCCTTGCGGTACTCCCCGGCATCCGGGAGTTCCACTCCCGGCACACTGATCGACAGCCGATCGGTGACCAACTGGGCGCCGATCTCTGTGCCGGCGACAAGGCCGGAGACGACCTGCGCTGCTCCGAATACCGTCCGCATCGGCATACGCGCGAGATCGAGCAGGGTCATCTGTCCTCCCAGGCCGCCGAGACCAAGCGGCGTCGCCCGTCCGACGCCTCGGCGCACAGTGACGTTCGGTGAGCCGCTCTGATCAGGCTTTCTCCAGTGCTTCGCCGAACTCGCGCAGTACCTTGTCGCGACGGTTGGTTGCCAAGGCGTGGCCGGCGCCGAGCACCACAGCGACGGGCCACTCGATGGCCCCGACCACAGCGAGGACCCCGACTCCGCCGAGGAACGCCAGCTCTTCGGCCGCTGGCAGCTTCACCGTCCCCAGAAAAGGCACGGTGATCCGGGTGCTGTTGTGCTGTGTGGCCTTGTCCGCAGCCGCATGGGTCCGTCCACGCATCGATTTCGAGGAACCAGTGGTCGAATCGTCCGATTGGTCATTGGAGGCCGACGTGCCAGTGGTGGCAGACGCTTCTCCCCGCTCGTTTCTCGCACCGGCGGCGCCACCGCGCCTGCCCGCCTTAACCGGCGTAGCCATGACACGTCTCCTTCGAGGGATTGTGAGGCTGCAAGTGAATGCAGCGATCCTCTGGTATGTCGCCAACGGCTACCCTGCGCATGACGCGGGTAAACGACGCGTGGGGGGCGGGGAGGCGGTCGCGTCGAGCCGGTTCCGAGCAGCGTCGTTCACTTGGCGCGGCACCATCCTCAGGCTGAGATCCACCCTGTTCTCATGGCAGTCTCGTGACGGCGATATTTCCCGTATCGGCTACGCGGATTTCCCGTTCTCCGATTTGGCAACGCAGCCGGTTACCGCACTGTGCACGCGGGTATGCCCGTGCGCATGTTGGGCGCGTCCTGGCCCGCGATGAGGGTGATGGCCGCCCGTGTTCTGACGTTGCTCATCAGAGATTGCGGATGCGAGGCGTATGATGATCAAGACGGTACCGGATTTGTCTTCCCGGGTCTCGGTCGCCAGCTTCACCAATTACGCTGACGCTGAGCGGGCGGTGGATGGGTTGTCTGATCAGGGTTTTCCCGTGGAGCACACCACCATCTGCGGTGTAGGGCTGCGGCTAGCCGAAAACGTGCTCGGTCGGCTGACCTATCCGAGGGCGGCCGCGATGGGTGCGGGTGGCGGTGTCTGGTTCGGCCTGCTGTTCGGGGTTTTCCTGGCGATCTTCACTCCCAACGCGGTGTGGTGGCTGGCAACGATCCTGTGGGGTGTGCTCTGGGGCGTGGTCGCAGGGGTGATCTTCGGTGTGGTGTGGCACGCGCTGTCCCGCGGCCGCAGGGACTTCGTGTCAGCGGGCCAGCTGCTGGCCGAGCGGTACGAGGTGCTTGTCGATCCGGCCTATGCCGACCGTGCCAGTCAGCTGCTGCGGACCAGACAGTCGTGATCGACCGGAGGTGAGGCTGTGATGCCCAAAGCAGTCGGTATCGACCTGGGAACGACCAACTCGGTGATCGCGACCGTGGAGGGCGGCGCGCCCACGGTGATCCCGAACAGTGAGGGCAGCCGTACTACGCCCTCGGTTGTGGCGTTTACCGAGCGGGGTGAACGACTGGTGGGGCAGCTCGCCCGTCGGCAGGCGATCCTGAACCCGAAGGGCACGATCACATCGGCCAAGCGGTTCATCGGCCGCCGGATCGACGAGGTCGCCAGCGAAACGGAGACGGTGTCCTACGACGTCGCCGCCGGACCGGACAGGGCGGTGCGGTTTCAGGTACACGGCAAGCTGTACGCGCCGGAGGAGATCTCCGCGGCGGTGTTGCGCAAACTCGCTGACGACGCGGCGAAGTACCTTGGCGAGAAGGTGAACGAGGCCGTGATCACGGTTCCGGCCTACTTCAACGACGCCCAGCGGCAGGCCACCAAGGACGCCGGCAAGATCGCCGGCTTGACCGTGCTGCGGATCATCAACGAGCCCACCGCGGCCGCGCTCGCCTATGGGCTGGACAGGAAGAAGAACGAGACCGTGCTGGTGTTCGACCTCGGGGGCGGCACCTTCGACGTGAGCCTGCTTGACGTGGGCGACGGCGTGGTGGAGGTCCGGGCGACGGCCGGTGACACCCATCTTGGTGGTGACGACTTCGATCGGCGTATCGTCGATCACCTCGCCGACGAGTTCCGCGGGGACTACGGCATCGATCTGCGCCAGGATCCCCAGGCGTTGCAGCGGTTGTTCGAGGCAGCGGAGAAGGCCAAGGTCGAACTGTCTTCGGTCACCCAGACTCCGGTCAGCCTGCCCTTCATCACCGCCGACGCCAGCGGACCCAAGCACCTGAACGTCACTCTGATGCGGTCCACGTTCGAGCAGCTCACCACGGACCTCGTTGAGCGGTGCATGGCCCCGATCAAACAGGCGATAGCCGACGCCAAGGTGACCGCTGACGACATCGACGAGGTCATCCTCGTCGGCGGCTCCACCCGCATCCCCGCTGTACAGAACCTGGTGCGGCGGCTCACTGGCGGCAAGGACCCGAACATGACGGTCAATCCCGACGAGGTGGTCGCCCTCGGCGCCGCGCTGCAGGCAGCGGTGATCAAAGGCGAGGTGTCCGACGTGCTCCTGCTGGACGTCACCCCGCTGTCGCTGGGCGTCGAGACGCTCGGCGGGGTGATGACCAAGGTGATCGAGCGCAACACCACGATTCCCGCACGGCGCAGCGAGGTGTTCTCCACCGCGGAGGACAACCAGAACGCCGTCGATGTGGTTGTCCTCCAAGGTGAACGGGAACGTGCCGGGGACAACCGGGTACTCGGCCGGTTCCGGCTGGAGAACATCCGCCCCGCGCCCCGCGGCGTGCCGCAGGTCGAGGTCACCTTCGACATCGACGCCAACGGAATCCTGAACGTCTCCGCCAAGGACAAGGACACTGGTGTCGAACAGCGGATCACCATCAGCGAAAGCTCGAACCTCGACCAGAGCGAGGTCGAGCGGATGATCGCCGACGCCGAGCGGCACTACGGTGAGGACACCCGCATCCGCGAGCGTGTCGACGCCCGCAACGCGTTGGACACCGTCGCCTATCAGGTCGAGAAACGGCTTGGCGAGCTCGGCGAGGCCGTACCCGCGCACGACAAGGCCCGTGGGGACATGCTCGTCACCGACGCACGCCAAGCGATCAAGGACGACACCGTTGGTGTGGAACGTCTGCGCGAACTTACCTCCGAACTGCAACAGCTCTACTACGGCCTGGATGCCGTGCCTAGCGGCGGCGCAACCAGTGATGCTGGCGGTGGCCAGCGAGGTGACGACGGTGGCACCGGTGACGACGTGATTGACGCCGAATTCACCAACCAGTGACGGGAGGGCACGCCATGGCCGGACACAGCACAAGCGGCGGGACCGGCCAGTATTCTGCCCCCGATGCTCGGGGCGAGGCTGAACCGCCTGCCCCCGAACAGGAGGCCGTTGACCGGGTGGACGAGATCGTCGCCCTGCGAACCCAAGTGGCCGAGCTGGAGGACCGGTGGCGCCGTACCGCGGCCGAACTGGACAACCTACACAAGCGGGCGGCCCGTGACACCGAGTGGCAGCGGCGGGACGAACGAGGCCGAGTGGCCGGTGCGTGGCTGCCAGTGGTGGACAACCTCGATCTGGCGTTGCGACACGCCGACGCCGATCCGGACTCGATCGTGCAGGGTGTGCGTGCGGTGCACGAGCAGGCGTTGACGGTGTTGGCCGGGCTGGGTTTTCCGCGCCGCCACGACGAC
>JAFAZC010000132.1 GCA_019239965.1 Kutzneria sp. | reverse complement strand
CGCCCGTACCGCCGACGGGGTGTTGCACGCGCACCACAACGTGTGTCGGCACCGTGGTTCCCGGCTGCTGCCAGATGGTCAGGGCGCGGGCAGGGCGATTGTCTGCGGCTACCACTCGTGGACGTACGGACTCGATGGCGGCTTTCGGGCCGCCAGCGACATGGGCACTTCCTTCCGGCAGGAGTGCGGCCCCGACATGGGTCTGCTTCCCGTGCCGGTACGCGAGGCCGGCGGCCTGATCTTCGTCTGCTTCGCCGACCAGCCCCCGCCGTTCGACGAGGCCGGCAGGGCCATCGCCGACCAGATCGACCCGCACGAGGTCGACAACACCGAGGTGGCGGCCAGGTATCACTACCGTGTCGCGGCGAACTGGAAGACTCTGGTCGAGAACAATCGCGAGTGCTACCACTGTCGCCCGAACCACCCCGAGTTCTGCCTGTCCAACTTCGAGCTGGGCGTCAACGGCGACAGCAGGACGGATCCGACGTACGAGAAGGAGATCACACGTCAACGCGCTCGCTGGCGCGAGCTCGGGCTGTCGGACAAGCAGGTGAGTTTCCCGGACGGCGGCTTCCACCGGGTAGCACGGCTTCCCCTGCGCGACGGCTTCGAGACCGAAAGCATGTCGGGCAAGCTCGTAGCCCCACTACTCGGCCGCATCACCCAACCACACGTCGGCAGTGTCCGGGTCGTCACGCTGCCCAACTCCTGGAGCCACGTCAACGCTGATTACGTGGTCACGACGCGGCTGACCCCGATCCGCGCCGATGTCACCGACGTCGACCTGACCTTCCTCGTCCGCCGCGGAGCCGAGGAGGGCACGGATTACGCCGTCGACGACGTTGTGACGGTGTGGAAGAACACCTCCGAACAGGATTGGGACCTGTGCGAGCGGAACTTCGCCGGAGTCAGGTCGCGCGGCTACCTTCCGGGCCCGCTTTCCCCCGTCACCGAACGGTCCATTATGGACTTTCATCAGTGGTGGCTCCGGCAGCTCGGCATATCGGTACCGCGGGCGGAGTTGGCGAACGCATGAACCTCCCGGCGCTGGAAACAGGTCCGAACACGCGGTCGGCCGACGAGGGCTCCCCATCGCTCCTCACCGTGCCGACGCCGCACGTGCCGGCCCCGGATTCGCTCGAACGGGAGGTGCTGGTCCGGCGGGTCACGGTCGAGGCGGACCGAGTGATCTCGATAGAACTCGTGGCGGCGGACGGACGCCGGCTTCCCCCATGGACGCCGGGCGCCCACATCAGCCTGCGGCTCGGCTCCGGTCTCGTCCGCGAGTACTCGCTGTGCGGTGATCCCGACGATCGCGAGGTGTACCGGATCGCCGTCCTCGACGAGCCGCTCGGCCGGGGTGGCTCGCATGAGCTGCACGACACCGCCGAGCGGGGAGCAAGACTCGTGATCCGCGGACCACGCAACCACTTCCCCCTGGTGCCTGCCGAACGCTATCTGTTTATCGCTGGTGGCATCGGCGTCACCCCGATACTGCCCATGGTCAGGACCGTCGCCGCCGGCGCGGTCGACTGGTCTCTGCTCTACGGCGGACGCTCGCTGTCCTCGATGGCGTTCGTCGACGACCTGATGTCGATCTGCGGCTCGCGCCTGACCCTGGTCGCCCAGGACCGGATGGGACTACCGGATATCGTGGGCTTCCTCTCGGGTGCCGACACGGCGACGGCCGTCTACTGCTGCGGTCCTACGGGGTTGATCGAGGTTGTGCGACAGCGATGCCGCGAGGCCGGGATTCTCGATTCGCTGCACCTCGAACGTTTCGGGCCCGCCCCACAGGCAGCGCCGGTTGACGCACCGACGAACACCGAGCGCGCGATCGACGTCGAACTGCGTAGGAGCGGGAAGCGGGTGACGGTGCCCCCCGGCCGCAGCATCCTGCATGCCGTCAGAGACGTACTGCCGTGGCCGTCCTCATGTGAGGAGGGCTACTGCGGCACGTGTGAGGCCAGGGTGCTCGACGGGGTGCCGGACCACCGCGACACCATTCTCTCCGAGGAGGAGCGCGCGCAGGGGGACTGCATGATGATCTGCGTCAGCCGCGCGCGTACGCCGACGCTGACCCTGGATCTGTGAACACCTCACACCTACTTTCAGTCCCGCCACCGTCCGACATCGGAGGAATCTCATGGCTCTGCTTCCACGCTCGGCCCGGTTCGTCGTCATCGGCGCCGGCGTGCACGGCCTTTCCACCGCATGGCACCTGGCGCGGGAACTCCGAAGAAACGGCCAGAGCCAACCGGACGTCGTCGTCATCGACAAGTCCGGAATAGGTGCTGGTGCGTCCGGGATCGCCTGCGGCGTTGTGCGCAACAACTACTTCCAGCCAGCGATGCGTGAGCTCATGGCCCATTCCGTGCGGATATGGGAGGACAACGCCGCGGACTTCTCCTATCATCCGGTCGGCTACCTGCAGATCTCTCCCGAGAGCATGACCGAGGACGTCGCCGAGATCTACCGTCAACAGCAGGCGATCGGCTACGAGTCGACCTTCGTCGATGGCTCCGACGAGGCAGCGAAGTACCTGCGTGCGATATTTCCCGACTGGCGGGCCGAAGGCATCAGCAGTGTGCTGCATGAGAAGCGCGGCGGCTACGCCAACAACATGGCATCGGTGCGCGGCCTCGCGGACAAGGCGACCGCCGCCGGCGTTCGCATCGTCGGCGACGTGCTGGTGCGTGGCTTCGTCACCGACGGGTCGGCGGTCACCGGCGTCGAGACCAGTGTCGGGACCATCCACTGTGAACAGGTCGTTGTCGCCGTCGGCCCATGGATCCGCGACCTGTGGGAGATGCTCGACCTCCCCGACTCGGTGACGATCCCGGTTCCCGGTGCCGAGCCTGTCAATCATCCTATGTGGACATATTGGCTGTTGCAGGAGGGAACGCTTCGGGTCGAACCGGATTTCCTCACTGACGCCCAGGGCAAGATGCCGCCTGTCGTGCACGTCGACAGCAATGCCGCGCTGCTCGGCGATGACGGTGAGCCTGTCACGGATGCCATGTGGGGCATCTACTTCAAGCCGGACACGCATTTCGGCGGCGTCCAGGGCGGCACCATGCCATGTGTCGTGGAACGGCAGACGAGCGAGGTGGCGGTGGACCCCTACGGTCCGGCGAGCCCCGACTTCATCGTCGGTGAACAGTTCGCCAGGACCTGGACAGCGGCCCTGTCGCACTGTCTCAAGAGATTCGAGGGAACCGCCCATCTTCTCTCCCGCGAACCCTCCGGCGGACTTGGCTGCTTCACACCGGACAGTTTCCCCGTATTCGATCGCATGCTGGACAACGTCACGGTCATCGCCGACTCCAACCACGGATACAAGATGATCGGAGTCGGCGAGCTGGTCGCGAAGGAGATGCTCGGTGCTTCCCAACCGCTGCTGGAGCCGTTCCGGTTCTCCCGGTTCACCGAGGGGCGGCTGCACCCGGTGAGCAACTCCCCCTTCCCATGGAGCTGAACGACGATCGCTTTCTGTGCACCCCGACGAGCGAGCCGGGCTAACGAACAGATCGGAAGGAATCGCGGTGGACAACGCGGATGTGGTCATCGTCGGCGGCGGCCTCGAGGGCCTGAGCATCGCCTGGACGCTTGCCGAACGGGGCGCGGGGAGCATCGCAGTACTGGAACGCGACACCCTGTGCTCCGGTGGCACCGCGAAGTCCAGCAGTATCGTGCGCTGCCACTACGGCGTCGCCTCACTGGCCGCGATGTCCTGGTACGGCGTTGACGTGTTCGAGAATGCCGAAGACGTGCTCGGCACCGATATCGGCTTCCGGCGGGTCGGTTACGCCGTTGGGGTCGGTGAGGAGAACCTCGCCGCGTTGCGGGCGAACATGGCACTTCAGCGAACGCTCGGCATCGAGGTGCTGGAGATCACGCCATGGGAGATGGCCGAACACTGGCCGACGATGCACCTGGAGGACTTCAGCGCCTTCGCCTACGAGCCGCGCGGCGGTCGTGGCGACGCGTACCTGACAGGCATGGCTTATGCCGGCATGGCAAGGAAACGTGGTGCGCGCATTCGGCAGAACACACCAGTCACGAACCTCGTCATCGGCAAAGGTGGCCGGGTGGTCGGGGTCTATACTGCATCCGGCGACCGGATCTCGGCCGGCACGGTCGTGCTGGCCAACGGCGCCTGGTCGGTGCCGTTGGCGGCACCGCTCGGCATCGAGCTGCCGGTGCGGGCACAGCGGGCACAGATCGTGATGGTCGAGTCCGGCGAGCGGCTCGGTGACGCCCCGGTGATCTCCGATCTGGTGAGCCTGCAGTACTTCCGCACGGAGCCCTCCGGCGAGCTGCTCGTCGGCAACAGTGACCATGCCAGTCCGGAGTATGTGGATCCGGATAGGTACCGCAATCGTGCGGATGACTGCTTCCTCGAAACCGCGGCCGAGAAGCTGGCACACCGGTTCCCGAAGTGGTCCAATCCCGGGATCGTGACCTCCTATGCCGGGTGCTACGACGTCACCCCCGATTACAACCCGGTGATCGGCCCGGCCGAGGTGCCTGGCCTGTTCCTGGCGGTCGGCTTCAGTGGCCACGGGTTCAAGCTGGCCCCCGCGGTGGGACGGCTGACCGCCGACCTGCTCCTCGACGGGGTGAGCAGCGATCCGGCGGTCAAGGCGGAGGACTTCCGGTTCGGCCGGTTCGCCGAGGGTGTGGCGCTGCTCAGCGAACACCGCTACCTCGGAGCCGGCGAGATGCGCTGACCCACAGGCACTGTGCCCGATTCAGGGCCAGGCTCAGATTCGGGTGAACTCGGCGGAATCGACGCCCAGATCGGTCGTGGAGGTCCACCGTGGCAGCAGGTCGCCGGCACGCCCGGGTGGGCTGACCACTCGAACCGGGCGCGCGGCTCCTGGCAGGGTCACCATGTGCGGGTCGGGATGCACGTCCCGCTCCTGTTCGCGATCACCGGTTCCTCCCGATGTCAACCAGTGTGCGGTCCCGGCCAGTGACAGCCACGCCGATCGGGGTGGTTCACCACGCCGTGCGGCCGCCAGCGACAGCAGCGCGGCGGCTGCCGCCAGATAGCCGGTGGCGTGATCGAGAACCTGAGCCGGCAGTGCGCCCGGCCGCTCGCCGGCGCGCTCGATGGAGGCGATACCGGTCGGGCACTGGACTACCGAATCGAAACCGCGCCGTGCCGCCCACGGTCCGGTCTCTCCCACGCCGACAACGTCACCACCGACAGGTGCGGATGGCGTTCGGCCAACGCGTCAGGAGCAAGTCCGTGCCGGGCAAGAGCTCCCGGCCGGTATCCCTGAACCAGCACGTCGGCCTCGGCGAGCAACTCCTCCAACCGCGTCCTTCCGTCAGGCGACGAGAAGTCGAGCGTGGCGCTGCGCTTGCCGGACAGCATGTCCAGCGCCTGTGCCGGGATCTCCGGCAGGTGCGGACTGTCCAGCCGCAGCACCTCGGCCCCCCAGGCCGCGAGAGTCCTGGTGGCCACTGGACCGGCGATGACCCTGGTGAGATCGAGTACCCGAACGCCGGTTGCGCCGGCGCCGTCGGGGAAGCTCCTGCCCGATTCCTGCCCAGCCGCGCTGTGCACCAGCGGTGACGCGGCGAGTGCTCGACCCTGCGGGTGGTCTCGCCACTGTCGCGGGCTTCGCACCGCGTATCCGACGGCACCCGCCGCGGCCAGCGCGTCCTCGAGCTCCTCGGCACGCCAACCGCTGATGGCTTCCTCCATGGCCTCGATGCGCCCGTCACAGCCGAGCACGGCCAACGCGCGGTCCCGGTGCCAGGTGTAGTTGGCGTGCAGCCGGAGCCATCCGTCGGCCGTGCGCCAGAAACGCGACAGTGGCGTGAACAGGTCCGCCGTGGGCGCCCCTGCACCGCGCACGTGGCGCTCACTGCGCGCGGCAAGCGCGACATGCTCGACATCCAGCAGAACTGGCCCCGGCCGGGCCGTCCGCCGGGTGGCATCCAGCACGGAGGCCGCCAGCGTCGAGGCGGCCGCCGCGGCGACCATGGCGGGCAACGCCGGCAACAACGAGGGCAGCAGGCCCCTCGCATCGCCTGTCACCTCGACCAGGCCAAGCAGTTCCGGCTCGCCGCCAAGGGCTGACCACGCTCGCCGGATCAGCTCGTCGGTTGCCTGTGCCGCGGGCCCCATGGCCTGAATCGTAAGAAGGATTGAACAGTGGGATCGGCTCAGTGGCCGATCTCACGGCGCCACGTTCCCGCCTCATTCGCATGCCTGCCTGCCGACCTCCTGGAGAGGGCAACAGGGCCGTGCCGGACACCGCGGGCAGTCGGTGCTCTCCGTCGCGGCGTACTCCGGTCCGACACAGGCGGCAGCCGCCTGCCGGACCACCTCCAGCCATTCCCGCGAGGCCTGCGGATCCAGCGGCGGCTGAACGCGTTCAGCCGCCCCGCTCGAGCGGTCCTGCCGAGACACGTAGAGCAGTCTGGCCCCACCGGGCTCCGACTGGACTCCCAGCCGCTCGAAGGCGCCGAGCTGGACGGCCAGCTGGTAGACGGCCAGCTGGGGATGGCGTTCGGCCTCGTTCCTGGTGACTGGGACTTTGCCCGTCTTGATGTCGACAACGACCGGGCGGCCCTCGTCGTCCACCTCGAGCCGGTCGACTCGGCCGCGGACTCGAAGCCAGGGGCCGCCGGCCTTCGGCGGCACGTCGACGGTGAGGTCCTGTTCGACGGCGACCTGTGTCAGACCGGCGCGGCTGCGGTCCAGCCAGGCCGTGAAGGTGTCCAACATCCGCTCGACCCGCTGGCGTTCCCTGCGCGAGAACCACGGTGCGCCGACGTCAACCGCGGCCCACGCCTCGTCGAGCATGGCACGCACCTGGGACGAGTCGGCACCGGACGCGACCGCCTGGGCAAGGGCGTGCACCAGGGTGCCGGTGATCGACGCCAGCTGGGCTGGATCCTCGCCCCCGTGCCGCTCCACCATCCAGCGCAGCGGACACTTGGTCAGCACCTCGATCGTCGACGGCGAGACGCTCACCCGCTCACCATCCGTCCACAGTGGACTATCGGTGGACGTTTCGGCGAGTCCGTACCAGGAGTCCGGGTGTGCTCCCGGCACGCCGGCGGCCACGAGCCGGGCCAGCTGCGCGGCGGCTTTTCGGCGCCGCTCCGGCTCCTCCTCCGCGCCGCACACCACGCCGCGCAGTTCGCTGACCAGCTCGGCGAGAACGAGACCGCGGGGCGGGGTGAACACGGGGCGGACTGCGGCATCCGGGTCGGCCGCGGTTCCGGCCAACTCGTCGAGGAACCGCGACGGCTGCTCGTCTTGTCCGCGCACAGCACTGACGAGCAGGGTCTGCTTCGCCCTGCTTACCGCGACAACGAACAGCCGGCGTTCCTCGGCGAGCAATGGCGCCGTCATGGACACCACATCACGCGGGTCGACCCCGTCGATCAGGTCGACCAAACGCTCGACCCCGAGCAGCGTTCCCCGTGTCCGCAGGTCCGGCCAGCTGCCCTCCTGCACCCCCGGTATGGCGACGACGCTCCACTCGCGTCCGGCCGCGGCGTGCGCGGTGAGTACCGCGACGGCCTCGCCCATGGGTGCCACCGGAGCGAGCGAGTCACCGACGATCAGCTGCGCGGCCAGGTAGTCGGCGAACCCGGACACCGATGCGCCAGGAAGCCGGTCGGCATAGCGCGCGGCCACGTCGAACAGGCCGACGATCGCGTCGAGATCCCGGTCGGCCTGCGCACCGGACGGGCCACCACGGCCGGCCTGGGCCGTCCACCGTTGTTCGAGGCCACTGTCCACCCACAGTCGCCACAGCACGCCCTCCAGGCCGGCCCCGCCATCGATGTCCGCACGTGCGGCGGCGAGCAAGCCGGCGATTCGTCGCACCGGGGCCACCGCACCCTCTTCGAGCGCGACCAACGTGTCGCGACCACACAGCGCCTCGACGAGCAGCTCGCCGCTGGACCGATCACCGCCCGCGGCCAGCTCCAGCCGCAGCAGGCCTCGCCGGAGACGACGCAGCGCGAGAGTGTCCGCGCCGCCCAGCTGCGAGGAAAGCAGATACGCGGCCGCGTCCTCGTCGAGCGCGGAGCTGTCGGCCGCACACCGCAGCAGGACGAGGAACTGGCGCACGGCGGGCAGCTGGGCCAACGGCAACTCGTCCACCGGCACCGCGAGCGGCACCCCCGCGGCGAGCAGGGCACGGCGCAGCGCCGGGCGGGAACGGCCCGCGCTGCGGACCAGCACGGCCATGTCCGACCAGGGCACACCGTCCAGCAGATGTGCCCTGCGGAGCTGGTCCGCGATCCACCCCGCCTCGCGTGCCTCGGTGGCGAGCACCCGCACCTCGACCCGCCCGTCGCGTTGGTCGCTGGGACCGGTGAGCTCCGACCGGGCGCCGGCAGCCGGCAACCGCAGGCACAGCCGCTGGACCGCGGCACGGATCCGCGGGGCCATCCGGTGGTCGGCGGACAGCGTCCGCACCGGTCCGGCGCCCTCGTCGAGGAAGAGCGTGGGATTCGCGCCACGGAACGCGAAGACAGCCTGGTCCGGGTCGCCGGCGACGACGAGTTCGGCCGCGCCGGCACCGAGCACGCTGACCAGGCGGTGTTGCTGGGGATCGAGATGCTGGGCGTCATCGACGAACAGGTGCCGCACCCGCGCCCGCTCCGCGCCGAGAAGGTCCTCGTCCATACCGAAGGCCACCAGGGCGCTGGACACCAGCTCGGCCGCGTCCATCGCCGGAGCGGCGGCGCCGTGGGCCTGACCGCCGGACAGCAGCGTCACCTGTTCGTACTGTGTCCAGAATGCGCCGGCGGCGATCCACTCCGGACGGTCGTGCGAATGCCCGAGCCGGCTGAGCCCGTCGGGTCCGAGCCCGCGTTCGGCCGCCCGCAGGATCAACTCGCGCAGCTCGGCGGCGAACCCGGGAAGGCCGAGTGCGGGGCGCAGGCGCTCCGGCCACTGCGCCGCACCGGACTCGATGTCACCGGCGAGCAGATCCCTGACGACGGCATCCTGGTCGGGGCCGGCGAGCAGCCGAGGCGGCGGAAGATCGTTGCGCGCGGCCCGGAGGCGGAGCACCGCGAAGGCGTACGAGTGCACGGTGCGGACCAGCGGCTCCCGTACCGTGCTCGACGGCCCGAGACCGGTCAGCCGGGCGGTGATCGCGGTCCGCATGGCGGTGGCCGCGCGCCGGCTCGCGGTGAGCACGAGGACCTGTTCCGGTTCGACACCGTGCCGCACCACCCGGTCCGCCGCCGCCTCGGCCAGCAACGTGGTCTTGCCGGTGCCGGGACCGCCGCGGACGAGCAGTGGCCCGCCAGGATGGTCGAGGACCTGGCGGGCAACAGCGTCCCACCTCAGCGCGGGCGGCGCGACGGCCTGCGCCCGGACCAGGGTGCGTGCGATCGTGGATGCCACGGTGCCGATGCAACCATGGGGCACCGACAATCGCCGAGCGGGACACTCGTTGGCGTTGTCGGAGTGGTCTGCGAGGCTGGGCTCCATGGACGAGGAACTTGTCGAGCAGGTTCGCGCCGTGATCGAGCGGATTCCCGCCGGCCGGGTCGCGACCTATGGCGACGTCGCGAGCCTCGCACACGCCCCGTCACCGCGGATGGTTGGTCGGGTGCTCGCCGAAGACGGGCACGACCTGCAGTGGCATCGGGTTCTGCGCGCCGACGGCAGCTGCGCGCCGCACCTCGCCGACGAGCAGCTCGACCGGCTGCGGGCCGAAGGGGTGCTCGCCGACGACGGCAGGGTGAACTTGCGGCGGTACCGGTGGGAGGAGGCCGTCACCGAGCCGGCCCAGCAGGCGCAGACCAGCCTGTTCGACTGATGGCTGCGTGCCGATCAGACCAGCTCGATGATCTGGTGGGTGACGCGCTCGAGGCCCAGTAGTGATCTGGCGGTGGAGTTCGGGTGCAACGCGTGTGCCGCCAGCCGGAACAGCAGGGCCCGCACCAGGACCTGTGGCCATTCGGACAGGTGCTCCCACCGTTTGATGATGCCGGGATCGGCGCCTCCCCAGGCCAACGCGTCCACGACGACGACGGCGGCCGCCCATTCCGCCGGCCGCCAGTACGGCACGAAGTCGATCAGGGCCGGTGGCGCGCCCGCCTCGAAAAGGACATTGCCGAACAGGTCGCCGTGCACGACCTGCCTCGTCAGGCTGACTGGGCGGCACAGGCCAGCGACGACATCGAACAGCCTGCCGCCCTTGGCGGCGGGCAGCTCCACGGTGTCCTCGCCCCAGGCGCACCGGTCGGCCACCGCGAACACGCCCTTGCGGGTATCGAGAAACCTGGGACGGAGCAGTCCCTTTGTCGCCTCGTGCAGGCGTACCGAAACGGCGACGACCTCATCGTGCCGCGGTTCGGCGCGGCCCGGCAGATAGCGGGTCGCCGCCCAACCGCCCACGACCCAGCGGCCGTCAGTCGAGCGCAACGGGTGCCCGAGGCGGATGTTCTCGACCTGCAGGGTGTCCAAGGTCCTGGCCACCCACGCCGCCTCGGCGGGATGCGCGACTGGTCGTATCGCGGTGTCCGCACAGCGCCACACGGGTCCGCCGTCGATGAGTTCGGGCTCACTGCCCCTCGCGCCGAACGCGGCGCACACGTGCGGCGGCGGCGGTTGCGGGGAAGTCGTCACGGCCGTCGACGCTACCGTCTCGGGGCGGCATGGTGCGGGAACGCCGAGCCCGTTTCGCGGATCAGAACACCGATTTCCCAACGCCGGCCACCGGCACGGCCCTTCCGGGGCGGGTCACGGAGACTAGACAGGCGCGAGAACGGCCAGGCACCTCTGGTGTACCTGGCCGTTCCACACCGTCGCACGCGACATTGCTGTTGAAGCGGGGCGCGAGATTCGGCGGTCAGTATGTCGGCAGGCTCG
>JAFAZC010000200.1 GCA_019239965.1 Kutzneria sp. | reverse complement strand
CGGGTCTTCGTCGCTGTTCCACGGCGCAGCGCTGCTCGCTGCCGGCGGCTGGACCCAGCTGGCCTGTTGTTGCTGGCCGAACCCCTGATAGTTCAACGGCGGGAAGTTCTGCTGTGGCGAAGGGGTGCTGCCAGGGACCACCTGGGTGCGGTCGGGATTCTCGCCCTGCCCCGCGCTCGGGGACACCACTTGGGTGCGCTCGGGACTGTTCTGCGACGACGGGTCATCCCCGATCGGCTTCATGACCTGAGTGGATTCGACCGAATCCTGGCTGCCCGGCTGCCAGCGGAACGGCGCGCCGAAAGGGCCGTTGCCCTGGTCAGGGCGTTGTTGCTGCTGCGCGGGATCAGCCTGTTGGGCGCCCGACTGCTGCGCCAGCCCGATGAGCTGGTCACGCCGCTGGCGGTAGTCCTCCGCGGTCACGCGGCCCTGTGCCAGCTCGGTGTCGAGCTGTTGCAGTTCTTCTTGCCAGGACATGCCCACCCTCCGGATCGTCTATCACGCCGGTTGACATTCTGCCGAAGTCATCCGGCATGGCGCAGGCGAGCCCGGATGTCATGCGACCGGGGTCCCGCCCTGACCTGGCTCGTGTCCGATCGGAACCACCGGCTACTTGGCCGGCACCATGGCAAGAAGCGACGTCATGAGGTCATGCAGGGCGACCGAGACCGCCGGCTCGCTGCCCTTGCCCGGTTGGGTGACCGCCGCGATCAACACGGTCCGCCCCGAGGCGTAGATCGCCATGTACTGGGTTTGGTTTGGGGCGACTAACTTCATGATCTGGACGGAGGCCGGCAGCCCCGCAAGGTTGGTGGGCATGAGCCCGTTCGGCCCCTGGTAGTCGACCAGGTCGTGCATGGCCTTGTCGGCCTGGGGGGCCGTGCCTACGTCGACAGCGATGACGGCATACCCGAGGCCATTGTTCTTGGTGCTGCTGACCACGACACGATCGGCTTTGTTGGCGTTGAGCAGGGCGGTGGCGCGTGTGTCGAACAGGCCCTTCGCGGCTGCGTCCGCCACGGTGAACTCGCCGTTCTGGGCATCGGGAATGCCGGGCAGCGGTGGCAGGTCCTTGAGACCGATCATGCGCAGGTTCGCCGAGTTGGTCGGTGACGACGCCGCCGGTGAGCTGGTTGCCGCGGTGGTGTTCGCCGGTGTGGTACTTGCTGGTGGGGTGTTCGCCGCAGTCGTGTTCGCCGCGTTCCGCGAACCGAAGCCGAACCACCAGCCGGCGGCACCGAGGCCGGCCACCACGAGCACACAGATCAGTGCCACCACCAGGCCGACCTTGGAGCGGCGGGTTCTGGCCACCATGATGTTCATCAGGTCGCCGTCCATGCCAGGTGGCGCGGGGTACTGCGGCGCCGGGTACTGCTGCGTCTGGTTCGCCGGTGTCCATGGCGGTACGGCCTGGATTCCTTGGGGCGATGCCTGGCCGGTCGGCTCCTGGCTTCCAGGAGCGACCCGCTGCGGGAACGGTGCGGTTGTGCTCATCGGCATTCTGCCCGACGCGGCCGCGAGCAGGTCATCGCGGCGACGTCGGTACTCGACAGGCGAAATCCGCTTTTCGGCAAGTTCAGCATCTAACGAGCGCAACTCGTCTTGCCAAGACATCACACCGCTCCTTGCAGGCTGGCCGCAACCTCAGTGCCGTGGTAGCGCATGTCTGCTCCCTGTGCTTCCCTGGACCGAGTCGCTGTCCGGTGTCCACACGACGAGCCGAAGGCCGACCTGGGCTCGTGTCGGCTCGTACAGTGGACCTATGGCGTTGTTCGGGCGTAGTAAACACCAGATGGTAGGCGCATCCGATGCCCTTCCGGGGCGCCCTGAGCCCATATCGGCCCCCACGAGTCACGCTGTGTTCGCCGATCGGCCGGTCCGGCCACCGTTCCCGGAGCGGATGCAGGCCCTGGTCGTCGGTATGGGGTGCTTCTGGGGTGCCGAGCGCATGTTCTGGCAGACGCCGGGAGTGTGGACCACCGCGGTCGGCTATGCGGGCGGTCATACTCCGAACCCGACCTATGAGGAGGTGTGCAGCGGGCTGACCGGTCATGCCGAGGTGGTCCTCGTCGTGTTCGACCCCGGGCTCATCTCACTGCGCGACGTGCTGAAGGTCTTCTGGGAGGGCCACGATCCGACACAGGGGATGCGCCAGGGCAACGACGTTGGCAGTCAGTACCGTTCGGCGGTCTACTACACCGACCCCGAGCAGCGGACTGTGATCGAAGCCAGCCGCGTTGCCTATGACGAGGCGCTCGCCGCGGCCGGCCATGGCCCCACGACCACGGAGATCGCCCCGCTGGCCGAGTTCTACTACGCGGAGGAGTATCACCAGCAGTATCTGTCGGACGCGAAGAATCCGCATGGCTACTGCGGGCTCGGCGGCACCGGTGTGTCGTGTCCGGTGGGGCTCGGGGCTGCCGGCGCGTGAAGTGTCACCCGGTCACGAGGTGCCCCGCCGCGCCGCACGAAGCCTGTCCGGCCTGAGCGAGCACTGCCTTCTCATGGTGTCGAGGTCGGTGACATACCATCGCGGTGACGTGTCCGGTTGAGAGGTATTTCTCCGATATCGGGAATCCATATGAGTCAGGTCTGTCGGCAGTGGCTCGAGTAACCCGCCCATATGGCCTAACCGCGTTCAGTGATACGTCAACGTCACATGACGCCCACCATGGTCCTGTTAGGGTGGTCTGAGAATCGGTGCGGTCGGGTCCTGCGCAGGGAGCCATGTCTCATCAGGGTCAGCAGCGGAAAAAGGGGCTCGGCGAGCTTGGTCCGACATGGATCACCGCGATAAGTGGCCTGATTGTGGCATTGACAGGTGCCGGATTCTTCGTGGGTAGGGTCAGCGCGCCCAACGCCTCGGCGCCCCCGACGACCGTGTCCACTGTGTACTCCTCGGCGCCGAACAGCGGAGCAACGACCACCACGGCCGGTCAGCCCGATCCGGCCGTCTACTCCCAGGGTGAACTCACCTGGGGCAGCTTCAACCTCGACTTCAGGACTCCTCGCTACGTTGCGGAAAACAATTTGCAGGCTTTGGTCAAGACATTCTACGCCAATGGCGACACAAAGGTGTTTGAGTGGCAGTCCGATTCTGTGCCTGGCAGGGAGGAGTGCGCATCGGCTGTTGCCGCAAAGGGTGAAAATCAGACGGGAACCCTTGTCAGGGGCAGTCGGATCTGTGGACGGACGTCCGAGGGTCGGACCTTCCGGATCGATGTTCTGGATGTGGGTGACAGTGGCATACGGCGCCAGGTGGTCGTCTGGAACAAGTAGTGGTGGCCGCGGTCTGCGAAAAAAGACGCCCAGTCCACATCGGGCTGGGCGTCTTCGACGAGCGGACGACGAGACTCGAACTCGCGACCCTCACCTTGGCAAGGTGATGCGCTACCAACTGCGCTACGTCCGCACCATATCCTGCGCCGCGCAGTCTATCCCATCCGGCACACCGCCGGTCACGTCGGGTGGTCGACGACCTCCATCAGCCGGTCCACCTCGGCCAATCGATCGGCGGGAAGCCGCCACTCCCACAGTGGCCGGACTTTCGACATCACGCCGTGCGGGAGTCGACTCGCCACCTCGTGCCGCAGCTCCCAGGCGTCAAAGACATGCTCGTAGAAGCTGACCACCGCGGCGTTGGACAAGAACTGCTCTGGCTGCTCGAAGCACCACTGCGCGAAGCCGTAAGCCCTGCTCAGGACGTCCTCGTCCGCGGTGCGGTGCGCCTCGACGGCGAGCTGGAGCACCTCGAACAGGAACACGTGGCATGACCAGGAGTCGCGTTCGAGGAACAGACGCAGTTCGGGGAACCGCGCCGCCGCCTCTCCACGCCACTCAACCACGAGTGGAGATTACTCAGCGAAAACCCTGTGGCGTGGACAAGGCGTGAATCCGACGCCGACCCGTGACCCCTTCGACACTCGTCGTCACAGCGGGCGGGTGGGCCGATCGGCGGTATGAGTCGATGCGATTACCCAGTATGAACAATCGACACTGGTCAAAGCTGTGACGTTTGGTCACATCCGACTGTGAGCCGTGGCTCACTTGTCGCGGCGGACCGATACCGTGCTGAAGGGCTGAGATGGCAGAGTCCAGCCACCCGCTGGCCAGGCAGGCTGATGATGACCGCGCACTGCTCGATCGGTTGCGCTCTGGCGATGACAGCGCGTTCGGCCTGCTGTTCTCCCGACACGCCGAGGCCGTCCGCGGATTCGCCGTGCGCCAGACCGGAGATCTCGCCGAGGCGGAGGACCTGACCGCCGAGGTCTTCTTCCGAGTCTTCCAGGCACTTCGCCGAGGCTCGGGCCCGACCGACCACGTCCGCACCTACCTGCTCACCGTTGCCCGTCGGGTGTCGTGGGAGTGGTGCGCACGGCACAGGGATGTGCCCGTCGACGACGAGGAGTTGAGCCGTCGCACCGAGCCGTGCACGGACAGCGCCGGCAATGTGGCCGAGAACCATCTGATCACGCAGGCGTTCACTAGCCTTCCTGAACGCTGGCGGACCGTGCTGTGGCAGGTCGAGGTCGAGGGCGAACGGCCGGCCTCCGTCGGCCCGAGTCTCGGATTGACCGCCAACGCGACCGCGGCTCTTGCCCGCCGGGCGCGTGCTGGCCTGCGAGCGGCCTATCTACAGGCTCACCTTGCTGGCGGGCGCGCATCCAGCGGCTGTCGGTCAGTTCGGGACAAGTTGGGCGGCTACACCGCTGGCACGGTCAGCCGAATCGAGGGCAGGCGGATCCGCGCCCATCTCCTGTGGTGCACGTCCTGCCAGTCGCTCCAGGGTGAACTGCGCGACGTCTGCTCCGGCCTTCGGGCGCATGCCGGGCTGTTTTCGCCGTTCCTCGGCAAGAGCATGCTCTTCGCGACCAGGGCAAAGCTCGCGCTCACCGCCGCTGGTGTCACGGCCGTCGGAGTCTTCGGTGTCGCGCTCGGCCCGTGGTTGTCACATTCAGGCGTCGCTGTCCCCGCGCCCAGTCACGACCAGAACTCCGTATCCCCCTGCATGTCCGCGATTGGTTCGCCGAGCGACTCACGTGTCGTGGCTGTTGGGCCGACCGACGTGCCTGTTCTGCCGAGGCGTCGGTCCCCCGCGGACTCTGTCGGCGGATCGGACGCGATCCCGCACCTGCCCGGACAGAGCAAGGACGAGGGGAGATTGCAGATGATCGCCGGGGTGCCTGGGTCGGCCGCGTCAGCCACGACACCATCCGCCGTGGAGGATCCGACGGTCATGGTGCGGCCCACTCAGACGACCACGGTCAGTAGCACCATGACTAGCGTTGTGACCAGCACCGGGGGACCGGTCATCCCGACCACCAATCCGTTGCCCACCAGCACGGCTGTGCCAACTGGTTGAGGCTGACAGACACGTTACCTGTGCCACTTCGCACGCATATCGTGACACTCCGCTATCTCCTTAGCCCGAACGGAGTCGTCCCATCTTCCAGGTTCACCCTTCAGGCCCATCTGAGTCGCGCTACCGTTGTTGGGTGCCAGTGTCGGGGGCTGCGATCGCGAGGAGGCGGGAATGACGCGGCTGGTACGTGGTGCGGACGGCAGGATGTGGACCGTCCGGGGCCGCATGTCGTGGTCGAACATGGATACAGCCGACGATTTCGAACACGACGTCGCCGGCGGACACGGTCCGGGCATCGGAATGATTCTGATCTTGGCCGTGCTCGCACTCGTTTTGGTGATGTGGACGCCCACCGGGGTTGTTGTCCCGCCCTGGCTGCTGCTGACCCTCGTGTTGGTGTTCCTGTTCTTCCCGGCCCGATGGGCGCTGCGGCGGCCGTGGACCATGGTCGCTGAAACGCCGGGTGATCTCGACGAGCATCCGTCGGAGCGGTGGGTCGGCACCGTCCGTGGCGTGTTCAACGTGCGTCAGGAAACGTCCAAAGTGGCACGCAACATCGAGGTGTACTCGCTGCCCAATGTGGACGGTCCGCTGCAGCCGGTTGACTAGTGCCCGAGCTTCCCGAGGTCGAAGCGCTCGCTCACCATCTGCGAACGCACGCGATCGGGCGCACGGTCTTCAGGATTGATGTCGCGTCGCTTTCGGTGCTCAAGACGGTCAGCCCGCCGTGGACCGCGGTGCATGGCAGGACCGTCACCGGCGTCGAAAGACACGGTAAGCACCTCGACCTCGTCTGCGACAGTCTGCATGTCGTCGTGCATCTGGCTCGGGCAGGCTGGCTGCGGTGGGCCGAGACGCTCGCGGCAGCGCCGCCCCGCCCCGGCAAAGGCCCAGTGGCGCTGCGAATGCATCTCGGCCCACCCGGATCCGGCCCGGGCTTCGACCTCACCGAAGCTGGCACGAAGAAGGGGCTGGCAGTGTGGATCGTCAACGATCCGGTCGAGGTGCCCAGCGTGGCCAGGCTCGGACCGGACGCGCTTGGGCTCAGGCGCGACGATCTTGCCGGACTGCTCGCCGGGAAGACCGCGCGGCTCAAGACGGTGTTGACGGATCAGTCCGTGCTCGCCGGTGTGGGCAACGCGTACTCCGACGAGATCCTGCACACCGCTGGCCTCTCGCCGTATGCGACCGCGGGCCGGCTGTCGGCCAGCGCGGTCGATCGTTTGCACGCCGCGCTCGCGGCAGTGCTCACCGACGCCGTTCAACGCTCGGTCGGACAGGGTGCCGCATATCTGAAGGGCGAGAAGCGGTCGGGGTTGCGGGTGCACGGGCGCACCGGCCTGCCCTGCCCGGTGTGTGGCGACACGGTCCGCGAGGTGTCCTTCGCGGACAAGACTTTTCAGTACTGTCCAACCTGCCAGACCGGTGGCAAACCTCTTGCCGACCGCCGGCTTTCCCGCCTGCTCAAGTGAGTGGCCGGCGCCTGAGCGGCAGTGGACGGACCGTCACCGACCGTTCACCGATCAGCGCCAGCCATCAGCGTGACGGGAGCTTGCCCGCGAGCGTTGTTCGGCGGAGCATTGTCTGGTGGTCGAGCTCCTGACCGAGCAGACCGTGCTCGGCATTATCGCGACGCTTGCCGTGCTCGGTCTGTTTGTGCTGCTCTTTCGCACCCGGCAGGTGAGCACCTCGGTGGACGAGGCCGTGGCCGACGCACTGCACCGCATGTCCAAGGCCGCACCGGACCTGCGTGAGGGCTTGACGACCGACGCCGCCGACAAGGCCTGCAAGAACCTTGTCGAATTGCTCAAATGCGTCGCGGTCGGCATGACCGATGACCGCGGTGCGCTGCTGTCCTGGGACGGCGACGCCAACGAGCACTACGTCGACCTCCAGGACGCCATTGCCAGGGCCATCAACGGTGAGAAACCCGAGTTCGTCGAGCACGAGACCATCGGGTGCGCCGACAAGGGCCAGTGCAGAATGCGCCAGGCCGTGATCGTGCCCCTGATCGTCGAGGGAAGGACAAGGGGCGCGCTGCTGATCGTCGGTGGCGTCGGCAGCAAGCGGCTCTACCGGATGTCCCTCGAGGTGGCCAGGTTCGTCTGCACCGAGCTCGAACTCGGTGAACTACAGGAGTCCAAGAAACGGCTGGTGCAAGCCGAGGTCAAGGCGCTGCGAGCACAGATCTCGCCGCACTTTGTCTACAATGCACTGAACACGATCGGCTCATTGGTGCGTACCGACCCCGAGCAGGCCAGAGAGCTGCTTCAGGACTTCGCCGAGTTCACCAGGTACTCGTTTCGAACCAACGGACTGTTCACGACCCTCGCCGACGAGTTGCGCAACGTCGACCGCTACCTGACCATCGAGCAGGCTCGCTACAACGAGCGACTCAACGTCCGGCTGCGTATCTCGCCGGAAGTGCTCAACGTGGTCGTGCCCTTCCTCGTGGTCCAGCCCCTGGTGGAGAACGCGGTCAGGCACGGGCTCGCCAACAAGCCAGGCGGCGGGACGGTCACGGTCATCGCACAGGACAACGGCGGCGAGGCGCTGATCAGTGTCGAGGATGACGGCATCGGCATGGACGCCGACCTTCTGCTCGACGACCTCAAGGACGCACACAAGACTGGCGCGCACGTCGGCATCGGCAACATCAACAGCCGGATGCGCACCGCGTTCGGTGACGATTACGCGTTGATGGTCGAGACAGCTCCCGACGCCGGCATGAAGGTCACCATGCGGGTACCCAAGTTCAGGCCTGGCGTGCGGCCGGCGCTGAGCATGGTGACGGAGGAGCAGGCGGAAACGAGTACGTCAGAGCCCTCCGAGGAGCCTCCGAAACGCGGGGAGCCTCGAACACGACGTGGGCGACTCAGCCCGGTGAGATAGCCCACTGGCCGCGTAGGGTCGGTCGGCATGAACGCTGTTGACAGGTTGGTAGCCAGGCTGCCCTTGGTCGGCGACCGTGTCGACAAATCGCCAGTTGTCTCGGTTGTGCGACTGCACGGAGTCATCACACCGACACCCTCGCCGGTGAACAGGGGTTCGATCAGCCTCAACACTGTCGAGTCGGCGTTGACCAAGGCGTTCAGCCAGGAGAGGCTCGTCGCGGTCGCGTTGGCGATCAACTCACCCGGTGGGGCGCCGACCCAGTCCGCGCTGGTCGCCGAGCGGATCAGAGAGCTTGCCAGCAAGAAGAAGGTGCCCGTGCTGGCCTTCTGCGAGGACGTGGTCGCGTCGGGCGGCTACTGGCTGGCCTGTGCCGCCGACGAGATCTACGCACATCGCACCTCGCTGGTCGGCTCGATCGGCGTGATCAGCGCCGGATTCGGGCTGAACGGGCTGCTCGAGCGGTTCGGCGTCGAGCGAAGGGTGTACACGGCAGGCAGCCGAAAGCTACGACTGGACCCGTTTCGGCCCGAGAAGGCCGAGGACGTTCGTTGGTTGGAGGGACTCCAGGCTGAGCTGCACGGGCAGTTCGTCGACTGGGTGCGTCAGCGGCGCGGGAACCTGCTGTCCGCACCCGCGGACGAACTGTTCTCCGGCGAGGTGTGGATCGGAGCAACGGCCGCCGAACTCGGCCTTGTCGACGGCATCGGCTCAGTCCGCGACATCGTCACCATGAAGTTCCCCGGTGCCGTGCTCGTCTTCGCCGAACCCCGCCGACCGCTGCTCGCCCGGCTCGGCGTCGGCGCGACCGTGCTCGGTTCGCCCGCGGAGCGGCTGCTGGCCGCTGTCGACGCGGTGGAGCAGCGCGCCACCTGGTCCCGCTTTGGTCTGTGACTGGGCGTCATCGGGGCCAATGGTTCCCCGAATCGGCGGGTGGTCGAAGATGGACAAACACCCCTGCTGATCGGCAAGATTGCATGGCACAGTGAGTATTCAGGACGCTACGCCCGGGCTTCTCGTGTTGGCCGTCGATGACGAGCCACACGGGCTAAGCGAACTCGCCTATCTTCTGGAGCAGAATTCCCAGGTCAGACGAGTTATCGGGGTGTACGACGCCGCCGAGGCGCTCCGGGTCATCCGGGGCAGTGACGCCGAGACCAAGCGCCGGCTTGAGAACGGCCTGTGCCCGGTCGACGCCGTCTTCGCCGACATCGCCATGCCCGGGCTGTCCGGTTTGGAGCTGGCGGAGGTCATCAGCGCGCTGCCGAACAAGCCTCAGCTGGTGTTCGTCACCGGCCAGTCCGAGGACGCGGTCACCGCGTTCGACCTTGGCGCGCTCGACTACATCGTCAAACCCTCCAAGCAGGCGAGGGTGGACAAGGCTCTCGATCGGGTCGCCAGGTTCCGCGCGTTGTCGGCAGTGGAGCAGACACCGGTTGGCGGCATTTCCGAGCCGCACGAGGACGACGAGGTGATCCCGGTCGAATTGGCCGGCACGACGAAACTCGTGCCGCGCTCGACCGTGCGCTATGTGGAGGCACAGGGCGACTACGCCAGACTGCACACCGCCGAGGGAAGCCACCTGGTTCGGATCCCGCTCGCGCAGTTGGAGGAACGGTGGGCGGATGCGGGCTTCATCCGGATCCACCGCTCCTATCTGGTCTCGTTGCCACTGGTCACAGAGCTGCGCATGGGCTCGTCGGGGTACACGGTGGTAGTCGGCTCCGGCGCGGAGGAGAAGGAATTGCCGGTCAGTCGCCGGCACACCCGTGAGCTCAAGGATCGGTTGGTCCGTCGGCCCAAACACGGATGGGGCAACGGGATATGACCGGCGACGACGGAGAGCCAGGCGCGGCCTCGCAAGGCGCGACAGTGAGAAGACCGCCGCGCCGCAAGAAGGTGATCCTCGCCGAGGCGAAGGGACAGCGGGGCCTCGCCCGAACGATCGTCGAGCTCGAAGAGCAGACCAGCGTTGGTGAGCACCTGGTACGCACGCTGGTGCGCGCCCAGCTCCGCACCGCGCTGATGATGACCATGCTCGTTGTCGCGGGGATGACCAGTCTGCCGATGCTGTTCTATCTGCTGCCGGCGTTCGCCGACTTCAGCGTCTTCGGTGTTCGACTGTCCTGGGTCCTGCTCGTGCTCGTGCCGTATCCACTGATGTACGGTGTCGGCGCCTGGTACGTCCGTCGGGCGGACCGGCACGAGCAGGACTTCGTCAACATGGTCGATCGCTGAGCCGGGCCGCGAGGTGGGACTTCCGGTGTTGCCGCTGCTCACCATCGCGGCCGTCGTCCTGTCCACCTTCGCTATCGGCTACTACGGATCCCGGGCAGCCAACACGTCGAGAGATTTCCTCGTCGCCCGCCGACGCGTGTCGTCGCGGCAGAACGCGGCCGCGATCGCCGGGGAGTTCCTGTCAGCCTCGTCCTTCCTCGGTGTCGCCGGCCTCGTCATGAAGAACGGCCCCGACCAGTTCTGGTATGCGATCGGGTCGACCGCCGGCTATCTGACCCTGCTGCTGTTCGTGGCCGCCCCCCTGCGGCGTTCCGGCGCATACACACTGCCTGACTTCGCCGAGGCTCGCCTCGGATCGAGAGGGTTGCGAGTCGTGGCCACTGTGGTCACTATCGCCATCGGATACATCTACCTGATTCCCCAGCTGCAGAACGCAGGCCTAACCCTGTCCATGGTGATCCCCCAGACGCCGCGCTGGGCCGGGGTCATGCTGGTCACCGGCGTGATCATCGTGAACGTGCTCGGCGGCGGCATGCGCGTGATCACGCTGGTGCAGGCCTTCCAGTACTGGGTGAAGCTCTTCGCCATCGCGGCGCCGGCATTCGTACTGTTCGCCGTGTTCTTCGTCGACTCGTCACAAGGCACCAGGAGCGGACTCACGTCGGCCGCATCTCCGGTCTTCACCGCAAACACCACGGTCACCCTTGACGAATCGGTCAGGGTCCGAGTGGCCGAGCCGGTTCGGCTTCGAGCCAGCGGGACAGTCGACGGACACGGTGTGGACGGCGAGGTGACCTGGACGGCCGGTGCGAAGGACGTCGCCGCGAACACAACGCTGTCGTTCCCCGCCGGTGCGACCGTTCCGGTGGTGGTCGGAACCGTCGCGAGCAACGCCGACTGGGTGCGCCCACAGTCCGGCGGCAAGGCGGCACTGTTCAACACCTACTCGGTGATCTTCGCTACGTTCCTCGGAGTGCTCGGTCTGCCACACGTGCTGGCGCGCTTCTACACTAACCCGGACGGTCGATCGGCCCGCAGGACCACGTTGCACGTGCTCGTCCTGCTCGGAGTCTTCTACCTGTTCCCAGCGATCCTCGGGGCGCTCGGACGGCTGTACGAGCCAGGACTGCTGACCGTGGGCAGGACCGACGCGACCCTGTTGCTGCTGCCCAGTGTGATGATTCCGAATGTGGTCGGGCAGGTGCTCGGCGCGATCGTCGCGGCCGGCGCGTTCGCCGCGTTCATGTCAACCTCCTCCGGGCTGCTGGTGAGTCTGGCAGGGGTGATCGCCACCGACATGTCAAGGGGGCGGGTCAAGGACTTCCGGTGGTTCACCGTGCTGGTGATGATCATCCCGGTGTCCTTGGCGTTGGTGCTGAGGCCGCACGACATCACGCTGGCCGTAGGCATGGCGCTGGCCATGGCGGCGTCGACGTTCTGTCCGGTGTTGGTGCTCGGCATCTGGTGGCGTGAGCTGACCTGGGTCGGCGCCGGTATCGGTATGACGGTGGGCGGCCTGCTCGTGGCCGCGGCCATGACGGTGACCGCGATCAGCGATTACACCGGCGGATGGGCGCCCACGCTGGTCCAACAGCCAGCGTTGCTGACCGTGCCGCTCGCGTTCGGGACGATGATCGTCGTCAGTAAGGCGACCAGCCGCCGACAACCTGAGGACATCAATCGGATTATGCTTCGACTGCATGCCCCTGATCCGCTCGGCTTCGTCAAGGACCGTGACGTGCTGAGATTCGGTGAGGGGCGGGCGGACGGAAGGCACAGGCGGATCCGGCCCCGACGGTGGCGTGCTCGCTGGTCACGCGCCTGATCGGCTGATGCAACCCTTCCCGGCAGCATGGCGTCTGTCTCTACGTGGCACGGCGTGACGACGATTTTGCCGAGTTCTTCGCTGCGAGGTTCGACGGCGCCCGGAGAATGGCATACGCCCTGTGCGGGAACTGGCAGGAGGCTGAGGAGCTCACGCAGGCCGCGTTCGTGAGTATGTACGCACGCTGGAGCGCAATCCATGTCGACACCGTGGATGCCTATCTGCGCAAGGTCGTGACCAGAGGCTTTCTGGACACCAAGCGGAGGCGGCGGCGACGTGAGCACACGGTGGCCGAGTTACCGGAGCTTTCGGTGGAATACGAGCTGTCTAGTGTGGAGGACCGGCCTTCATTGCTGGTCGCGTTGCAGAAGGTGCCACCGCGGCAGCGTGCCGTTCTTGTCCTGAGATTCCTCCAGGATCTCTCTGTCCAGCAGGTCGCCGACGCACTTCGGTGTTCGACGGGGACGGTCAAGAGCCAGACAGCCAGGGGCCTGACTGCGCTGCGGACAGCCTATGAAGCCACCAACGGAGATGTGTGGCTGCCGAAGGTTGTGGGGTGCGAACGGTGACCCAGGACGACTCCGAACTCGTGCGGATGCTCCGCGCCGAACTGGCTGGCCCCGAGCCGCCGATACGCGCCGAGCTGGACGAGATCGTTCGGCGCGGTCGGCGTGCGATCGGAATGCGGCGCGTTGGTGTTGCCGCCGCGGTCTTCGTTGCTGTGGCGAGCATTGGTGCTGGCGGAGTTGCCCTTCGCGGCATTGAAGAGCCGGCCCAGCCGTTGGGCGCAGCGTCCCCGACGAAAGCACCGCCCACGAGTACGCCGCTGGTCAATAGGTCCGTGCCGATGATTTCGGTGTGCGACCCCTGGCCCGACCAGGATCGCGTCATCAACTCCTCGCGAGCCGACGTCGACAGGGCCTTGTCGAGACTGGCCGATGTGATGAAAAGAGGGACGGCAACGGAATCGACGAACATGGATATCAAACCTGAATACATCGCAAGTTTTCTTGACGGCGGATTCGGCATTGTCCGAGTGACCTCGACCGTCGATAAGTCGCGAAATTATATTGTCTATCTGCAGGTCAACGGCTACATCGGCGATCCGGGTGGTAGCTTTTCGGAGAGCGAGGCCGCCGGGGAAACCTGCAGAATGTCCAACCACAAGACGCTCTCCGACGGCACCATCGTCCAGTCATATCAGTCGAGTCAGGACCGCTTCGGTGGGCTCCTGCTGGCTCTGCGTGTGCATACCTCCCAACATCGTCTTTACACGCTGACCGTAGAAAAATCCGGCGACGACACTGTCCCGCCGTCAATGACGCTGGGCGAGCTGACGACGATCGGTGAGACGGTGGCCAAGGAAGGCTGACCACCTCACGCGCCGACAACCGGGTGGCATGGCAGCATTCATCTCATGATGCCGCAGGAGGTACCGACCGTTGAGGTCAGCGAGCTGCCTGACAACCCCGTCCTGCTTGACGTGCGCGAGGATGACGAGTGGCGGGCCGGCCACGCTCCTGATGCCGTGCACATTCCGCTCGGTGAGCTGTCCGCGAGGCTGACTGAAGTGCCGCAGGACTGCCAGGTTTACGTGACGTGCCGCGGTGGCGGGAGGTCAAAGCGGGCGACGGCATACCTGAACCAGAACGGCTGGGACGCCACGAATGTCGCTGGGGGCATGAGGTCGTGGCACAGTTCCGGACGTCCGATCGTCGCCGAGCACGATGGTGTCCCCGAGGTGATATGAGTCGTGGCTCCGGTGCAGCGGTGGCGGTGGGTGGCTGTGGCGGCCCACGAGGTTGCCAGGTCCGGTATTCGGGCGACCGCCCGGCAGGGGCGACGGTCTGGGTACACGGGCCCACCGCGCTACCCCGTTCCGCCGCGCTGGGGTTTCCCGCAGCCGGCATGGCGATGGCCGGCGTATGACGCGGGCTCGGCCGCCGCACAACCGGTCGAGCGGCTGAGGATGCTGGCTCGCAACGCCGTGGTCGCATTGTGGCTGACCGCCGCCGCCTTGGGGGCGGCCGCGATCGGTGAGGGGTGGCGGTTCGTACTGGTCCTGCTCAGCAGGAACGGTGCCTTGCCGCGAGGAGTGGTGGCCTTCTCTGACGCCCTCGTGGTGACCGCGGGGGTGGTGTCCATGCTGAGCGCGGCCGCGTCGATCACCGTTGGCGTCTTGTGGGTTGTGTACGCCCGTTGGATGGTGGCGAAGGCCACCGGTCATATTCCCGCGAGAACCACACGCCAGGTCGTTCTCGGCCTGATCGCGCCCATGCTGAACGTGGTGCTTGCCGGGTCCGTGCTGGCCGAACTGGAGCATTCCGCTGGGGGCCGATCCGCAGCGGACCGCCCAAGGCCCTCACGTCTGCTGCTCGGTTGGTGGGCATCCTGGGTGGTCGGCCAGGCGCTGTTCGGGATCGCTCTGCTGAACTCGTTCGACGGAAGCGTGCAGGGCATGGCGAACGGGATCGAGCTGCACCTGTTCGCCGATCTAGTCGCTGTGGTCGTCGCCGTGACGGGGGCGATCTTGGTCAACCGGATCACCACCTTGCTCGAGCCGATCGATGCCGACGCCATGCACCGCTTGCGGGTCGTGAAGGTGATCAATGCGCCAGAACCGCAGTTGCGCCCCGTCCGTCCTCTCGGTTCGCTTCGCTGACGACACGAATCCGGCATTCCGGTCCCCGGCAGCCTGTGTCGGCAACTGATACAAATAGCCAGATAATCCTTCAGCGGTACACAATAAACCGGTTTGTTTTTTTATAACCATTACCTAAATCCCCCACTCTCACCGGGGGACAACCCCGACGCCAGCGTACCGGGCTGGGGCCGGTGGGCGGTGCGAAAAACAGGTGTCTGTGGATACGAGAGACTGCTGTGTACAAACGCTTGCGACAGGCGTCTACCTGGTCAGGAGGAGGCTGCGTAGGCCTCGGATAACGAACTCCGCGCGCCGGACCGGTTCTTCCGCGAGCTGAACGTCGGGCAGGTTGCGAATGAGCGCCATCAATGTCGCGGCCGTCTCCAGTCTGGCGAGCGGGGCACCGACGCAATAGTGAATTCCGGCACCGAATCCGAGGTGGGCATTCGGTTTCCGTCCGACGTCGAGGGCGTTTGGTGAATCAAATACCGCAGGATCTCGCGCGGCCGCACCGAGCAATGCCGCGATCTTTTCGCCGGGACGTAGGAGATGCCCACCGATTTCCACCTCGGCGGTCGCGGTCCGCTCGAACAGCTGGAGAGGGGGATCGAACCGGATCAATTCCTCGACGGCGGTGGGCATCAGTCCGGGGTCGGCGACCAGCCGCTCCCACTGGCCGCGATGCCGCATCAGTGCGAAGACGCCGTTGCCGACCACGTTCACCGATGCCTCGTGGCCGGCCATCAACAAGAGTACGGCCGTGGCCATCAACTCGTCCTCGGTCAGTTTCCCACCGTCGACGTCGGTCACCATGACCAGATCACTGACCAGATCCTGCCCCGGGCGTCGCCGCCGCAGCGCGATCAACTCCCGTAGGTACGCCGCGAACTCGGCCGACGCCCGCTCAGCCGACGCACCCAGCTCAGGTGGCAGGTCGTATTCGTACATCTTCACGATCGCGTTCGACCACGGTTGCAGCAGCGACCGGTCGGGGGTCGGGACGCCGAGCAGCTCGGCGATCACCGCGATCGGCAACGGCACTGCCACCTCGTCGAGCAGGTCGGCAGCATGCCCGGCGGCGATCTTCTCCGCTAGCCCGGCGACAAGCTCGTCGGCAAGCCGGGTCACCCGTGGCCGCAACCGTTCGACGTGGTCGCGGCCGAAAGCGGCCGAAATCAGCCTCCGCAACCGGGTGTGCCTGGGTGGCTCGGTTTCCAGCAACGAGTTGCCGTGCAGCAAGTTGAACGCGGGGAACGCCTCGACAGGCGTGGCATCGGTCCAAAGCCGCCCAAGCGAGCGATGTCGCAACACGGCTGACGAGGCCGCATGCGACACCGCGACCGCCAACCCGAGCCCTGGATGAAGGTGCACCTCTCCGCGTGCGCGCATCGCGGCGAACGCCGGATACGGGTCAGCGATGAAGGCAGGATCCCTCGGGTCGAACATGACCGTGGTCATGGCTATCGGGAGACATGTCGGCGTCTGGCCAATGAACCGCTAAGTCGCCGCCCAGTCACCGGCGGTTCACCCAAGTACCGGATGATTGGGGCGTGCCGCACAACAGCAGGCTACCTGAGATCGTCGCGCACCGGGGTGCCTCCCAATACCGTGCCGAGCACACGCTCGCCGCGTACGCACTCGCCCTCGAGCAAGGCGCTGACGGCCTGGAATGCGACGTCCGGCTGACCAGAGACGGGCACTTGGTGTGCGTGCATGACCGCACGGTCAACCGCACCTCGACAGGAAGTGGCGTGGTCAGCGAACTGACTCTCAGTCAGCTCAAGGAGTTCAACTTCGGGCAATGGCGCCACGACCTGCCCGACACCGCGGACGATCTGGTGCGCAAGTCGGTCGACGAGGATGACACCGCCGACGGCGACCTGCTCACCTTTGAGGCGTTGCTCGGTCTGGTCGCGGACTCCCCACGGGGCGCACGACTGTTCATCGAGACCAAGCACCCGGTGCGCTATGCCGGTCTGGTCGAAGAAAAACTCGTCATCCTGCTGCGTCGGCACGGTCTCGCCGCGCCGGAATCAAAGCGCGAATCGCCGATCGTGGTCATGTCGTTCTCTCCATGGGCGGTCCGCCGCATCCGCGAGCAGGCGCCCAAGCTGCCAACCGTACTGCTGATGCGCAAGCTCGGGGTGCTTCAGCGCGCGGGTGCATTGCCACGGTGGGCGGACATCGCCGGTCCGAGTATCCATCTTCTGCGTGACGACCCGGACTACGTCGCCAGGTGCACCGAACACGGGCACGACACCTACTGCTGGACGGTCGACCTACCCGCCGACGTCGAACTATGCAGGCGCGTGGGCGTGCGGTACCTCGCGACGAACGCGCCGGCGAGCACCCGCGGTCTGCTCGATCCAGGGTCTTCGGCTACGGTCACCCAGTCTTGAGTGCGGTCGCCTCCCGCGTCGGGCACGGGCAGCCGCCCGGCCAGTGGGCGGCAACCGCGAGAGTCCCCTCGACAGGAGGAACCGTGTCCAGGCGTACGGCCGCAAAGCGTGCGGTGAGGACGGCAGACGGCGTCAACCCGAGGCAGCCCTGCCCCTGTGGGTCCGGCAGACGCTACAAGGCCTGCCACGGCTCGGCGCACGGTGTCGCCGACGCGATCGTCACCCGCCCCTTCGAAGGGCTCGCAGCCGAGCCTGAACTGATCGCCCTGCGCGAGTTCGTTCCATCCGCGACGGCGGCACTGCCGCTGGCCGGAACGCCGCGGCGTCCGGTCACGCTGGCCACGGTTCTGCCGATGGCCGCCGCCGCCCTCGTCCGCAGTGACGGTGCCGCCTTCGTCGGTCTCCAGGTACAGACCAGGTCGGGAGACCTGAGCCGAGATGTGGCTCGGGCCGTTCAGTGGGCGTTGACGGCCGAGCCTGGCGAGGCCCTGTCGGTGGTCGATACGGATGACGAGGTAACCACTCGGCTGCAGGACCTGTTGCGCGCTGACGAGCCGCTGCAACCGCAGCTACACGACGACTTCGCCTGGTGGCTCCCTGATGGCGACCAGCCGACAGGTGATGTGGCACTGTCGCTGGAACGGGCCAATGCGGCGGTCATGCCCAGTGTCCGGGTATCCGGCTCCGGGGTGCACGCGGCGTACTGGGTCGACGCTGGGGACAAGGCACATCTTCGCTGGGTCCGCCCCGAACCGGAGGAGCAACTGCTCGTCGCGATGGCCCGACTGGCCGCCCGCGACGAGCTGAACCTCGGTGAGGGTTCGCGTTATGTCGGTTCCTTCCGAGCACACGGCCTCGCGGTCCCAGTATGGGATCTGGACCCCGAACTGCACGCCAAGGAGTGGACCTCCGGTGCGGAAGCACTCGCCGCCAGGCTGGCCGACGAGCTGACTGCGGATGACACAGTACTAACCGATGGTGAGCGTCGAGTCCTGAATGGCCTGCGTAGTCGCCAGATCACTCTGCGCTGACCGTATTTTGTCCCCAGGGACGGCCGGTTGTTAACAGGCTGTCCACAAGAGGTTGTGGATAACTCGTGATCCTGCACATTTGCACGCATGACGAATGGGCTGTCGCCGAGGCCGAAGGGGTGCACGCGCCAGCATCCCTCGACGACGTGGGATTCGTACACTGCTCCGACTTTGGCACAGTGCACCTGCCCGCCAATGCTCTGTTCGCTGGCCGGACCGACCTCCTGCTCCTGGTGATCGATCCGGCGAGTCTGGACGCAACGGTTCGCTGGGAGGAGGGCGTGCCCGCCAACCCGGCCGGAGTGTGCTTCCCCCACGTCTACGGTCCGATTCCCACGGCCGCCGTGATCGGCGTAGTCGATTTTCCGCCGGCCGAGGCGGGAATCTTCCGTCTGCCCAAGGAACTCGCCGAACTCTGACCCCTCCGCCGAGTAACCTCCCAAGCTCTTCACGCGTGTTCTCTCCAGGTGCTCTTCTCCAATAGTGAGCAGGAACAGGAGGACATGGGTGGAGGCGCCGGCAAGCGTCATGGACGCGGAGGACAGCGATTCCTGGGCCGAAGTACGGATTGGCGAGGGCCGGCGGCTTTCGGGACGCGCTGACGCCTGAGGGAATCTACGCCGACTCGTCCGAAACACGATGTCAGGAATGCGTATCCGAACCGATTGGCCGGCGACGGGGACGACGGCGACTACGGCTCGATGACGGCTCAGATGCGACCGCCCGCTACAGCCGGCGACGTCGGATCGACGTTCTGGGCGCTGGCGACCTCCCTGGCGAGGAAGTCCTCGATATGGAAGACGTTGTCCTTGGCGCGGTCCACGGTGTGCAGCAGTGTCGTCATCGAGGAGATCTCTTCGACCTGCTCCTTGAGGAACCACTGCAGGAACTGCTCGCCGACATAGTCACCTTCGTCCCGCGCCGCCCTTGCCAGGGCAACGATCTCCTCGGTGACCGAGCGCTCCTGCTCGACGGCCAGCGCGACTGGCTCGCGCACCGCGGCGAACTCATTGCGCACCTCGCCGACGCCGGGGATGGCCACATGGATGTCATTGTCAAGCAGGTACTGGACGATCATCATCGCGTGGTTGCGCTCTTCAAGCGACTGCCGATAGAAGTGCCTCGCCAGCTGGGGCAGGTCCTGGCCATCGAACCAGACCGCGATCGCCAGATACTGCTGAGCCGCGGTGAGCTCGTTGCGGATCTGGGATTGCAGCAGCTCCTGGAACTTGGTGGCGCTGTTCGATGCCATGAACCGACGATACTCCGAATGGCCCTAGGTATCGCGCTGGCGAGATACCCACCTGGCTGATCATTACTTGTGGACAACCCGCTGGTATCTGTGGACAGCCTGGTGACAAATTCCCGCTAGCCCGTGCGCAAGAACCTACATTTATGGCCCTGAACAGCGAAAACAGCTCGGTGATCAGATCGGCTGGCTGTGAGCGGAAGTTGTGCACGTGCTGTGGACAACTGGTCGGCATCAGACCTCAGCGAGCAGGTTGGTGCGGTCGTAGACGGTCAACGCACCCAACCGGGAACCCACTAGGAGATACAGCTCCGGATGCAGCTGGTCGACGAGGGGTGTCGGCAGCGCGAGCATGTCGGGCCTGACCGTGATGATCCGCGGGTGGCCAAGCACGACGTCGTCCCAGTCGACATCCTCCGAACGGCCAGAACGGTCGGCCACGAAGCCGACAGTGCTGGCCGGATCGTCGCCGAACAGCTCGATGATGCCCCGCACCAGCTGGTTCCGCTCGATCGTCGACAATCCGTCCAGGTCGAACTCCTGGACGACGATGTCCTCGTCAACGCGACGGAACCGGCAGTGCAGTGCGGTTCGATCATCTAGCCGGTAGGCGACGTCAACCGTCCTCGTTCTGGTCAGCGCCAACCGAGTCAACAGGGCATGCCGCTGGGCGTCCTGTTCCGAAAGGACTGTCTCTTCCGGAAGGCCAATCTGTTCCGAAAGGTTCAGTCCGAGCGACTCGATTCTGGCGACAGTCCTGCCGGCCCGCCACGTCGACCAGTCGCCCTCGTACCAGTGGATGAAGCCGCTCAACCCGGTGACTCCTCTTTCCGCGCCGTCGATGCCGCATCGGCGGCCGTGCGGTGATCGGGACCGCTACCGTTGTCGACAAAGGAAAGGGTGTCACGAAAAGCCCGCATCGAGTGAATCGGCACGCTTCGTCGATGCTTTGATCGCACTTTCGGGTGGAATCTGTTTCCTGTCTAGCCGACCCGTGTCTCAGGCCAGAGCGTCCCGTAGTACCGGGCACGACATGCATCGCGGGCCGCCTCGGCCGGAGCCGAGTTCCGATCCGCTGATCCGCAGCACCTCGATGCCGGCGTCTTCCAGGCGGGCATTGGTCTCCACGTTGCGTTCGTAGGCGACGACAACGCCGGGTGCCACGGCAAGTGTGTTGTTGCCGTCATCCCACTGCTCGCGCTCCGCGGTGATGGCGTCGAGACCGGTGTCGATCACCCGCAGCCGGTCGATACCCATCGCGGCAGCGGCCGCAGAGAGAAACGGAGCCGGCCCGTTCACCAGCACTCCACCTGAACCGTCCGGTCTGAGCGAGTAGGCCGACAGCGAGTCCCGGATGACCGGGTACATCACGACGGAGTCCGCGGCAACCATCGTGCACACCGTGTCGAGGTGCATGGTGGCGCGTTCCTGCGCGATGGGGACCGCGAGCACCGTGTGTGCCAGACCGTCCATGAACATCGATCTCGCGAAGGACTCGGCTCCCGCCGGCGTGGTCCGCTCACCGACACCGATGGCGAGGACGCCGGGAGCGAGCAGCAGCACGTCGCCGCCTTCCAGTGGCGCGGAATGTGCGCCGTATGCCCGCGACGTCTTAGCGAAGCGTGGATGGTACGCGTAGATCAGGTCCATGATCGAGGACTCTCGCCGCCGTACCGGCATCACCAGTGAGGACACCGCCACCCTGTCGGCGACCCACGCCGAGGAGTCCCTGGTGAACAACAGGTTGGGCAGTGGATCTATAGCGAAGTCGTGTGGCCGGTGCATGTGCCGGACCAGGGAGGCTCCCTCCGCGGCCGGCAGTTCCTCGAAGGTCATGCCTGCCATCAGAACGGCGGCCAGCTCGCTTTGGTCCATGGTGGAGAGGTGGGAACGCAGGGCATCGGCGAGGTCGATACCCAGCCTGCGCTCGTCCACCGCCGTGTAGATGCCCGTCGACCGGGCCCGTTGATCGCCGAGGGCGGTCATGAGCAGATCGGCCAGCAGCAGGACCTCGACACCGCGCGTGCGCAGCACCTCGGCGAAGGCGTCGTGCTCCTCCTGGGCCCGCCCCACCCACGGCACACCGTCGAACAACAACTGGTCGTTGTTGCGAGGAGTCAGGCGCTTGAGTTCCAGGCCGGGGCGGTGCAGCAGAACCGTTCGGAGCGGACCGACCTCACTGTCCACTCGAGGCGCAGGGGTTTCGTCCACGGCGGAACCGGTGTGGGCAGACACGGAGCGAGCGTAGCCAGGGAACGGTGGAATTGTCGCCCCCGATGGTTAGTTATTGATGATTTCGGAAACAAAATGCGCTCTCAGCGTTCGATTCATGAAGCACAACAGCGCAGTAAGGAGCGGTTTGTTGCATGATATGGCGTTCAAGCCAGAGCTGGAAGGACCGCCCGGAACAGGGCATAGCCCACGAAGGAAACCACGTCCAGCACGGTGTGCGCGACGATCAGTACCCACAGTCGGTTGGTTCGCTGCCACACCCGTCCGAAGACCAGGCCCATGACGACGTTGCCAAGAAATCCGCCGAAGCCCTGGTAGAGGTGGTAGGAGCCGCGCAACAGGGCCGCGATGAGAAGCCCTCGGTTCTCGCTCCAACCGAATCGACGCAGCGTGGTGAGCAGGTAGCCGACAACAAGCACCTCTTCGGCCCAGGCGTTGCCGAAGGCGGCAAGCAGCAGCGCTGGGACCCGCCACCAGGTGTCGCCAAGCGCGGAGGGCACCACGGTCAGGTTCACGTGCAGCGCACGCGTCAGAAGGTAGAACCCGAGGCCGGGGATGCCGATCAGGGCGGCAAGGCCGATACCGCCGAGCAGGTCCCTGCCCGGTCGGGTCCGGTCGAGGCCGATGCGGGCGAGCCCCGTCCCCGCGCGCCACAGCAGGTAGGCACCGAGCCCTCCCCAGCAGAGCAACTGCAGAACACTCGTCAGCTGGGCGAACAGATCCAGCAGGCTGACGGTCGCCTGCTGGGCGTTGAGCGCCACGGTCTGCTTGTTCAGGGGCTCGGGTCGCAGCAGGGCGTCGAGTAGCGAGATGAGGCTACGCAGGCCGGAGAGCCCGAGGGTCGTACCGAACACGACAAGCAGTTCGACCGCGTATCCGCGCCGTTGCTTCGGAGCGGTCACCAGGTCGCCGATGGTGCCGACCGGCGCGAGCCAGTATCGGATGGAGCCTGCCATAGGGCGGACGCTACCGGTGTCCGGTGACTCAGCGTCGGTGCGTTTGCGCCATGAAGGGGCAGCCGAGCAGCCGGCGCAGCTGACCGGCGAGTTCCTTTAGAGTCGTGACCGGGCGGTCGAAGGCGATCCGTACGTCGTGGTCGCAGTCGACCGCCTCGACGCGCAAGCGCAGGCCGAAGCGGTCCAGCCCGAGCGGGCGCACGTGGCCGCCGCGGAGTTCGTCGGTCACATGCCGGCGGAGCAGGTCGACCACATCCCGGTGGGAGAGCTCGAGGTGCCGGAGCCACCCGTCCTCGTAGAGCGCGAAGGGGTCCGGTTCGGCGGCCGCGAACTCACCCGGCTGGACCGAACTGGTGCCTTCGGCGTCGGCGACGATGATCGAAACCGGCGTCAGCCGGAGAACCGCCACCCCATGCCCGATATCCAGCAAGCGGGGATCGGGTCGATGCTTGGCAACCTCGAGCGCCGCGGACCTGGCCTCGTCACCGTCGAGTACGCGCAGCCATCCCGCGATCCAGAGCAGTCCGCGGACGGGCTCCCGCAGTGGTACCGGTGCCGCGTCGGCCAGTTCCAGCATCGCGGTCATCTCCGCCCGCGGCGCCCACTGGGCCGCGGCGACAAGGGGGTGATCGTCACCGAACAGGAAGGTCGTCGTGCCGTTTGAATGGACGTGATGCAGCAGAGGAACTATACGGGCGCCATCGGTGTCGTTGTCGGATGAAGGCAGGATGGCTGCTCTGCCGCCACGGGCAGCGATCGTGCGGGCACGCTCGGCTGAGCCTGGGGTCGGCGGTCGAGGCGTGGGCTTGGTCATCACTCACCTCCAACGCTTAGGTGAGCCCAACTCGCGTCCTCGGGACTGCGGGAAGTGCGCTCGGCAGTCCCCACTGTAGGGGGGATCGTCCCGCTCTGTCGTTACCCATACCGGGTTCGCCGCTCACGCTGAGTCGAACGGCCGCGCGCTGAACGCCCGGGCACTGCCTGTCGACCGCGCCTCCGCCCTTGGCTCAACCACTCCAAGCCGCACGCGCCCGACGGTCAACCCAGGGACGTCGTCAACAGGTTCGGGTCGTTGCCGGTGAAATACGCGGCGTCGGTGACGTACATGGTGTCGCCGCGGACCGCGACCGATGTCGGGTTGTCCAGACCGTCTGTCGAGGTCAGAAACGTGTGGATGCCGCTGCCGTCGATGACGGCGACCCGGTTTTCCTGGTTGACCGCCGCGACGACGCTGTCGCCGTGGAACGCGAAGTCGTCGATCGGTCCAAGGTTCGAGGCCACGACCTCGCCGGTCCCGGCGGCGCCGGTCAACCCGATCGGGATGCGGATCAGTTGCTGCTTTCCCATGTTCGACACCCAGACGGCTCCGCGGTGAATTTTCAGGCCGTTCGCGCCGAAACCGTCTTGTGGGGCCAGCAGCGGCCCGGTCGCCCAGGCAGTCACGTGGCCGGTGTACAGGGAAACCCGCCACACTGTCGACTTGAACGAGTCCGCGACGTAGAGCTCGCCGGTGACCGGATCCAGCGCCATACCGTTGAGGAAGCCGTCCGCCGGCAGTGCGGCGACGCGCACGGCGCCTCCACCAGGCCGCAGCCGGTAGATGCCGGTGGCGACCGCGGTTCCAGTGGAGACCGCGACGTACAGGTCGCCGCCGACGGCTCGGACGATGCCGCCGAGGAAGAGTTTCCGGTGTACGACAGGGATGTCACCGTCGGACGGGATCGGGATCCGACCGATGATCTCGACATGGCCACCGGGCGTGACCCGGCCGATCTCGCCGGACCAGCCGAAGGTGAGGTCGGCCGACCCGTCGGGCTCGAGCGTGATGTTCTCCGGCTGCTGGCCGCTCGCCGGGTCGAGATGGACGATCCGGGACGTCGCGGCCTGCGCCATGGATGCCGTGGCGGCGAGCGCGGTGAGAGTGACCGCGGTCAACGCGATCCTGAAGAACTGCCTGGTACGCACGAAACACTCCATCAGATGGCCGGTGGCGGACGATTCCGCACACAGCGACGGTAGCCGGGGAGACGGTCACCGACCAATAGCGGAGACTGGGGATGCCATCGGGCTTCTGATGGGAAGCCTGATCGAACAAATCCGAGACGAAAAAGAGCTGGCCTGCCGCCCTACTGCGGCGGCAGGCCAGCTACCCGCGGTGGCGGCGGGATTCGAACCCGCGGTGGGTTGCCCCACTCACGCTTTCGAGGCGTGCTCCTTCGGCCGCTCGGACACGCCACCGCGAAAAACGGTACAGGAGCCTCTGCCGGCGTGAAGAACCGGGTCACGGGGCACACCGCCGCTCGGGTTGGCTGAAGTCAAGGCCGGCGCTGGGCGAAGAACTCCTCGAGCAGTCGCGCGCAGTCCTCGGCAAGGACACCGCCGACCACTTCGGGACGGTGGTTGAGGCGCCGGTCGCGCACCACGTCCCACAGGGAGCCGATGGCGCCTGTCTTGGGCTCCCAGACGCCGAAGACCACTCGTGACACCCTTGCGAGCACCAGGGCACCAGCACACATCGTGCAGGGCTCGACGGTCACCGCCAGCGTGCAGCCAGTCAGACGCCAGCCGTCGTCGTGCCTGGCGGCGGCTGACCGCAGGGCGAGGATTTCGGCATGTGCGGTGGGGTCGCCGAGCCGTTCCCTGCCGTTGCAGGCGCGGGCCAGCTCGGCGCCGTCCTCGTCGACGATGACGGCGCCGACCGGGAGGTCCGCACCGGATAGCCGCGCCACCTCCAAGGCCTTGTGGACCAGGTCCGCGTCGGATGGAAGACTCACCGCTGATCGCGATCAGCCAGATCGGCGAACTCGGAGCCGAATCCGCAGCGCTGAGCGATAATCCGCAACTGCTCGTCAGGGTAGAGATCCACCTCGTCGATGATCACTTGCAGTTCACCCTCCGGCAGCCCGATGTCGGCGAGGATCGCCAAGTCACCCTCTGGCCACAGGTCATCCTCCTCGTCATCCGGCGGCTCCACCCGGAGCAGGTCGAGCACGTCAGCCGCGATGTCATAGCTCAGCGCCGCGGAGGCGTCCGACAGCAGCAGCGACACGCCTGTGGGACTCGGCCGCAGCAGGATGAAGAACTCGTCGTCGACGTTCAGCATGCCGAAGACGGCTCCCGTCGAGCGCATTCGGCGCAGTTCGGTGATGGCCGCATCGAGCTCGTCGAGGGCGGCCGTGTCCATCCAGCCGCACCGCCACTTGCCGTCCTCTCGGACGACGGCAACGCCGAATCCCCCCGGCTCGCGCATCGACATATGCATACCGTATGCGCCCGGCTGGCAGCCGGGAAGCGCCCTCCGTCGGGCCGCCGCTCACGATCAGCCAGGTCACTGCTCAGATGGCAGCATGGTGGAATGACCAGTTCTGCTGCGCGTCCAGCCACCGCACGTCAAGGCCAGCCCGGCGATCCGAGGTTCACCGGGCTCATCGAGGCCGCACGCGCCTTGCAGCCGAGGACAGTCGCGCTCCGCCGGCAGGTACACAAGCATCCCGAGTTGGGTCTTCGGCTGCCGGCCACGCAGGCGGCGGTGCGGCACGCGTTGGAAGGGCTTCCGCTCGAGATCCATACGGGAGAGTCGTGTGACTCGGTTGTCGCCGTGCTGCGCGGCGCCAGGACGGGGCCGACCGTGCTGCTGCGCGGCGACATGGACGCACTGCCGCTGACCGAACAGACCAACTGTGCGTTCGCCTCCCAGGTGCAGGGCTCGATGCACGCATGTGGCCATGACACACACGTGGCGATGCTCGCGTCGGCCGCAAGGCTGCTGTGCTCACGCAGGGAGGCGCTCGCCGGCCAGGTCGTGTTCATGTTCCAGCCCGGCGAGGAAGGCTTTCACGGCGCCAAACTGATGATCGAGGAAGGAGTGCTCGACGCCGCTGGCACGCGCGCCACCTCGGCGTTCGCGCTGCACGTCACCTCGACACTGAAATCCGGCGTGATCACGACGCGACGCGGAGCGGTCATGGCTGCCTCCGACGTGTTCCGAGTGGCGGTGACCGGACGCGGTGGACACGCCTCCCGGCCGCACGACGCGCTCGATCCCGTGCCGGCGGCCGCGGCCATGGTGGGTGCCCTGCAGACGATGGTCACTCGCCGAACCCCGGTCTTCGAGCCGACGGTCGTCACCGTCGCCAGGATCGCGGCCGGCACCGCCAGCAACATCATTCCCGAGACCGCCGAACTGGAAGGAACGATCAGGACGCTGTCGGAGTCGGCGAGAACGCGGGTGCATGCCGAGCTGGAACGGGTCTGTGAGCACACCGCCGCCTCATACGGCTGCGCTGCGACGGTCGAGATCGACAGCGGCTATTCGGTCACCGTGAATGACGACGCGGCGGCGGACGGGGTGCTCGCCTTATCGGCCGCATTGCTCGGCGAGCGCTGCAGCGAGCGGATGGACGAGCCGATGATGGGCTCCGAGGACTTCTCGTACGTGCTGCGCCAGGTGCCGGGCGCGATGGTGTTCATCGGCGCCTGTCCGCCGACCACCGAACCAGACCGGGCTGCGCCCAACCATTCCAACCGCGTCGTCTTCGACGAGTCGGCCATGGAGCACGGAGTGGCCATGTACGCCGCGTTCGCGTTGGACGCGCTGCGCTGAGGGTCGACCGGCCCGGGGTTGGGCCGCGACCTGCCGGCGGGACCAGTTTCGCGGGGCGGTTTGGCTCGCCTGCCCTGTGCAGGCAGGATGGTCACCGTGTTGCCTGTATGTGTTGTCGGATTGGGGTTGATCGGAGGCTCGGTTTTGCGCGCCGCCGGTGCGGCCGGACGGGCCGTGTGGGGGGCGACGACGTCGGCCACCGACGCCGATGGGGCACGGGCCGCCGGGTTCACCGTGGAAGCCGACGTCGACGACGCGTTGCGTCGGGCCGACGCCGAAGACGCCCTTATCGTCCTCGCCGTACCGCTGACCGCGATGAGCGACGTGCTGCGTTCAGTGTCGACCTTCGCCCCCGGCTGTCGGCTCACCGATGTCGCCAGCGTGAAGGGCGCCGTGGCCGAGGCGGTGCGGAAGATCAACCCGTATGCCCGGTACGTCGGCGGCCACCCGATGGCTGGCGCGTCCCGGTCGGGCTGGGTGTCTGGCTCGGCTGAACTGTTCCGTGACGCGGCGTGGGTGGTGAACACGGAGGACGATGTCGACCAGGAGGCGTGGTCGGAGGTAGTGCGGCTGGCGCTGAGCTGCGGGGCCTATGTGGTGCCGTCATCGGCGGCGGCCCACGACGACGCCGTGGCGAGAGTCTCTCACCTGCCTCATCTGCTCGCCGCCGTGCTCGCCACCGTGGGCGTCGACGGCGGCCCGCTTGCCCTCGCGCTCGCCGCGAGCTCGTTCGGCGACGGCACCCGGGTGGCCGCCAGCCGGCCGGAACTGGTGCAGGCGATGTGTGAGGCCAACCGGGCGGCGCTACTCGATGCCGTCGATGAGGCACTCGGCCGCCTCGGGGCGGCCCGTGGTTCGCTCGCCTCCACCGGCGGCCTCGCAGCTACGGTCAACGCCGGTTACCTCGCCCGCCGTGAACTCGAGCAACACCGATCCGCGGCAAGGCGGACCGTGCAGGTGGACCTGACGGCGGAGGGCGCGTTGGCGAAACTGCGCGACCTCGGCAACCAGGGTGGTCGACTGACCTCGCTGGAGGGCATGACAGCCACGCTACGGATCGTGTGAACGTGATCCGGGCGTCGCCGGGCGGCCGCGCGCTCAGACCCGGGTTGCCAGCCCCGGGTAGTCGACAACCAGACCACTGGCGTCAACGGTCAGATCGGTTTCCACGGAGTCACGCGTGAATCCGATGACAGCGCTTCCCTCGTTGATCGAAACCGTGCGGTAGGACTCCCGGACAAGACGCACCGAAAGATCGGGCAGGGCGACCCACACCACGGGCAGCTCGTGCTCACCGGCCTTGCGGTGCAGCCCGAGCCGGCGCACGGGCAGGGCGTTGAATAGCACGGTGCTCTCCACGTTCACATCGACAGCACCGGCGAATTCACTGCGCTTCGCACCGCCACCGTGGTCGACGAGCCACACGCCGTCCTCGGTGCGGCTGATCGACACCTGCCGCTCCTGCTCGGCGGTGGTGCTGCGCAGAAGCAATCTGCTCACCACCCCGTCCTCGCCGACGGACAGTTCGAACGACGCGTTGTAGGCCCCATGCTCGTCACTGTCGGCCGCCACGACGCGCCCGGACGCCTTGACTCTGGCCTCCTGAAGCAGGATACGGGCCGATTCCAGGCGGTTTCCGGCTTCTCCTCGCCACGTGACCATCATGGGTCGACGACCTGTTCCGTCGGACAGGACCCGCTCGGTGGTGCTTGGGACGTTCACTGTCCACCTCCCCCAGGACACGCGCGACGGTTGACAACGGAGGGTACCTAACCGGTTCGACGGGGCACACCGCCGAGAGCGCTTGTTCGCCTCGGCCTGCGTCATCAACGTCACGTGCCGGGTGGACTGGCGAACACGCCCGGAGTGAGCACACTGATCGGGTGACCCGAGCTCGCGACCTGAGCCCTTACGTCGAACTGGGCCGTGAGCAGTGGCGGGAGCTCCGTGCCGCCACCCCGCTCAGCCTGACCTCGGACGAACTGCGGCGACTGCGGGGCCTCGGCGAGCGGGTGTCGCTCGACGAGGTCGCCGACATCTACCTGCCGCTGTCCAGGCTGATCAACCTCCAGGTGGCCGCCCGCCAACGACTGCACGCGGCGACAACGACGTTCCTCGGCGAGACCGCGGAGAAGGTGCCGTTCGTCATCGGCATCGCCGGCAGCGTCGCGGTGGGCAAGTCGACGACCGCACGGATCCTGCGGGCACTGCTGGCGCGGTGGCGGGACCATCCACGAGTCGACTTGATCACCACGGACGGCTTCCTCCACCCCAACGCGGAGTTGACACGCAGGGGCCTGATGACGAGGAAGGGATTCCCGGAAAGCTACGACCGCAGGGCGCTGGTGCGTTTCGTCGCCGACGTCAAGGCCGGCGCACCCGCGGTGCCCGCCCCGGTCTACTCGCACCTGAGTTACGACATCGTTCCTGGCGCCAGCCAGGTGATCCGCCAGCCCGACATCCTGATCGTGGAGGGCCTCAACGTCCTGCAGCCGGGCTCCCGGCTGGCGGTGTCGGACCTGTTCGACTTCTCCATCTATGTCGACGCGCACGCCGACCGCATCCGCCAGTGGTACATCGATCGCTTCCTCGCTCTGCGAGACACCGCGTTCGCCGATCCAGCATCCTACTTCCACCGATACGCGACGTTGTCCGACGACGAGGCCACACAGCGCGCCGCGCAGATCTGGCACGAGATCAACGAACCAAACCTGATCACCAATATTCGTCCGACGCGAGGAAGGGCCGCGCTCGTACTGCGCAAGGACGCGGATCACTCGATCACCAGAGTCAGGATGCGCAAGCTGTGACCGAACGCGGTGGTACGTCACTTGGCAGCGTCGGCGAAACGCCCGAGCGGGTCAGGACCGTCGACGTGCTCACCAGTCAGCAGAGCGGTCGCCGTGATCAGGTCGACTGTAAGCGGACGATCCACGGTTTCCGCCGAGAGCATGCATGCGGCGTTGTCGAATGCGGCTGTCAGCTCCGCACTGTTCGTCGGCCGCATGCCCCGCATCCGCAGCACCCTGACCGCGGCGATCAGTTCGCAGGCCAGCACGACGACGTAGTGCGGAATGGTGTCGCCGCTCATTCGAACGGACTGCGCCGAGAAGCTGGCATGCTCCTCGACGCCTCGTGAGAGGGTCGCATGGCCGAGTACTGCCGGCATCGCCAGCGCGCGTAGACCGGCCAACGAGGCCGCGGCGGTGTACTCGATCACCATCAGGCCGGAGCTCCCGGTCGTCTCGTCGGCCGCGAAAGGCCGCAGTCCGGTGTAGCCAGGCTCGCACAGCATCGCCAGCCGGCCGGCGGACAGCTGTGCGGCCTGCAGAATGGCCAGTCGAACGCTGTCGAGCGCCAGGCTGAGCGTGATGCTGTGGAAACCGCCGTGGTGAAACACATCGTCGTCCGCCACCGACACGAGTGGATTCTCCGCTCCCGCGTTCAGCTCGATCCGCACGATCTCCTCGAGCGCGGCTGCGGCGTTCATCGCCTCACCGTGTACCTGGGGGAAACAGCGGAGTCCGAACGGATCCTGCACCCGGGCGGGCGCGTGCGTGGTTTCTCCAAGCAGGGTTCGCAGCCGACGCGCCACCTGCTGACCGCCACGATGCGGGCGAGCGGCGTGCACAACCTCGGCAAACGGTTCCGTCGAGCCGTCGACCGCGAGCAATGACAGCGCCATCGTCGTGCATGTGTGTGCGAGCAGCGCCGAGGTCCTGGCCTGAGCGAGCGCCGACTGGCCGATCGTGAGGGCGTTGCTGCTGAGAAAAGCCAGCGCTTCGGAGCTGGCCAGTTCGCTAGGAGGCAGCGGGTGCGGTCCCGACCACGGCAACTCTCCGAGCACGGTCAGTGCCAGCTCGGCGAGCGCGGTGAGGTCGCCGGTGCCGATGGCGCCAATCGAGTGCACCTGCGGGTAGCAGCCGGCGTTGAGCGCCAGTGCCAGCGTGTCCACGACGGACTCGGAGACCCCGGAGTAGCCGGCGAGGATCTGGTTGGCCCGGACGACCATCATCGCCCTTGCCTCCGCCTCGGTGACGAGCGGCCCGGTCCCGCCCGCGTGGCTGCGCAGCAGTCGCCGGCCGAACGCCGCCACGTCCGGTGGACCGATACTGGTGTCGCGGTTGGCGCCGACCGCCGTCGTGCGGCCGTACACCTGACGTTGGCCGCTGATGTTCCGTGCCAGGTCCGCGGCGTGCCGCACGCGTTCCCGAGCTGCTCGGGCGATGCCGACCGGCTCCCGTCTCACGGCGACCGAGACCACATCGTTGCAGGTCAAAGATGTTCCGTCCAGCACAACAGTCATCTGCTGTCCTTCCCGACCGCAGACTATCCCGCTGACGCCGGCGGGCCGGCCTGTCGGGACCGAATACCACCCCGACGGGATTGCGTGCCGGGTGTGCGGCCAAGAAGAACCGCCTGGGACCAGGCGGTTCTGTGGTGTATGGCGCGCCCGAAGGGATTCGAACCCCTAACCTTCTGATCCGTAGTCAGATGCTCTATCCGTTGAGCTACGGGCGCATGTTCACTTATGTCACCATCCGACCGCGGCCAGATGTTGCGGAGGCTCCGGGATTTGAACCCGGGATGGGCGGTAAACCCAAACCGCATTAGCAGTGCGGCGCCATAGACCAGACTAGGCGAAGCCTCCTGGAGCCGTCGGCTACCGGGGCAAGCCTACACACTCGATCTATGGGCACCAAACAGCCCCCCAGCGAGCCTTCTACCTGCCAGTTCGGGCACCGCCGCTGGTCACACCCCCCGCGGCGTCCACACGACGCCGCATCCCGGTTCGGCGATGGGTCCGCGGACCACCGACGACGGTGGACGAGCCTGCGCGGCTTCGTTAGCTTGGCATCGCCCGATCTTCCGCCGGATCGGCTGACACCGGCCATGGGCACGGCCCGAGGAGAAACGAGGACCAGGAATGGACAAGGTTCAGCCCTCCGCCGCTGACGCGGTCAGCGATCTGCCTGCGGGCGCGAGCATCGCGGTCGGCGGGTTCGGGCTGTGCGGCATTCCCAGTGATCTCATTCGCGCCGTGCATGCGTCGGGAGTCGGCGCGCTGCGGGTGGTCTCCAACAATTGTGGTGTCGATGAATGGGGCCTCGGGGTCCTGCTCGCCGATCGCAGAATCGACCGGATGACCAGTTCCTACGTCGGTGAGAACAAGGAGTTCGCCCGGCAGTACCTGTCCGGTGAGCTCGAGGTCGAGTTGGTCCCCCAGGGCACACTCGCCGAGCGCCTGCGTGCGGGAGGATGCGGTATTCCCGCGTTCTTCACACCGGCGGGGGGCGGCACGATGATCGCCGATGGTGGCCTGCCGTGGCGTTACGACTCTTCGGGCGGGGTGGCAGTCGCCTCGCCGGCCAAAGAAGTGAGGATGTTCGACGGTCGGGAGTATGTGCTCGAGGAGGCCATAGTCACCGATTTCGCCTTGGTCCGGGCCGCAAGGGGAGACCGGCATGGGAACCTCGTGTTCGCCAAGTCCGCGATGAATTTCAATCCGCTCTGCGCGATGGCGGGACGGATCACGGTCGCGGAGGTCGAGGAGCTGGTCGAACCGGGTGAGTTGGATCCAGAACACGTGCACCTGCCCGGGATCTTCGTCCAACGTGTCGTTCAGGTGATCGGTGACGAGAAGCGGATTGAGCGCCGTACCGTGCGCGAGACGAGTGGGGAGGCCAAGTAATGACTTGGAGCAGGCACGAGATCGCGGCCCGGGCGGCCAGTGAGCTTTCCGATGGGCAGTATGTCAACCTCGGAATCGGGCTGCCGACGCTGGTTCCCAATTATCTACCCCAAGGCGTGACGGTTGTACTGCACAGTGAGAACGGTATTCTCGGCACCGGCCCTTATCCGACGGAAGATCAGGTCGATCCGGACCTCATCAACGCCGGAAAGGAGACTGTGACCGTTCTTTCCGGAGCGTCCTTCTTCGACTCCGCGCTGTCCTTCGGAATGATTCGCGGCCGCCACATAGACATCGCGATCCTGGGTGCGATGCAGGTTTCCGAGACCGGGGATCTTGCCAACTGGGCGATTCCGGGAAAGCTCATCAAGGGCATGGGCGGAGCGATGGATCTGGTCCACGGCGCGCGCCGGGTGATCGTCGTCATGGAGCACGTCGCAAAGGACGGCTCCCCCAAGATCCTCCGAGAGTGCTCCCTGCCGTACACCGGTCGTGCCGTGGTACAGCGGATCATCACCGATCTCGCCGTGCTTGACGTGACTCCGGAAGGCCTTGTGCTGGTCGAACTGGCTCCCGGTGTCACGGTCGATGAGGTGCGTGCGGCAACCGAGCCGGAAATCCTGGTGCCGGCAACGACCGGTTGAGTTCGGGGTGGGTCCCCAGGATCACGACAGCAACTTGACGATCGCGGTGACTCCGACCACGACGATCACGCCACGCAGGACGGCGGGGTGCAGTCGCCTGCCGAACCTGGCGCCGAGCATGCCGCCGACGGTCGAGCCGGCGGCGAGCAACAGCACAGCGAGCCAGGCGACGTGCGCGACGAAGATGAAAACCACGCCGGCGACGAGGTTGGCGGCCATGGTGAGCACGTTCTTGATCGCGTTGAGCCGCTGTAGCCGTTCATTGAGCAGGACACCCATCAGACCGAGCGCAAGCACTCCCTGTGCCGCGCCGAAGTAGCCGCCGTACACACCCGTGCAGAAAACCGCGAGGCACAGGGCGCGTCCGCCGTGCCGGGACATCCGTTGAGCCCGTGCGGCCACCTCCTTGGCAACGAACGGCTGGATGACGACGAGCACGAGTGCCACGGCGACGAGCACCGGCACGACGGCCTTGAACGCTTCCGGCGGAAGAGTCAGCAGCAGTGCCGCGCCGACAAGGGCGCCAAGCGAGGACATGACCGTGAGCCTCACCAGCATGCTCCGCTGGCCGACGAGCTCGTCGCGATAGCCGATAGCACCGGTGAGTGATCCCGGAACAAGGCCGAGTGAGTTGGACACGTTCGCGGTCACCGGCGGATATCCAACTGCGAGCAGCGCCGGAAAAGTCACCAGCGTGCCCGACCCGACGACCGCGTTGATCCCTCCGGCGAACAGCCCGGCCGCGGTGATCGCGAGCACCTGGAGCCAGTTCACTGCGTCCCCCACCCGGTGCGGCAACAGCGTCTCACTCACCGTAAACCGACACCGCGGTACCGAACCTGGTGATGGTTGTCACGGCTGTGAGGCCGCTCTCCACGGTGGAGCCCAGCAGCACACAACAAAGCGACTCATGTCGGTGCTCTCCACCGACGTGAGTCGCTTGGTCCTTGGCGGAAGCGGAGGGATTTGAACCCCCGGACCCTCGCGGGTCTTCCGCTTTCAAGCTGTGCGAGGCTTAGCGCTGTGCCCGCCTGTCGCTTAGCTGGAGAGGCTCACCGTAGTAGCGAGCGCAAGTCGCCGAAGCGTGTGCACTGCACTCGATCACACTCGTGTACCGGGTTCCACCATCATACTGTGAGACACCCTCACACCTTCACAACCGTCACCAGGTGACCGCACAGCATTGCGATGTCTTCAGGGTCGGAGGTAAGGATGGTCGTAGGACCGTGAGCAACAAGTGCCGTCGCGGCCAGCATCGCGTCAATGGCGTACTTGTGGCCATGGCGGCCAACGCGCTCCAGGAGGGCACCCGCCCGCCTGGCTACCTCGGCGGTGACCGGCTCGACGGACAGGCGGGAGATCACCCAGTCAAACGAGGCTCTGTTGATCCGGGGATGGATGATTTCGACAAGGGTCGCGGCGCTGGTGATCACCCGTTCGTCCGCAGCACGCGCGGCGGCCAACCAGGCTGTCAGCTCACGGTCGCGAAGCACCGCCTTGGCAAGGCCCTCACTGTCCAGCACAAGGGTCATGCAGCACCAGCGCCCCGGTGTTCGTCACGCAACTTCGCGAGCTGCTGACGCTTGGCTTCGATCTCCTCAGCAGTGATCGATCCATGCTCAGCCTCAGCCGCCGCTATGAGCTCGTCAAGATTGTCACGTTCGATCTGCCGTTGAACTGCCGCCTCGATGTAGGCGGAGACGCCGCGAGGACCGACTCGACCACGGACAGCGCCGATCGTGCCGCTGTGCATGGACACCGAGACGACGGTCGTAGCGCCTTCGCCGGGGCCCTGCTCGTCTGCCATGAAGCCAGTTTAACAAAACTTCTAATAATCCACCGAATACACACCTTGGTGGATGGCTTGCCCGCGCCCCGCATCGCGGCTACCTTACTCCCTTAGATTGCGTAAGTATGTAAGGGGAGGTGAAGATGCCGTCGGTCCCGATCTCGGACGAGGTCTTCGAGGCGATCCAACGTCAGGCAGTACCGCTAGTAGACACCGTCGACTCAGTCCTGCGTCGAATCCTCGGGCTAGACGCTCAACAGGAGTCGAACAAACCAGGGAAACTCATGCCGCTGCTGAGAGCAGGTGAGCTCAAGCCGGGCGACGAACTCATCTGGCGTCGTCCCCAGCTCGGTGAGGTGCACCGAGCCACAGTGCTGGCTAGCGGTTGCATCCGTCTGACGGACGGCCGGATCGCCACCTCCCTATCAGGTGCGTGCTCCGCCTTGACAAAT
>JAFAZC010000087.1 GCA_019239965.1 Kutzneria sp. | reverse complement strand
AGAGTTCGCGATCGATCAGCGTGCGGCCTTTGCTTGTGGTGTAAGCAAGAAACACGCCGAGTTGGCAGTTCTCGATCCGTCCGGCGGTGCCGGAGTACTGCCGTTGCACGCCGGCGGAGCGGGTGCCCTTCTTCAGGAACCCGGTCTCGTCGACCACGAGTACTCCGTCACGCTCGCCGAGGTGTTCCACGGCGTAGCCACGCACGTCGTCACGGACCCCGTCGGCGTCCCAGGCGGCTGCGCTGAGCAGGCGCTGCATCCCGTCCGGGGTCAACTCGCCCGCGGCCTCGGCCAGTGTCCAGCCGTTCTTGTCCGCGATCGGCGCCAACAGGCCACGCACGTAGGCACGGGCCCGACGACGCGGCTCAGCACGGAAGAACCGGCCTGCGACCCGCGCGAACAGGTCGTCCAGGCCAGCGACCCACGCCTCAAGATCCTCATCGGCCAACACAAGATCGACAAGCTACACCATCATGATCACGAAGTGCTGCTGGAGTACTAGGATCGACGTCATGGCGGGCAACCGACCGGGGCCGTTGCGCTGGCTGTACTACGCCCTCGGCGGCCGTCTTCCACACCGGTACGCACAGTGGGTGCTGCAGGATCTGATCGCGCGGCACTGGCTGCGGCGGCACCTGCTTCGCACCTTCGCTCAGACCGTGCCGGCATGGCTGATTCTCCTGTTGCCGGGTCCACTGTCGCTGACCGTGCTGCTGCCCGTGTTCGTGATCCTCGGTGCCGAGTACGTGGCGCTCTCGTTCGCCGGCGAGATGCGAAGTCACCGGCTCTACCAGCATGGGTTCGCCCCAGACATGGTGTCGCGTGGCAACGACAGGCCAGCCGGGAACGGCCGTCCCGACGCCAACGGAAGAGATCAGTAATCCGATGTCAGAAGACGGGTGACGGTAGAATCAACGCTAATAGCCTTTGCTGTCTATGAGGTTGGAGCCAACCGACCACGAGGTTGGCCGCGGCAGGAGGCGAACGATGTGGCCGACGGTGTATCAAAAGTACGGCCTGTCCTATACGAGAACCAGGTTCGTATCCGGGCGGCAAGGCGTGCACGTCCGTTTTCTTACCGATCCGCAAGTCGAGTTCGAGGGCTTCTTCTGGCCCGCCGGAGTCATCGAGACGACTTTGGTCAGTGCCGGCTTCACAGGCGTGCAACGGCAACCGACGAAAGTACCAGGCGACATCTCCACTGAACAGGGATCGCGATTCTGGGATGAATTGTTGGCCAATCCGTACTTCGCGGCGTTGAGGGCGCGTGCCGCGGCGCCTGCCACTCATCCCATGTGACCCAGGGGTCGGCGCGGTGAGCCTGACATGAATCACCCCGACGGCATCACTGTGCATTGCGACCTTGATAGTCGCGTCCGCGGTCAGAGCAGGCGTAGCCTTACGCGTTCCGTGGTCGTTTTCGTCGGATGTTTTCGGCGGCCCCGTGCCGATCGTCGTCACCACGGATCCGAGATGCCTGATCGGAGAAGGAAGTAATTGGTGTGGCAGCGCGCTTAGAGATCACGTCGGTCTCGTCTCAGGAGGCGCTGGTGCTGCGGCTTTCCGGTGCCCTCAGCGCTGTCGACGAGATCGAGTCGCTGCTCGACGTCACGACTGTCCTGCCTCCGCCATCGCTGGTGGTGCTCGACCTTCAGGAGCTGTCCCTGCTCACCGTCGACGGCGCTCGAACGTTGCATGCCTTCGTAGACTCCCTCGGTCGGCGCGGAGTGGACTGCAACCTGGTCATGGCCCACGACAGTCCGGTGATCACGGCCCTCCATGTCGCTGGTCCCCTGACCAACCTGGCCGTGTTCAACACCGTGGAGCAGGCGCTGGCTGACGACTCACCCCGAGCGAGAACGGCCGGAAGTGATGTCGCCGCACTCGCCAAGCAGTTCGCTTCCTTGACACGTGCACTGCTCGACGCGAGTACGGTCGGCGCGGTGTTGCGGCAGATCGTCGCCGCCGCAACGGTGATCGTGCCAGGAGCCGACATCGTCAGCGTGACACTGCGAACAGCCGACGGTGCGTTGTCCACCCCAATACTGACCGACAACGCCGCCAGCGAATTGGACCAGGTCCAGTACCGCACTGGCGAGGGCCCATGTGTCGAGGCCGCCTATCCCGATGGACCCGCTTACGCTGCCAGCGACGACCTGACCACTGAACAACGCTGGCCGCGGTTCACGGAGGTCGCCGTCCGTCACGGCGTCGGCGCTGTCCTGTCCACCGACGTGCTGCCGACAGGCAGAGCGGTACCACTGGCTGGCGCGCTGAACATCTACTGCCGCCGAGCGCACGGTCTGACCGACAACGACCGCCATGCCACCCTCCTGCTGGCCACTCACGCCTCCCTCGCGCTGGCGCACGGCCACGCGACCGAGCTGGGCTCGCTGCAGCAGGCCCGGTTGCGCCGAGCCATAGACTCCCGCGACGTCATAGGCCAGGCCAAGGGCATTCTCATGGCACGGCAAGGCCTTACCGCTGACGAGGCTTTCGACCTGTTACGCCGGGTCTCGCAGGACCTCAACGTCAAGCTGGTCGACCTCGCTGGCACCATCGCAGCCCGGCACACCGAACTGGGTGCCACCTGACTGTGCCCGTCAGTGGGACGGACGCCGTCCAGCAGCACGTGTGGTATACGTACTGCCATGTTCGCCAACTTCTTCTCCTGGTGGTGGCCGCTGCGGCGGCCGTGATCGGGAGAGGCATCCTGTCGGCCGTCCGTCTCCGCGGTCGACGAGGTGCCAGGCGGTATCGACAGGCTGCGGGTGTCGGGTGGCCTTCCGACTGGAAGGGACACCGCATGCGCCCCACCCACATTCACCAGCCCGATGACGCCGTGGAACAGCTCGGGCCCGCCGACGCGGGCGAAGTGCTGACGTTGCAACGGGCTGCCTTCGTCACCGAGGCACAGACGCACAACGATCCAATGTTGCCACCGTTGCTTCAATCCCTCGACGAGCTCCGCGCCGAGTTGGACCGCTCGACGGTGCGAGCCTGGGGTATACGGGAGGCGGGCCGGCTCATCGCGTCCGTCCGGCTGGAGTTGGACGGAACGGTGGCCCGCCTCGGGCGCGCCAGCGTGGCACCGGACCGGCAAGGTCGCGGTGTGGGCACTCGCCTCCTACGAGCGGCGGAAGACCAGGTGCCGGGCACCATCACCGCGATTGAGTTGTTCACTGGTGAGCACAGCAGCGCCAACCTGCGGCTGTACCGCAGATTGGGCTATGTCGAATTCCACCGCAGCCCGCACGGAGCGTATGAGCTGGTGCACATGCGCAAGGACCTCGCGCGGCCAGCCCATCCCAAGCCAACGTTGTGAACCGCCCCGAACCGGGTTACCCGCACCGGATCGTCGCGGCAGACGCGGAACATGGCCCACCCAACAGGGGCGCTGTCGCCCTCTGTCAAGACTGAGTCCGACACTTCCTATAGGATTTATCCTATAGCTGCTGATGGAGGGCACGTGGACGAGCTCACAGGTATCGAGTTCAGACACCTGCGGTACTTCGCCGAGGTCGCCGAGTCCGGCACGGTCACCGAGGCCGCGCGCCGGCTGCACATCGCTCAACCGAGTCTGAGCCAACAGATCCGGTCTCTGGAGCGACGGCTTGGCACACCACTGTTTCACCGCGGCCAGACCGGCATGGCGCTGACTGACGCCGGGCGGATCATGCTGGAGGGCGTCAACCGTGCCATGGGCGAGCTGCGTGCCTCCGTCGCCGCGGTCCACGGGGTCGCGCTGCCAGCGCGCATCGGAGTGTGCCGAGGTGTGCCGCAGGATGTCCTTGTCGCCGCCGAGCAGGTCATCAACCGCCAGCGCCCACTGCGGCTCGTCTACGACGCGACGGACTCCCACCAGCAGGGCGGCCTGCTGCTGTCGGGCAAGCTGACCTTCGGCATCCTGCGCCCGCCGATCGCCGAACAGGGTCTGGTCACTCGCACCCTCAGCGATCAGCCCCTCGGCATCGTTGTCAGCCGCACCAACCCGCTTGCCGAACGCGCCGAACTCACCTGGTCCGACCTGGCCGACCACCGCCTGCTGTGGTTTCCGGAGTCGCGCGCTCCCGGCTACGCCGCCGAAGTGGTGGCCGTCCTGGCAGCTAATGGCTGGAAGCCACACGTGGTTCCCGCCGACCACGACCAGGCCAGCCACACCCTCTTCCGGCACGCGCTGCTCAGTGACGGCCGCCTCGTCGCGCTCCGTCCCCGCCATGCGGTGGCCGATGACAGCGCACTGGCATGGATACCGATTGGCCCGAATCCTCCACGCGAGCGGCTCGTCCTGGCCGCGATGGCGGGCACGCCGTGGGGCCGACTGTTGAGCTGATGCGCCAGCCGCGCTCCTCGACGTGAGCCTGCTCTTCGCCGACGGGCTTCAGGACACGGAGGTGGTGGTCTGGATACTGGCGCGCGTCCGCATGCCGGCGTAATAGAGGCCGCCTGCGACGGCGATGCCCAGGATCCACGAGATGTCGGCGCCGCCGACAGCGGCGACCAGCGGACCGGTGTAGAACGTGGTGCTCATGAAAGGTATTTCCACCGCGACCGCGATGAGGTAGGGGATCACCGCCCGCCAGTTCAGCCTTCCGTACTCGCCGTCCGGGTCGAAGACCGCGGCGACGTCGTAGCGTTCCCTGCGCACCGCGTAGAAGTCCACTAGGTTGATCGCGGTCCAGGGAATGAGGAAATAGGACAGGAACAGGATGAAGTTCTCGTAGTTGGTCAGGAAATTGCCACGTCCGGCCAGGCCGATCGCGGTGCCCACCGTCGCCGCGCCGACGACATAGGCGATGCGCCCGCGAGCGCGGACCTCGTGCCGGCGGATCGCGGTGAGAGTGGTGGCGGCCGACATGAAGCAGCCGTAGAGATTGAGCACGTTGATGGCGATGACCCCGAGAACGATGATCGCGGCGAACAGTCCGTGGGCACCAGGAGCCTGGTCGATGATGAACTGCACCGAGCCACCGCTGAACGCTTGTCCTGCCACCGCGACCGCGACGCAGCCAAAGCACATCATCCAGACCGTGCTCAGTACCGAGCCGGCGTAGGTCCACCAGAACGCGGCGGCGACCGAAGTGCCCTGCGGCAGGTACCGCGAATAGTCCGCGACGTATGGCGCGTAGGTGATCTGCCAGGTCGCCGCCAATGCCACGACCAAGAGGAAGGTTCCCACTGACACGTCTCCGCCGTGCCAGACGCTGGCCACGTCGTTGGCTTGCAGCAGTCGAATCGTCAGATAGGCGAAACCCAGTCCGGCCACCAGACTGATCCAGCGGTCGACGCGGTGGATCAGCCGGTACCCGACGATCGCCAGCAACGCACACACCGCGGACACCACGATGACCGCGGCACTGACGCCCATCCCGGTCGCGCTGGCGAGTGCCTGTCCGCCGAGCACCGCACTGGTGGCGAAAAACCCGACGTACATGATCACCACCAGCACAAGAGGCAGGATCGCACCGTGGAATCCGAACTGCGCCCTGCTCTGGATCATCTGCGGGATGCCCAGCTTCGGCCCTTGCGCCGAGTGCAACGCCATGAAAACCGCGCCGAACACGTTGCCAATCACGAGTGCGAGGATCGCCCACGGCAACGGCAATCCGACAATCACGCCGAGCGCGCCGGTGACGATCGTGGTCACCTGCATGTTGGCGGCGAACCACACGGCGAACAGTCCCGCGGGCCCGCCATGGCGCTCCTCGTGCGGAATGTACTCAATGGAGCGTCGCTCGACCTGCAGCGCATGTCGGTATCCAGCCACGATGAGACCTCTCGGCCAGGCTCGCGTCACTCGCGAGCGGAATCCTGGGCCCATTCATTCGAACACACCAGGAGTCAGTCCACGACACCGTCGAGGCCAAACGCCCATCCGGTCTTCCACAGGCCTCCCGGCCGTGGCCGGCCGTGCGCCCGCCCCGTTCACCCGGTCGCGCCGCCCCTGTGCACGATGGAGAGGCCGACAACGATGAACATCATCGGCACGATCCAATATCCACAACTCCGCACGACACGGACAACCATGCGGTGCGAGACAAGCCACGATCCGACCAGACACCACACCGCGACGCCGACGGCGAACACGATGACGGTGACGGCGGTGTCGCCAGCGCCAAGCGTACGGAACACCGGGGTGTAGGCGGCGATGTTGTCGCCGCCGTTGGCGATGGTCAGGCCGGCCACCCCGATCAGACCGGTGGTGGCCGCCGCGGGCACCGACTGACCAGTGCCGTGCACGCGGATCACGGCCACCAGCTTGTACATCCCGATCAACAGTGGAATCGCACCCAGTACCCAGACCCAGTCCTCGGGCATTATGGCCAGGCCCCGCGCGGCCAGTAGGGAAACGATCACCAGAACGGTGACACCAAGATACTGACCGGCCCAGATGTGTAGGACCCTCGGACTCTTCTCCGTACGCGCGGCGGCATTCAACGCCGCGAGCATGACAATGTCGTCGAGGTTGGTTCCGGTGAACAACCCTGCCGCGGTGGCTGCGGTCACCCATGTCATCGACGCGGTCCTCTCGACCGATCCGCCTGGATACTTACCGTCCTCTCGCTGGGCCCACAACCGGGATCTCCTACCTGACCGGGTTGTTCTGACCGAGGTCTGGTCACCATCGCCTGACCTAGAAGTACAGCTGTCTAGCCCACGTCGCCAGTTGGCTGCTTGATTTGATTACCACTGAAATATTAGTGCTCCTCATCCAACCATGTCGGCGCTGATGCTCCTGTTCGCTCGGACGAACCGCATCGCACCGTCCTCCAGTCGGCGATACCGGAGGGTCATGACATCGTGGAAGTAGCTCATCCCGAGCCGCCATGGCTTCCGCGAACCGGCGCGGGGGAACTGGTCAATCGAGCGCAGCACATAGCCGGAGGAGAAGTCCAGCAGGGGTGCCTCGGTGAGCCTCGGGTCGTTGTTGATCGGAACCGCCGCCACGAAGCCGTATTTGTCCATATGTCGAAGGACTCGGCAGACGAACTCGCCAACCAGGTCCGACTTCAGCGTCCACGACGCGTTGGTGTATCCGATGGTGAAAGCGAAGTTTGGTATCCCACTGAGCATCATGCCCTTGTAGGCCAGGGTTTCGTTGACAGACACGTCTCGACCGTCGACGCTGAGCTGGATTCCGCCGAAGGCCAGTAGCTGCAGGCCCGTTGCCGTCACGACGATGTCGGCGTCGAGTTCCGCGCCGGACTCCAGACGGAGGCCGTGCTCGGTGAAGGCGGCGATGCGATCCGTGACCACGCCGGCGCGGCCGTCGCTGATCACCCTGAACAGATCTCCGTCAGGAACCAGACACAGCCGCTGGTCCCACGGGTTGTAGGTCGGCTTGAAGTGCTTGTCGACGTCGTATCCAGCCGGGAGCTGTCTGGCCGTCGTCGTGCGTATCCATTTCCGGACCTTGTGCGGTCGCCGGCGGCTGAGCTGGTAGATGGCCGCGGTGACCACGATGTTCTTCCAGCGCGTGACCGCATGCGCGCACCGGACACCGAACATCCGCCGCAGCCGGTCGGCGACGAAGTCCTCGCTGGGCAACGACATGACGTAGGTCGGCGAGCGTTGGAGCATCGTGACGTGCTCAGCTCGTCGCGCCAACGCCGGCACCAGTGTCACCGCCGTGGCCCCGCTGCCGATCACCACGACCCGCTTTCCCATGTAGTCGAGGTTCTCCGGCCACTGCTGCGGATGCACCACCTGTCCTCGGTAGGCCTCAATCCCATCGAACTCCGGCGTGTATCCCCGGTCGTAGCGGTAATAGCCACTGCAGATCAGGAGGAACCGACAGGTGATCACCGTCGTTCCCCCGCTGTGGACCGCCTCGACGGTCCAGCGGGCGTCGGCACTGGACCATGACGCGTGTGTTACCCGGTGGCCGAAACGGATCCACTGATCGACACCGGCCTCCACCGCCGTGTCGCGAACGTACCGCAGAATCGACTGCCCATCGGCAATCGCCGTGGCCTTGGTCCACGGGCGAAATCGGTAGCACAGAGTGTGCATGTCCGAATCGGACCGGACACCGGGGTAGCGAAACAGATCCCAAGTGCCCCCCATCGTGTCACGTGCCTCAAGGATCAGGTAAGACTTTCCTGGGAACGCGGCCCGCAGGTGGCACGCGGCGCCGATGCCGGAAAGGCCAGCGCCGACGATCAGGACATCGGTATGTTCACTCATTCAGGTCCCGTCCAGTCGGCCCGAAACGGCCGCACCCGCGGCCAGCGATGTCGTGGTGGCGTGGCGTTCGTCGACGTACGACCACGCGACCGCCCTTGTCGGGCGCGTTGGCAACTCCCCTCGAAGATACGCGTTCGCCTGGCTGTTGGGTCGGCATGATCGCGTAGTCGCGCAGCAGGGTGCGGAGCACAACGTCCATCTCCATCTGCGCGAAGGCGGCGCCGATACACCGTCGCGCGCCACCGCCGAACGGGATCCATTTGTAGACATCGGCCTTGCCGTCAGTGAACCGGTCGGGGTCGAAACTGCCAGCGTCCGGGAACACGCTGTCGTCATTGTGGATCAGCGAGATGCTCACGAGCACGTATTGTCCTCGGGTCAGGGTCCACCGCCCCACTCTCATGCTCGGCGCGAGCACCTTACGCGGCACGAAGTCGATGACCGGGCGCACCCGCTGCACCTCCATGATCGTCGCTTGGCGCAGCTGCGATCCCCCGGCGTCGCATTCCTCGGCCAGACGCCGCAGCATCGGCGGATGTCGACGGAGCCGCTCCACGGCCCAGGCGAGAGTGGTGGCCGTGGTCTCATGACCAGCCGCAAGCAACGTGAGCAGCTGATCAGCGATCTCGCCGCGGCTCATACCGGCGCCATTCTCGTACCTGCTGCGCAGCATCAACGCGAGCACGTCGTCCCGTCTGTCGAGCTCGGTATGGTGAACCGCCCTGTCGATCAACCGGTCGACAGCCGCGTCATAGGCGCGGCGGTACCGGGCAAAACGTTCCCACGGGCTGAATGGACCAAGGGTGATACGGGGTAGGGGGAGCAGGGCCAACCTCGATCCCAGCGCGACCAAGCCGGGCAACAACTCGCGCAGTGTCCGCAGGTCACCGCCATCCGCGCCGAATACCGCGCGCAGGATGGCATTGAGCGTGATGCGTAGCATCGACTCCAGCGTGGCGAACTCACGGCCGTCCCGCCACGAAGCCATTTCGCGGACTGCCTCTTCCTCGATGATCTTTTCATACGTCTTCAGGCGAGGACCATGGAACGGGGGGACGAGCAGTTTGCGCTGTCTCCTGTGCGCCTCTCCTGCTAGGGCGAAGAATGACCCTGGGCCGAGAAATGGCGCAAGGATATTGTCCGCGTTGTCGACGATCTCCGGGCTGGTGGTGAACAGTTGCCGGATCTCCCCCGGGTCACTGAGGACCAACGACTTGCCATAGACCGCCACATCGATAGTGAATGCTGAACCATAACGATCACGCATCCGCCGCATCGCCTGCTGTCGCGCGAGAAGAGCGATCGCGGTCTGAATGAACCGTGGCGCCGAGGGGCCATCTGGCAGCGTCGGGGTCGGCACGGTACAACCTCCAGTGAGCGGTACGTCAGCGTACCATGACGTACGGTACGCCGACGTACCGTCTGGACGCAAGGCCTCGTGGCGTGGCAACGACTACGGTGGCAGGCGTGACCGCCACCCAGGACAGCCATACGACTGATCCGGTCGCCGAAGTGTCCGCCGAGTTCCGACGCCGACTGTTGGATGGGATGGCCGCGGCCATCGAGGAACGCGGATTCCGCGACTCGACCGTCGCCGACGTCGTGCGGCATGCCCGTACGTCCCGCCGTACCTTTTATGAGCACTTCGCCAACAAGCAGGCGTGCTTGATCGTTCTGCTGCAGGAGATGAGCAGCCGTATAGCGCACCAGATCGAGGCCGCCGTTGATGGCCACTCTCCCTTGGAAACACAGGCAAGGCAGGCGATCGAGGCATGGATCGCCGCGAGTGAGTCCAGTCGGGCGCTCACCGTGAGCTGGATCCGTGACCTGCCGTCGCTGGGGTCCGCCGGTCGGCAGGTCCAGCGAGGCTGGCTCGACATGTTCAGCGCGCTGGTCCAGCGGCTCGCCAACACCCCGGAGTTGCTCGCGAGTGGGGTCTCACCGCCGTCACGTCAGACCGCGATCATGCTCGTGGGCGGGTTGCGCGAGCTCATCGCGGTGACGGTCGAGGATGGCGATGCCATCAGCGGCATCATCGACGTGGCCGTCGACTGCGTCCTGGCCGTTCTGGGGCCACGCCACTGACGGGAACCTGGCCCGTTCGCCGCCGCGTCAGTGCCCGTCCTGCTGCGCGACAAGGAACTGTTGCCAGTCCTGAAATCCATCGCCCATGTCCTGGACCAGGCGAGCGAAGAACCGGCTCATCTGGTCTATCCGCACTCCGGTAGGCGTAGCGGCGCCGAAAATCTCTACTCCCTGCTGAGCGGTGCGAGCCCACATGGCATTGCGTCGCGCGCTGGACATCCACGCCCGGAACCAGACATCGTCGCCCACAGTGTACCGATCGCGCCGCTGCCGGGCCTCGCGTTCGCGGCGGACCAACTCCAACCCCTCCAAGTATCCGATGGCCTTGGACACCGACGCGGCACTGACCTGCAACTGTCCGACCAGCTCCGCGGCGGTGAGGCTTGCGGAGTCGGTGAGGAACAGGCAGGCCAGCACTCGTGCGGCCATCCGAGGTAGTCCTATGTGCACCATCAGCTCGGTGAGCTGCCCGCCGTATGCGCGTACCGCTTCGTGATCACGGCCATGGACGTCGTGCATGGCGGGGGATTCCTCTGGTGGGGCTGGCCTGTGCCGGCGCGCGCGTTGTCTGGTCGCCTGGTGTGCTTGGTCTGCCCGGTAACCGTGGGCCCCACCGTTGCGGGCCACCTCACGGCTGATGGTCGACGTTGGGCGACCTAGTCTTCTCGCGATCTCGGCGTAGCCGAGTCCTTCGGTCAGCGAGGAGGCGATGTGCTGACGATCCTGGTGAGTGAGTCGACCTCCCGGCATCCGGATGCGTCTCCTTCCGCTTGACGGTGGCGCCCAGTGTGCGTTCATGGGCAGAACATTGCAACAGGCTGGCCGGCGTGTGTTGCATTTCTCGACACAGTCATTGCAATATCACTCGACTTTCCTTTGTTTTAAGGGACCAATCCCAGACAGCAAGATTGACATCTACTCAAACGCAACGTAGCTTTTGGCCTGATCGAACTGTCTGGCACGACGAGATGGATCAAGGAAAGGCGCAATGAGGACAACGGACGAGGACGTCGTGCTCGACGTCGACGACCTGCGCATGCGCTACGGCAAGACCGACGTGTTGCACGGCGTGACGTTGCGGGCCCGCCGCGGCGGAGTACTGGCCCTGCTCGGTCCGAACGGAGCCGGTAAGAGCACCATGATCGAAATTCTGGAGGGATTCCGGATGCGGTCGGCGGGCCGCGTCCGGGTACTCGGCGTTGATCCGGCACGCGGCGACGAGCGGTGGCGAGCCCGGGTCGGGATTGTGCTGCAGTCCTGGCGAGATCACGGCAACTGGCGGGTGCGTGAGCTGCTCGGACATCTAGGTTCCTATTACGCCTACTACTCCACCGACGAAATCCAGCGACCGTGGGACGTCGACGAGCTGCTTGCGGTGGTTGGCCTGACCGAGCATGCCAAGAAGAGGATCAAGACCCTCTCCGGTGGTCAACGGCGTCGGCTGGACGTGGCGATCGGCATCGTGGGCCGCCCCGAACTGCTGTTCCTGGACGAGCCCACCGCGGGATTCGACCCGCGGGCCCGGCACGAGTTCCACGAACTCGTGCGCGGCCTCGCTGACACCCTCGGGACCACGATCCTGCTCACAACCCACGATCTCGACGAGGCCCAGAAACTCGCTGCCCGCATCGTCATCCTCAGCTCCGGCAGGATCATCGCGGACGGCTCGGCAGACGAGTTGGCACGGCGGATCGCGGGCCAGGACGACGTGCGCTGGACCCGGGACGGACAGCGCTACGCGCGGTCGACAACGGAGTCGACGACGTTTGTGCGCGACTTGTTCCACCGACACGGCGAGGAGATCAGCGAGCTGGAGGTCCATCGAGCCTCATTGGAGAAGACCTACCTCTCCCTGGTACGTCAGGACGAATCCGCCCAGGAGCTCACCGCGACACACGCATCGGAAGGTGTAGTCCGGTGAACCCGACCATCGGAGCGGTTCGGGCCGGTCTTGCCCGAGGCCTGATTGAGTTGCGACATTCGTTCACGAGTTTCTCGGAGTTGTCGGGGCACCTGTTCTGGCCCCTGTTGATGGTGGTAGTCCTGTTCTTCGTGCAAAACTCGGCAGTCGGGCCGAGCGGATTCTCGCTGAGCGCCTTCTTCCTGCCGAGCATGCTCGGGATGAGCGTCGCGTTCAACGGCTTACTTGGCATGAGCGGTTTACTGTCCGCTGATCGCCGGGATGGCACCTTGCTGCGTGCCAAAGCGATCCCGAACGGCATGCTCGGCTACCTCGTCAGCAAGATCATCTACGTGGGCGGCGGTCTGATCGCCGATCTCGCGATCGTCCTGATCACCGGATCCATGCTGGTCGACAGCCTGACGCTCGGCCGGCTCGGCTCGTGGCTGGCCCTGGCTTGGATACTCGCCCTTGGCATGGTGGCGGTCCTGCCACTCGGCGCCATCCTGGGATCGCTCAACTCCGGCTCCGGGGGCAGCCAGGGGACGACCATGCTGACGATCATGGGGCTGGTGGCCGTCTCCGGCATCTTCTATCCGATCACGGCGATGCCGCAGTGGCTGCAATGGATCGGCCAGTCCTTTCCGATCTACTGGCTCGGGCTTGGTATGCGCTCGGCGCTGCTGCCCGACAGTGCGGTCAGCGCGGAGATCGGTGCATCGTGGCGACATCTGGAGACCGCCGCGGTACTCGGCGCCTGGGCCACCTTCGGTCTGATCATCGCGCCGATCGTGCTGCGCCGGATGGCGCGCCGAGAGTCGGGCTCCAGCGTGGCCGCACGCCGTGAGAAAGCACTGCGGCAGCTCGGGTGAGCAGTCGCGGAACGCGTGATTGCCCGGAACCCTTCTCACTCGGGCACAAGACGCGACCCTCGGCGAGTACCGGCCCAACGGCCGTGACGCATCGCGACGTGCCCAGCTTGCATCACCCACGCGATACCGGTGGGCGGCACGGCCGGATTCGAGAAGTCTCCGGAGTGGCCGATTTCCGCCGGGTCGAAGCAGACAAGGTCGGCGACCTTGCCTATGGCGATGGTCCCGCGTCCCGGTACACCGAAAATACTCGCGGGCAACGACGTCATCCGGCGAATCGCCTCGGGCATGTCCAGCACGCCCCGGTCACGCACATAACGCCCAAGCAGCCGCGGAAAAGTGCCGTACTGGCGGGGGTGTGCCAGACCCCCGAACACCGCTGTCCCGCCGTCCGAACCAATCGCCGTGAAGGGTGACCGCAGGGCCGTCTCCATGTCTTGCTCGGACATGTCGAACACCGCTATCACCGAGTCGAAGTCCTCCTTCATGAGGACATGGATCAAGGCGTCGAACGGTTCGACCTGGAGATGGTCGGCGATGTGCTTGAGCGTCATCCCCGCGAAGCGGTGATCACCGGCGGCGACCACTATCCGCTCATAACCGGCGGACGCGATGATGTTCTCCCATGACGCGTCATCAGCTGGCTCCTCAACCTGTCTGCGTAGTTCGCTGAGCACTGATGGATCATGCAGGCGCCGGCGCATCGCACCGCTGCCGCCATCGTGGACCCAGGGCGGAAGACAGACCCTCATTGACGTGGCCGCGGCGTCGTAAGGGTAGACATCCTGAGTGACTGGGACGCCATCGGCACGAGCAGCGTCGAGAACCTCCAAGGCACGGGCGACGCCGCCCCAGTTCGACATTCCCGCCGACTTGAGGTGAGAGATCTGGACACGACAGCCAGCGCGGCGTCCGATGACAAGAGCCTCGTCAATGCTCTCGAGCAGCCCTGAGCCCTCGTTGCGCATGTGCGTGGCATAGACCCGACCTGGTGGAAGATAGGCGGCCAATGCCGCGAGTTCCTCCGTGTTGCTGTACAGGCCGGGCGGATAGATCAGCCCGGTCGACATACCGAACGCACCGGCCTCGAGCCCCTCGGCCAACAGCGCACCCATGGCACGGACGTCCTCCGCGGTCGCCTCCCGCGAGACCGGTCCCATCACCGCGAGCCGCAACTCTCCATGACCGATCAGTGGGCAGCTGTTGGTCACGCCGCGGCGCCGGTCGATGATGGTGAACAGCTCGGCAACACTGCGCCAGTGTTCGTATCGGAACGTGGCGGCGTTACACACCGAACGCAGGAACTCATTGTCACCGTTGGCTGCCACAGGTGCCAAGGATGTACCGCAGTTTCCGGTGACCTCGGTCGTCACTCCTTGGCTGATCTTGGCCAGATCGTCTTCCGTGAGAAGCGGAGCCTCGTCGGCATGGGAGTGCACGTCGATGAACCCTGGACAGACGACCAAGCCGCCGGCGTCAATTCGGGGCGAGATCCGGTCGGAGGAAAGGCTGTGCGGCGGGGCGATGGCTTGGATGACCCCGTCTTCCACGACCACATCGCCGGGGTATCCGGCCGCACCAGTTCCGTCGACAATGGTGGCATCGCGGATGACCACTGAACCACCGGCACCGTGTTCTCCGGTCAACACGAACCTCCCGGCAACTCGGGAAACCTGCACTGTTCAGGAAACGAAGCCGACTGCCTCCGCCTCATAGGTCTCGGCCAGCGCGGTCCAGATCACCGTTGCGACGTGGTCCGAACCCGGCGGTACTCGGTCAACATCGGCGATCCGATTGGCGACAACGACGAGGGTGGCGCCACAGCTGCGATCAGTGCCACCCAAGGCGGTGAAACCGCCGTAGGTTCCCGTGTGCCCCTGCCAAATCCGCTCACCCACCACGACGCGACGGGTACCCAACCCATAGGTTTCTCCGATAGCGGCCGCCTGCGGAGTCGGTGCGATCATCTCCCGCACCGTGGCCGACCGCAGCAGCCGAGTGTGAACAAACAACTCGTCAAGGAACTGTGCGGCGCCCATCGCCGTGCCGGCGAACGCCCCATCGGCGAACGGCAGCCCGTACAGGTCGGTCGGGATGCCGCGCGCACCGTAAGCCGTGAAATAGTCCAGCAGCGTGCCATCCCGCTGAACCAGGTAGCCGTGCGCGAGGCGGGGCAGAGCACTCTGCGAACGATAGATCGTCATTCCACCACCGGCACACGCGACAAAGTCCATACACGCACGCTCGAGCGCTTCGGTGTCGCCGACGATGCTGCTCAGCACGTGCCCGAGGACGAGGTAAGCGGCATTCGAGTAGTCCCAATGTTCACCGGGATCGACCGGGTTGTGGATACCCGCCGCCAGCATGTCGAACGTGTAGGGCCGGTTCGGGTCGTAGTGCGAGCCGGTGCCCGCGCCCGGCCCCCCTGGCGGGAAGAACGGCGTGACCTTCGGATCCGAGAACACGTCCGGATAGCCCGCGGTGTGCCCCATCAACATCCGTGCCGTGACAACGCCCGAACCGGGCACGGTGTCACCGATATACGCCTCGATCGGCCGATCAAGCTCGAGCCTTCCAGCCTCAACCTGACGCAGAGCGAACGCCGCCAGCACAAGCTTGCCGAAGCTGGCAAAACAGAACATCGTCTGATCCACCACCGGCACCGACGACTCACGAACTGCCAGCCCTCGGCACGCCGACCACGCCAGGTGCCCGGATTCCCTCAAGACCGCCTGAACACCCACATCCCCATAAGACGCGGCCACCTTCTCCAACGCCTCGGTCATCCGCCGTGCCAGATCCTGGCCGTGCTCCGATGATGCCGGCTGGTCTTGCTGCGCTCTGCTCATGACTTTCCTGTTCCTTGCTAACAGGGTGGTTACACCGGCAGCAGCCGTGCGCCACGTCGAATGCCGCACCATCGACCGCGGTCCACCACCATGTGTCCGGACTGCATCACCCACGCGATTCCGATCGGCGGCCGGACCGGGTCGAGGTAGTCACCGGGGTGATCCACTGTGGCCGGATCGAAGCAGACAAGATCGGCAACCTTGCCGGGGGTAACCAGGCCGCGTTGTGGCACGCCGAATATCTCCGCCGACAGGCCGGTCATCCGGTGGATAGCGGTGGGGAGGTCCAACACCTGGCGTTCGCGCACGTAGCGACCGAGCACGCGTGGGAACGTGCCATAGAGGCGCGGGTGCTGGATACCGCCGTTGCCGGGCGGACTGCCGTCGGAACCGATCGCCGTGAACGGCGACCGCAGAACGGTCTCCACGTCCCGTTCGGACATGCAGAACTGGACCATGAACACCTCGAGCCGCTCCTCGACGAGGACCCGAACCAGCGCGTCGAACGGTTCGATGGTCAACTCGTCGGCGACTTGGGCAAGGGTCATCCCCTCGTACCGGTGGCTGGCCGTACTGGACACCAGGATGTCCCCGTAGCCCCTGGTGTGTCCGATGATGTTTTCCCACGAGGTGTCTACGGTGTCTTCGACCTGCTCCCGCAGGGTACGGAGCGCTCCAGGATCGCGCAGCCGACGCAGCGTCGCCTCCGGCCCGCCATCGTGAACCCATGGAGGCAGACAGGCGCTCAGCCCGGTGGACGCGGCAGTGTAGGGGTACGCGTCGTTCGTCACCGCGACGTCGTCCAGACGGGCCTTGTCCAGGAGCTCGATCGCGCGATCGACGAGTCCGTAGTTGGCCTTTCCAGCGGACTTCAGATGCGAGATCTGCACCCGGCACCCGGCCGCGCGACCGACCGCCAGCGCCTCTTCGATACTGTCCAACAAGCCGCAAGACTCGTCACGCATGTGCGTGGTGTAGACGCGGTCCGCCGGCAGGTACGACGCCACCGCAGCTAGCTCCGCCGTGTCGCTGTACACCCCGGGCGGGTAGATCAACCCGGTCGACATCCCGAAGGCACCAGCGTCGATCGCCTCGACCAGCAGCGACCCCATCGCCTGGACGTCGTCCGCGCCGGCGGCCCGCGCCGCGGAGCCCAGCACGGCCGACCGCAGTGCGCCGTGGCCCACCAGGGGGCAGAAGTTGGTCACACTTGCCTGCGCGTCGAGCGCCTCGAACAGCTCGGCCGTACGGTGCCAGCCGCCGTACTCGAACGGGAAGAGCCGCCGGGTCCTGCTGATGGTTTCCTCGGCGTGGGCCGGGGTGAGGGGCGCCAACGACCATCCGCAGTTGCCGACCACTTCCGTGGTGACCCCTTGACTGATCTTGGTCAGGTCGTCCTCGGCCATCAGCGGCGCGGCGTCGGCATGCGAGTGCACGTCGATGAAGCCGGGACAGACCACAAGGCCGACGGCGTCGATGCGGTTCGGGAACCGCCCGACCGGCAGCCGGTCGGGCGGTTCCATGGCCGCGATAAGCCCGTCCTGGATGAGGAGATCGGCGGCGACCGCCGGGGCTCCGCTGCCGTCGATGACCTGGGCCCCAGTGATGACCGTGCCGACCCCGGTGTCGCTCTTGGCGTTCACTGCACGCATCCGATCTATCCGAGAGTGGTCCGCTGGCCGCCGGCGAATGCCTCGGTCGTGTCAAGCGCCGTACCGTGACCGCGGCGGGCCAGCACCAGGGCGAGGCCGACACCGGACATGCCAGCGCACACTCCCCAACACCACAGGTAGCCGGACATGGCGACATATCTGCCGGTTCCCAACGGGTGCACCGCGAGCAGCGCGGCGAGCACCGCACTGCCGGTCGCGGCGCCGAGCCCCATGCACAGCTCGGTCAGACCCGCGGCGAGCGCGGTGTGGTCCTCCGCCACCGCCTCCACCGCCAGCGTGCGGGCGACGACCTGGAACAGGCCCGTCGCCAGCCCCAATACGACAAGGCCCACCATGTACTCGGCCAACGTGTCATGCCAGAGTGCCATCAGGACGAAGCTGACCGCGGTCAGGACAGTGCCGGTGACCAGCGTCGGACGCGCACCGAGCCGACGGAGGACCAGCGGTGCCAACGGTGAGCTCACGGCGCCGAGCCCGATCAGCGCCAGGCCGACGAGGGCGAGCGACTGCGGCCCGAGCCCCATGCCGTATCCCACCTGAGCAGGCGACGCGGCGAGAAACGTGATGTTCGGGCCGACAAACCCAAGGCCGGCGAAACCCACACAGAACACGATTCCGAGCACAGTGGCCAGTCCCCGATTGCGAAACAGTCGCAGGTTCACCAGGGGGTGGGCTGTCCGTGATTCCACCAGCGCCCACGCGACGAGCGCCAGGACGCCACCGAACAGGGCGACCAGCCCAGGGACTGAGGCCCACCCCCACGACGGGCCCTCGCTGACGGCCAACATCACACCGACCAAGCCGACTGACAACAGCAGCGCGGATCCACCATGGAACCGCCCGACGCGCGGGCCGACACTCTCGGGAAGCAACAACGCCGCCCCGAAAGCGAGCGCGGACACCGGCACCGTGACCCAGAGTCCGGCCAGCGGCTGACGCTCCGAGAGGATGCCCCCGACGAGACCACTGGCGGCGACCGCGGCCATGACCACCCCACCGAGCATCCCGATTCCGGCGCGATTGTACTCGGGTGCGCGGGAACGCATGATCCCGATCATCAGCGGGAAGAATCCGATCGCCGGACCTTGCAGGACGACTCCAACAAGCAGCGTGGCCGGCGTTGGCCATGCCGCTATCAGCAACGATCCGGCTGTCGACACGGCCACCGAGACTCTCAGGACCCTGCGGTGCCCGTACAGATCACCCAGCCGCGATATCAGTGGTATCAGCACCACACTCGAGAGCACAGCCGTCGCCAGCAGACGATTCTGGCCGACGGTGTCGATTCCCAGTTTCGCGCCGACCGCAGGGAGCACTGGAGGCAGATACCCCTGCACCGTCCCGTTGAGCAACTGGACGACCGCCAGGCCCGTGAAAAGGCCGAGCACCGGCATCGACAGGCGGGACCGCCCGGTTGCCTGCGCCGAGGACATAGTGCCCCTCTCTGATCAGGAATCCATTCTGGCCCGTGTGCCGAGTCCAGTCATGGTGCGCACCATTCGCTGCTGGTCGTCACGGCGTCCAACGCGTCCTGGGCAGGTTCGATCCCGATACCGGGTCCAGCTGGCACCTCGAGGTGTCCGTCGTGGAGTACGAACGGCTCGGTGATATCGGCGTGGTAGTACCGATCCGATGCCGATGTGTCACCAGGCAAGGTGAACCCCGGCAACGCCGCGAGCGCCAGGTTGGCGGCCCGGCCCAGCCCGGTCTCCAGCATCCCGCCGCACCAGACCGGGATACCATGCGCGGCACACACGTCGTGGATGCGGCGCGCCTCCAGATAACCACCGACCCGTCCCGGCTTGATATTGACGATCCGACATGCCCCGAGTGTGATCGCGTCCGCGGCGGCACGGGCCGAGGTGATCGACTCGTCGAGGCAGATCGGCGTCCTCATGAGGGCCGCCAGGCGTGCATGGCCGAGCACGTCGTTCTCCGCCAACGGCTGTTCGATCAGCAACAAATCGAAAGCGTCCAGTTTGGCCAGCTGAGACGCGTCGGCCAGGGTGTAGGCGGCATTCGCGTCGACCTGCAGCGGCAGCTCAGCACCGAACCGCTTCCGTACCGCCACGACCGGTTCCACGTCCCAGCCGGGCTCGATCTTCAGTTTGATCCGGAGGTAACCCTCGTCCAGATAGCGGCCGACCGCATCGAGCAGTTCATCGACCGAGTCCATAATGCCGACGCTGACGCCGCATGGCACGCGGTCGCGCACCGCGCCGAGTTCCCGGCTCAGTGGCACTCCACGCATGCGCAGTTCGGCATCCAGCACAGCGGTCTCCAGCGCCGCCTTCGCCATCCGGTGACCGCGGAACCGTGCCAGGGCGGGCGCGACCGACGTCGCGTTCAGGTGGTCTTGCTCGGCGAGTGCCGGAACCAGGAAGCGCCGCAGCACGTCCACCGCGCCGTCGACATACTCCGAGGAATACGCTGGCGCCGCGTCGGCAACGCACTCACCCCACCCTTCCGCCTCTGCGGTCACCACGTGCACCAGCAGGACGTCCCGGACCGTCTCGATGCCGAATGATGTCCGAAACGGACTGACCAGAGGCATGCGTAGCCGACGCAGCTCCACTCGGTCGAGCTTCATACGGTGTCCTCACTAAGTTGGGATATCACGAGATGGCATCGGAGCGTCGACCGATGGCTGTGCGTCCTCTGTCTCATCAGCCGCCAGGAACAACGACGTACCAGCCGCGTCGATCGAATCCGACGACACGGCCACCGTCAGCCATCAGACCGCCGAGCGTGTCTCTCAGCGCGGCGCGCCAGCGCTTGGCACACCGCATGTCGGTTGTGCGCATCCCTTCGATGTCACGCGGCACCGCGAGTAAGACCGCGGCGCGACCAGTGACCTGATGACCAGAACCGGCCTCGGCTGTTCGGACCGCGGGATAGCCATCGTCGGCGATGCCCAACGCGGTCCATTCCGCTTCGGCGACATCCGGATCGGGCGCCAGCTCCACTCCAGTACACGCACCCACGACGGATGGCGCGGTGAGCGGCCAGTCGACCAGCAGGCGGTCGGTGTCGTCGCCTTTGTTGATGCCGTCGAGCACACCACCGTAGAAGTTGGGCCGGTACTCGACCGGCACAGCCGCGAGTTTGGACACGTTAAAGTAGGCGTTGCGGCGAACCAACGGGTCGAATGTCCAAGAGATCGTGGACACACCGCGCCGCATCGCCCACGCGCGCTGATGCACCTTGAGCGCGAACCCCACGTTCCTTCCGCGCGCCCGAGTGGACACACCAGCGATGTGGCTGTGCATCGCCTTGTCCGTAGGCGGGCCGAAGAAGCCAACGGAGGCGGCGACCAGCTCGTCGCCATCGAACGCGCCGGCAACGTAGTTGCCCGCTGCGGTCAGCGCGCGGAGCAACTCCGCGGTGGTCGGCGGTTCGCTCGGGTCGGGCTGCCATATGTCGGCGAAGAGCCGACAGGTCGCGCGGAAGTCGTCCACATCACTGAGCTGGCGGATCGTGACACCCGCACGGCGCGCCGCCGTGTCGGCTACTCGCGCGGCTTCGGCCACAGTCGTGTCGACAGACCGCAAGTCATCAACTGAACCGGCGGCCGCGTCGGCAGCGGTAGTTCTCCCGTGGCTGGTTCTCATTGTTTGCGAAGCATGTCTGCATGGTCGTCTCCGCACAATTTTTTCTGTACACCAGAAACAGCAACGGCGGCCCGTTACACGCCTGACCGGCACCGACTACTCTGCCGGACGGCGAGTCGGGCATCTGGATGCTGGCGACAGTGTGTCGTACTCATCTGCGGCATCGAAACGTCGCCTTCGTCGTGCGGTCGAGAATGCCCTGTGGGGGAGTAATGACAACGACACATTCCGCCGATCTCATCCTCCACTCCGGTGCGATCTTCGGAACCACCCGGGCGGCCACCGCGATGGCCGTCCACGCCGGAACGGTGGTCGCGGTGGGCGGCGACGCCGAGGTGCTCCAGCACGCGGGACCACGGACCCAGTTCATCGATCTGGCCGGCCGGCTGGTCACTCCAGGCTTCATCGACGCACACGTCCATCCCGGCCAAGCCGGCCTGGAGCAGGCCTCGTGTGACCTGAGCGGGTGCGCCGAACTCGCCGACGTGGCAGCAGTGATCCGCGACTACGCCGCGACCACAGACCGACCATGGATCACCGGTGGCGGCTGGCGTGTCGACATGTTCGACGAGCAGCTGCCCACCCGCGCCCTGCTTGACCGACTGGTCGATGACCGCCCGGCGTTTTTGATGAGCGGTGGCCACCACAGCGCCTGGGTCAACAGCCGCGCACTGGAACTCGCCGGTATCACCGCGGCCAGCCCGGATCCGCCGAACGGACACGTCGAGCGCGACCCTGACGGCACACCGACCGGTGTGTTGCACGAGGGCGCGATGATTCTCGTCGAGCGTCTGACGCCTACCCCTACCCAGGCCGACATCGAGGACGCGCTGCTTGCTGTACAGGAATACCTGTTCTCCTTGGGGGTGACCGGGTGGCAGGATGCGATTCTCGGGAACTACGCCGGCGTGGTCGACGCCACTGAGGCGTACTGCGCACTGGAACAGTCCGGGCGGCTGCGTGCCCAGGTCACCGGCGCGCTGTGGTGGGATCGCGCGCGTGGGTTGGAGCAGATCCCCGACCTGCTCCAACGGCGGGAGCAGGTGGCCCGGTCCCGATCAGGCGGGGTGGGCGGCTTCACCGCGCGGACGGTGAAGATCCTGCAGGACGGGGTGGTGGGGAACTTCACCGCGGCACTCGGCGCACCCTATCTGGACGCCGACGGCCGCCCGGGGACGAACACCGGACTGTCCCACCTCGCCCCGGCTCACCTCGCGGCGGTGGTGACCGCTCTGGATGCCGCCGACTTCCAGGTGCACATCCACGCTATCGGCGACCGCGCTGTGCGCGAGTCCCTTGACGCGTTCGCGGCCGCTCGGGCGGCCAACGGACACCGCGGGAACCGGCACCACATCGCGCACCTGAACATGATCGACCCGGTCGACCTGCCCCGGTTCGCCGAGCTGGACCTCACCGCCAATCTGCAGATGCTGTGGGCATACCGGGATGAGTACTTCGATCGGATGGTCCGGTGGGTCGGGCCGGAGCGAGCCGGCTGGCACTTCCTGTTCGGCAGTCTGGCCCGAGCCGGCGCGCGGCTGGCGGCGGGTTCGGACTGGCCGGTGAGCACGCCCAACCCACTCGCCGCTCTCCATGTCGCGGTGAACCGCCGCGAACCCGGCTCGGACGGGCCGCCCCTAGGGATGGGCGAGGAGCTCTCGGTGGACGCGGCGCTGCGGGCGTACACCGCGGGCTCGGCCTATCTCATGCACGACGACAGCCGCGGCCAGATCGAGGTCGGTCACCCGGCGGACTTCGCCGTCATCGACCGGGACATCCGGACAGTGCCGTCCGAGCAGATCGGGGAAGCGCGCGTGGAACTGACCTTTGTGCGGGGTGAGCCGGTCTGGACCGCGGACGTGTGACGGCCTGACCGGTCGGGAGTGACGCTGGCCAGCTGCGCAATATCGGCGCTCGCCGTGACAGTGGGTGAGGACATGACTGCCAGGTCGCGCACCGCGAGGCACTGCGGATCAACGTGATGAGTCGGTCATCGACGTGGGCGCAAAGGAGTTCCGCATGACGGAAACCTCGCCTGTGTGTCGCGTTGCGCAATCGACGCAACACCGAATACCGCTCCCGTCCCGGCCAATCACGTCGAGGTGACGTCGAGAATCAACGGGATCAGCATCGCGATCAGCACGGTGAGTGCCCACAACGCTGGAGCGGAACCGAGGAGCTGTTCGCGATGTCTACGCAGATGGTCCGACTGTAATTCGCTGCGCGGCAACCACCACGGGCTGGCGCGCAGCTCCAGCCGGTGGATGGTGATACCGACGACCACTCCGTAGCAGAGATGGCCGACCAGCGAGGGAAAGGAAGCGGCCAGCACCTGGCTATTCCATTGCGGACTCACCCCAAGCAGCAATGGCATCAGCGTGAGCGGGCCGAGCACCCACCAGAAGAATCCATAGCTGGCACCCCAGCCGACAGCACTGGCCGTGTCGACGCTGTGTCGGTGGAACAACAGGGTGAAGCTGATGCCAACCGCCTGGGCGATCAGCATGTGCACGAGCAGCCCGACCGCCGGGGAGCCAGTGCCGACCAGTCGAGCCACCACGGGCAGCACGTCGATCGGCAGCAGCACCAGCGTGAAGACGACACCGCCAGCGATTCCGGCCAGCATTCCATGGCCGATGGCCCGGACGCTACGGACGCCAGCGCCTTCGGCCGCCAGCCTGCGGACGTTGTCGGCGAACAACATCCGCACCAGACCACCGGAGGCCACGATGATCACGGCGATGCCGGCGCCCGCGAGCAGATAGCCCGGCATCAGGCCGGCGGTTGACCGGGCGGCGACCGCGGACCAGTCCAGCGACCCCTTCGACAGCAACGGAGGCAACGTCAGCCCGACCACGAGCCAGCACAGGAAGCCATAGCAGACACCGCGGATCAGTGCCGGACCCGCTCCCTGCACCCTGCTGGTGAACAGCAGCGGATAACCAGCGCCGATGACGGCACCGAGGAGCACGAGCGCCAACCACCGCCACGGCGTGGCCACCGTGAACGCCTCCATGGCACGCCAACCGGGCACGGCCAGCGACACCACGGTGGTGGCCAGCACCCCGGCCAGCCCGCCGTGCATCAGCCGGCCGCCCATCCCGCGCTCGCCGCGTCGAGTCGCGGGTACAAGTTCCGACCGCAACCGGGCCAGCGTGAGGCCCACGGTCGCGCCGTACAACAGGTGGCCGACCAAGCTCGGAAACGCCATCCGGGCAGCGGAAACACCCCACTCGACTGGTTCACCAGTCAGCACCGGGTAGAGCGTGAGCGCGCCCAGCAGCCACCACAGCGCGCCGTAACACAGCCCCCAGAACAGCAGTTCACCGGCACCCGCGCGCTGGCGCATCACGAGAATCCCGAAGCCCGCCCCGACCAGCGCCGCGATCAGCATGTGCACCACGAAGCCGGCAACGGGTGACGACAGGCGGATGATCGCCGCCGCGTTCGGCAGCATCCCCAGACGCAGCATTGCCGCACCGAACACCAGGCCGCCTGCCAAGCCGGCCAGCGCTCCTCGCCGAGCGGCATCGGAGAGCGGCAAGACAGCGGGTGGCGCACCAGTCGTCATCGGCGTCCCTCCCCCGCCGGGATCCGTGCCGTCGCTGACGAATCAGGGACGCTGTCGGCCGGCGTGGTCAGAGCCGGCCCGGTGTGCACGATGTCGCGTCGGAACGCCAGGTCGAGCAGCCAGTCGCCCAGCACTCGCAGTTTCTTCTCGGTTCCCGGCAACTTGCCCAGATATATCCCGCGCCACAGCAGCCAGGCTGCCAGTCCGTAGAAGCGTCGCCCGCGCAGGTCAGCGACCGCGGTGCGATGTCCGAGTGCCACCAGGATGCCCAGTGTGCGGAATCGGAAGGGCTCCGGCCGGGCGCCGCTGATCTCGGCGACGATGTTGTTCGCCACGGCCTTGCCTTCCCGCAGCGCGTGCTGCGCGGTGGCCGGATGGTACTTGCCGGGGTTGTCCGGATCGGGTATCCGGACGCAGTCGCCCACGGCCCAGATTCCGCGTTCGCCTCGTACCCGCAGGGCCGCGTCCGCCTCCAGTACCGGATCGAGGCCGGCGAGTGGCACCGGCCGATTTCCGGCCGTCCACACCAGGGTTCCGGCGCCGATCTCGGTTTCGTCATTGAGTTGGACCACGGACTCCCTGGCCGCGGCCACCCGGGTGCCCAGCCGGAACTGGATGCCACGGTTGCGCAGCTTGGCCAGTGCGTAATCGCCCAGTTCGGCCGGCAGCTCCGGCAGAATGCCGGTCCCGGAGTGCACCAGAACGAACCGCGGATCGTCCGGATGGATGCCCGGATAGAATGGCAGGACGCCGTGTACCAGGTCGAACAGCTCAGCGACCAGCTCCGTTCCCGCGAACCCTCCGCCGACAACCACGAAGCTCAGCAGCTGGCGGCGGCGGCTCG
>JAFAZC010000042.1 GCA_019239965.1 Kutzneria sp. | reverse complement strand
TCGACCGGGTGGTCCGCGACGCCTTCGCGAGGGCGGCCAACCGTCCCCGCCGGCACCTGACCCTGGTGCACAAGACCAACGTGCTCACCCACGCCGGCTCGCTGTGGTCCAGGGTTGTCGAGGAGGTCTCGCTGCTGCACCCCGAAGTCACCGTGGCGTACCAGCACGTCGACGCGGCGACCATCCACATGGTGACCGACCCCGGTCGATTCGACGTGATCGTGACGGACAACCTGTTCGGTGACATCCTCACCGACCTGTCCGCGGCGGTGACCGGCGGCATCGGCCTTGCGGCAAGCGGCAACCTGGACGTGACCCGGCGCAACCCGAGCATGTTCGAGCCGGTGCACGGCAGCGCGCCCACGATCGCCGGACAGGGCATCGCCGATCCGACCGCCGCGGTCTTGTCGGTGGCCCTGATGCTGGACCACCTCGGTGAGCAGGAGGCGGCCAGACGGATCGAGGCTTCGGTGGCCTTCGACCTGGCGACCAGGGATTACACCTCACCTGGGGCGACCTACGCGATCGGAGATCGGCTAGCGGCACTGGTGTCCTCCAACGTGCGCTCCAACGTCTGAGGTGCGGAGGCTCGACACCGGGCACATGTCGCCCGGTCGTCGGGAACACGGCGTCGAGGCTTCCCGCCCAGTGGGAAGCCACGTCTGCGGATTGGCCACGCGTGCGCATGACATGGCACTATGAGCCGCGTGGCACTCCACATCGTGAACATTATCGCCGAGCGCGCCGGGTAGCACTGCCGAGAGCACCCGGTGCGCGGACCTCTTGCCTTCGCAAGGGGTCTTTTTGTTTTTCCCGGTCGTCCACAATGCCGCCTCGCCGTCGCCGTTCCCCAACGCCAGGAGCAGACCCGTGATCCGCACAAGCCCGACCGACACGCCGCTCGGTGACAGTTTCCATGTGTACGACACGACACTGAGGGACGGCGCCCAGCGCGAAGGCGTCGCCTACTCGGTCACCGACAAACTCGCTGTCGCGCGGCTGCTCGACGGCCTCGGGGTCGGCTTCATCGAAGGCGGCTGGCCCGGCGCCCTCCCCAAGGACACCGAGTTCTTCGCCAGGGCGGCGGCCGGGGAGTTCCGGCCGCGGCATGCCGTGCTGGTGGCGTTCGGAGCCACCAGGAAGGCGGGTGTGCGTGTCGACCGGGACCGCCAGGTTCGTGCCCTGATCGAGGCCGAGGCGCCGGTGGTGACAGTGGTCGCCAAGTCCGACCGTCGCCACGTCGAACTGGCACTGCGTACCGACGTCGAGGAGAACCTCGCGATGGTCGCCGACACCGTCCGGTACCTCGTCGCCGCCGGGCGCAGGGTCTTCCTCGACGCGGAACACTTCTTCGACGGATACGCCAACGACCCGGACTACGCGCTGAGCGTGCTCGAGTCCGCGGTGAACTCCGGGGCCGACGTGGCCGTGTTGTGCGATACCAACGGTGGCCAGCTTCCCCTTCCGCTCGCCGAGACCGTGGCCGACGTGCGGGCCAGGACCGGGTTCAGAATTGGCATCCACTGTCAGGACGACACCTCGTGTGCGGTGGCCAATACCGTCGCCGCGGTGCAGGCCGGTGCGAGCCACGTCCAGTGCACCGCCAACGGCTACGGTGAACGGGCCGGCAACGCCGACCTGTTCGCCGTGATCGCGAACCTGGTGACCAAACTGGGCAGACCGGTGCTTCCCGCCGGCGCGCTGCCTGAACTGACGCGTGTCAGCCATGCGCTCGCGGAGATCGCGAACATCGCCCCCGATGCCCACCAGGCCTATGTCGGTGCGTCGGCTTTCGCACACAAGGCGGGGCTGCACGCGAGCGCGATCAAGGTGGACCCGAAGCTGTACAACCACATCGATCCCGCCGATGTCGGCAACGGCATGCGGGTGCTCGTCACCGAGATGGCCGGCCGGTCGAGCGTCGAGCTCAAGGGACGTGAGCTCGGGCTCGACCTAGCGAACCGGCCGGAGGCGGTGAGTGGTGCCGTGGCGCGGATTAAGGAGCTGGAGGCGAAAGGCTGGTCGTTCGAAGCGGCCGACGCCTCTCTCGAGTTGCTGCTGAGGACTGAGTTGTCCGAGATGGACTCCCCGCCGTTCGTGCTCGAGTCCTACCGAGTTGTGCTCGACCACCGTAAGGACGGCGAAATCGTGTCCGAGGCGACGGTCAAGGTGCACGTCGGGGCCGAGCGGGTGATCGCGACCGCCGAGGGCAACGGCCCGGTGCACGCTCTGGATGCCGCGCTGCGCAGGGCTTTGCTGCCACACCTGCCGTGGCTGGCCACCGTCGAACTCGCCGACTACAAGGTGCGGATCCTCACCGAGCATCCTGGAACCGACGCGGTGACCAGAGTTCTCGTCGAGTCCACCGATGGCGGCGACGAGTGGGTGACTGTCGGAGTGCACGGCAACATCGTTGAAGCCAGTTGGCTCGCATTGTGTGACGCGCTGGCCCACAAGGCCATGCGCGTCCGCCTCGGCGGCACCGGTGATCAGCCGAAGAACGCCGTCAGCTCCGCGACCACGGCCTCTGGTTGCTCCTCGGTGAGGTAATGGCCGGTGTTGTCGATCGTGACCAATCGGTAGTTGGCGCACTGGCGAGACACCGTGTCGGCGAGGTAGTCGTGGTTGGTTGCCGAGGCCAGTACCAGAGACGGCAGCGTCAGCTTGCTGTAGGTCTTGCTGTCGATGATGTCCTGACCGAACGCCTGATACCAGCCATTGCCGCCGCGGATCGCGTCGGGAGTCGAGTACGCCTGCGCGTAGACGGTTCTGGCGCTCTCGTCAACGGCCCCGGGGTTGTGCAGCATGTACCCGTACAGCCAGTCGATCAGCGGCCTCGACCGGCCAGTTAGCAGTTGCTCGGGCAGACCGGTGACCTGATTGAAGGCGAACCACCACAGGTAGAACGACTGGCCCGGTCGAGGCAGCAGGGTCAACTGGTAGAGGCCTTCATCCGGGTGCGTGACATCAAGCAGGGACAGTTTTCCGACCGAGCCAGGGTGGTTGGCGGCCATGCTGAACGCGACCATGGCGCCGATGTCGTGTCCTGCGACATCGACACGGTCATATCCGAGTGTGCGTGCCAGGTCGACGATGTCGGTGGCCATGGTCTTCTTGTCGTATCCGGCCGCCGGCTTCGCCGAGCCGCCCATTCCGCGCAGGTCGACCGCGATCACCCGGTGCCGTTCGCCGAGCGCTGGCATGATCTTGCGGAATTGCCACCAGGTCTGCGGCCATCCCGGAAGCAGCACGAGCGGACTGCCCTCGCCGCCGGAAACGTAGTGCAGCCGTGTTCCGTTGGCCTCCGCGTAGCCACTGCGGAAATCTCCCGGTAGCGACTCGGCGAGCGCACGGTCCGTCGGGGCCGGGGATGCGGCAGACGCTTGGCCACCCGTGGCCGCGAGGGCCGCCGTCGCCGCCCCGGTGGCGAGCAGTGCTCTTCTGGTCACCACGACGCCTCCAAATTTGATCGATCGGTCCATTATTAGTCAATTTTTATTGATGTATCAATGAGGAAGTGTAGTTCAATATGGAACGCTTGGTTAATAATTGGTGCCTGATCAATCGCGCGGGCGACTGCTGTCGAGCCTCGGTGAGCGTGGTCGTAGAGTCGGCACCCGTGCGCTTGGCTCGTATCTCCCACTCCGAAGGCGCGTCCTTCGTCGCCATCGGCGGCGAACCGGACAGCCTGATCGCCGCCGAACTCGGCACGTCGCTGTTTGTCGATCCCACCTTCACCGGACGCACCTGGCCGCTGGCCTCAGTCGAGCTGCTCGCGCCGATTCGGCCCTCCAAGGTGGTCTGTGTGGGCAAGAACTACGCCGACCACGCAAGGGAGATGGGGGGTGAGGCACCGGTCGATCCGGTGATCTTCCTCAAGCCCTCGACCTCGGTGATCGGTCCCGGTGCGGACATCGTGCTGCCCGCCGACTCGGCAAGGGTCGACTACGAAGGTGAGCTCGCCGTGGTCATCGGCGGCGTGCCGGCAAAGGACGTCAAGGTCGAAGACGCCCGTTCGGTCATCCTCGGATACACCATCGCCAACGATGTCACCGCGCGCGACCAGCAGCAGGCCGACGGCCAGTGGACAAGGGCGAAGGGCCACGACACGTTCTGCCCGCTCGGCCCGTGGATCGAGACCAGTCTGGATCCGGCGGACCTCGAGCTGCGCACCGAGGTGGACGGCGAAACACGGCAGGACTGCCGGACCTCGGAGTTGGTGCACGGCGTCGGTGAACTCATCGCCTGGATCTCCCATGCGATGACGCTGCTGCCCGGGGATGTGGTCCTGACCGGGACGCCCGCCGGCGTCGGGCCGATGACGGCGGGCCAGACCGTGTCGGTCAGCGTGGAAGGCATCGGCACGCTGACCAACACCGTGGTTGGTGGTCCGTGATCAGCGGCTAGTGGGACGCCGCGCGCCTGGCGAAACGTGGCGCACGTTCCGGCAGGATCCCGATCGACACGAGGTAGGCGGGAATCACCTGCAACGCCGGGAAGCGGGACAGGAGTCGGAGCGCCAGCGGGGCGCGGCCGTTGCCGCTGGAGTCGAACGTGCCGCGCAGCGCCGGCTCGATGCCCTTGGCGTGAATGATTCGCTGCAGACCCTGGGTCACCACGGTTGGCAGCCAGCGGCGCAGTTGTACCTTCGCGAGGGCGCGCTGGGTGACCCTGCCCTCCCGCAGTGGTGCGGCGAGCAACCTGGCGGCGGCCACCGCGTCCTGGACGGCGAGATTGATTCCGACCCCGCCGATCGGCGACATGGCGTGCGCGGCGTCACCGAGGCACAGCAGGCCGCCGCGGTACCACTTCGGCAGCCGGTTGAGCTCGACACTCAACAGCTTGACGTCGTCCAGCGAGGAGACGGCGTCAACCCGGTCCGCCAGCCAGGGCGCGAGTTCGCGGACGCTGTCCCGCAACGCCTGCAGGCCACGGGCCCGCCACTCGCGGTCGGTACCCTTCTTGATCATGAAGGCGACCTGGAAGTAGTCCCCTCTGTCGATCATCGCCACCATCCGACCACGGCCGATGCTGCCGGTGAGGCCTCGCGGATCGCCTTCCTCGCGCGGCACCCGGAACCACCACGCGTCCATGGGTACCCGCCATGATCTTGTGCGCAGCCCGCTCTGCTTCCGCAGCATCGAACTCCTACCGTCGCACGCGACGACGAGGCTGGCGTGAAGTTCGCCGCTTCTGCCGTCTGCGGTGCGATACCGCACGCCGGTGACCCTGATGCCGCGGCGGATCAGTCCGGTCGCCTCGGTGCTCATCCGCAGGGTGAATGTTGGTTCCCGCTCGGCTGCCTCGGCAAGCAGGTCGAGAAGGTCCCACTGGGGCACCATCGCGATGTGCTTGTGCTGGCCGGGAAGACGCGTCATGTCGGCCAGCATCGCCGCGTCGACGCTGAACG
>JAFAZC010000035.1 GCA_019239965.1 Kutzneria sp. | reverse complement strand
GACCGTTTCCTGGAGCTGTCGGGGGTGGCCGGCCGCTACCCAGACGTGCGGTGGGACGAGGTGCACGCCGAGTTCTGTCCGGCCTTCCACCGTCCCTGGGAAAGACTGCGCTCGGACTCGCTCGCCCCCGGACTCGTCCGCTTCGTCCGCGATGTCGAAGACGCCGGTGGCGAAGTCGTGTTCAACACCGGCCGCCGGGACCGGGTTCGGGTGCACACGTCGGCCGTGCTCGCCAGGGGCGGCCTCGGACATGTGCGGCTGCTCACCCTGCCTGACGACCGGGTCCGCCCCATCGCCGAACTGAAGATCGAGAACCTGCGCCGGCTCGGCGACCGGGACGTGGTCGCCGTGTTCGATGACCTGACCGAGAACCGGCAGGCCCTCGCCGCCGCCTACCCCGACGCGATGGTCGTGGCCGTGGAAGCCCCCGGGTTCGCCAGCGACCGGATTCCCGGCTGTCCGCCCCCGGACGGCGCTCCGCTGGTGGCCACCTTCGAGCGGTTGCCCCGCGGCCGCCGCAGCACGCCGGTCGCCGCGTTGTCGCATACCCACTCGATCGCCGAACTTCAGGTGGCCGAGCTCTCGGCCGGACTGTCCACACGTGGCCACGCGGTGCGCCTGTCCCTGCAACAGTCTCGACGGATCATCGACCGACTGGTGGCCGACGCCGACACCAGCGCGGAACGGACCGCCGCCGGGGTGTCCGAGCAGCTCGGTGCCACCCTGGCCGAGGAGTCCGACCGCCACAAGCGCACCGCGCTCCTCGTGCACCACGTGTTGCTGCGCAAGCAGTTCCACCGCGGTGCCCGGTCCACCTACACGCCGCGGATGGCGCTGCGGGACCTGATGCCGTTCCTGCGGGTCGGCGCTCCGATCCAGGCCGTACTCCCCGGGTTCCCCGTCAAGCAGAGCCAGAGCGGGCTCAAGGCCGCCGGGCCCCTGCCCGACCTGGCCGAACTGGGCGTTCTGGTGCGGTTGCGCGAACTCCACCACACCGTGCGCCAGCTGTATCCGCCGGGTCTGCGCGTGACCGTGCTCACCGACGGGCACCACTTCCGCCCGCGCCCGCCCCATGTCGTTGATTCCTACCTGCGCAAACTCAACCAGTACCGCAATCTGGTTGGTGCGCAGGACTTTCTGGAGTTCACCGACATCGACGAGGCGGCGTGTAGACGGATCGGACCCTCACTTCCCGAGGAACGCACGATCCTCGTCGAGTACTACCAGCGGGTCTACCACAAGTCCTTCGACGGCCTGGACATCACCCGAGACCCGGTGGCGACGCTGGCCAGGGCGGCCGAACTGGATCCCGGTCGTGACGGACTGAACTTCCGGGACATGTTCCGCTCCATCCTGCACTCGGTGGCCGTGCCGCTCCCCCAGGGCAAGGACCGCGTTGCCTGGTCCAAGGCGGTGTACTCCGATCCGTATCGGGTCGAGGACCCCACGGTGCCGCCGGAGGTGCTGTCCTGCCGGCGACAGGTGCTGCGGCAGGCATGGGAGGACACCATTCGCTACCTTTCGGCCGCGTTGACCGACCGCGAACTGGGCTACGAGGAGTTGTTCGGACACAACGTGCGGCTGACGGTGAGCATGCCGTCGCCGGGACGGGTGGGCTTCTCCGGTCTCGGCGGCTCGGCCCTGCTGCCCTGGCACGGCACGGCCGCGGTCGACGAGCGGGGCACCCTGTCCACCGACTTCGCTCTCTGGCTGCACGACCAGGGATTCGTGCCGGCCTATTCTCCGCTGCTTGGTCTGCGGCAGCCGTGGCTGATGGTCCCGGTGACGGCGACGACCATCACCGACCCGGCGCAGGCGGCACTAGTGCCCGACCTGCTCGACACCATCCACCTGCGCCGCAAGTGACGGCTCGCGACGGAGCACCGGCCGGGAACGCGGACTGTCAGCCGGAGTAGTCGTAGAAGCCGCGGCCGACCTTCCTGCCGAGCAGGCCGGCGTCGACCATCCGCGACAGCAGCGGGGGCGTGGCATAGGCCAGCTGCTTGAACTCGGCGTGCATCGACTCGGCGATGGCCTTGGTGGTGTCAAGGCCGATCAGGTCCGCCAGCCGCAGCGGGCCCATCGGATGCGCGCAGCCGAGGACCATGCCGGCGTCGACGTCCTCGGTCGAAGCCACACCCGACTCCACCATCCGGATGGCCGCGAGCAGATAGGGGATCAGCAGCGCGTTGACCACGAAACCGGCCTGGTCCTTGGCGGTGATGACCTCCTTGCCCAGGGTTTGGGTGGCGAACCGGGCCGCCCGCGTCGCGGTGAGCTCGCTCGTCAGCAGCGACGGCACCAGTTCGACCAGGTTGAGCACCGGGACCGGGTTGAAGAAATGAATCCCGATCACGTGGTCCGGCCGGGACGTCGCCGTGCCCAGTCGCGCGATGGGAATCGAGGAGGTGTTGGACGCGAGAATCGCCTCCCGGCTGGTGACGGTCTTGTCCAGGGTGGCGAAGACCTCGGACTTGACCTGCTCGTTCTCGGCGATGGCCTCGATCACGAGCTCCCGGTCGGCGAACTCACCGAGATCGGTGGTGAAGCGAAGCCGGCTCAGCGCGGCGTCGCGCTCCTCGGCCGACAGCTTGCCCCTGGCCACGCCCTTCGCCAGCGACGTCGTGAGTCGGTCCTGTCCCGCCCGCAGGGCCTCCGGTGCCACCTCGCTGACGAGGACATCGAGTCCAGACCGTGCGCAGACCTCCGCGATGCCCGACCCCATCAGTCCACAGCCGACGACACCAACCCGTCGGATCTCGCTCACCTGATTCATCCTTCCTCGTGCCTGACCAGGCTGGCCATCTTGCTCCTCGCGACCACGAAGGCGTCCACCGCCCGGTGGACGTCCTCGGTCGCGTGCACGGCGGACATCTGGGTGCGGATGCGGGCCTTTCCGTGCGGTACCACCGGGTAGGAGAAACCGATCACGTAGATGCCCTGTTCGAGCAGTGCGTCGGCCATCGCGCTGGCCGCGGCCGCATCGCCGATCATGACGGGAATGATCGGGTGTTCGCCGGGCAGCAGGTCGAAACCCTCCTCGGTCATCCTCCGCCGGAACAACGCGGTGTTCTCCCTGAGCCTGCGCAGCAGATCGCCGGACGAGCTCAACAGGTCGAGCCCGGCGAGGGTGGCCGCGGCGATCGACGGTGCGAGCGAGTTGGAGAACAGGTACGGGCGGGAGCGCTGGCGCAGCATCTCAACGATCTCGGCACGGCCGGACACGTAGCCGCCGCTGGCCCCCCCGAGCGCCTTGCCGAGTGTGCCAGTGACCACGTCCACCCGGTCGACGACCCCGTATAGCTCCGGCGTGCCACGACCGGTCGGGCCGGTGAAGCCCACCGCGTGCGAGTCGTCGACGACGACCAGTGCGTCATACCGTTCGGCCAACTCGCAGATCTGGTCGAGCGGGGCGAAGTAACCATCCATGGAGAACACGCCGTCGGTGGCGATCACTCGGTAGCGGGCGTCGGCGGCCTCGACAAGCTGGCGTTCCAGGTCGGCCATGTCCCGGTTGCGGTAGCGCAGCCGGCGAGCCTTGCACAGCCGCACGCCGTCGATGATCGAAGCGTGGTTGAGCTCGTCGGAGATCACCGCGTCGCGATTGTCGAGCAGCGTCTCGAACAGCCCGCCGTTGGCGTCGAAACACGAGCTGTACAGGATCGTGTCCTCGGTGCCGAGAAACTCCGAGAGGCGGGCCTCCAGTTCGACGTGGGGTCGCTGGGTGCCGCAGATGAAGCGTACGGACGCCATGCCATACCCCCACCTGTCCAGCGCCTGATGTGCCGCGTTGATCAGCGTCGGGTGATCGGCGAGGCCGAGATAGTTGTTGGCGCAGAAGTTGAGCACCCGATCACCGTTGCCGACCCGCACCTTGGCGTTCTGCGGGCTGGCGATCACTCGCTCCGCCTTATACAGCCCAGCCGCACGGATCTCGGCGAGGGTGGCAAGCAGGCCTTCGCGCATCGCGCCGTACATCAGCTCTCCGTCCAGTCGAGAATGACCTTGCCGCAGTGCCCGGCACGCATGATGGCGAAGGCGTGCTCGTGCTCTGTATAGCTGAACCGGTGGGTGATCACTGGACTGAGGTCGAGGCCGGCCTGCAGCAGTACCGACATCGAATACCACGTCTCGAACATCTCCCTGCCGTAAATACCCTTGATGTGCAACATCTTGAGCACAACGCTGCTGAAGTCGACCGAGAACTCCGCCGACGGCAGCCCCAGCATCGCGATCCGGCCGCCGTGGGCCATGTTGGCGATCATCTCCCGCAACGCGCTCGGCTCACCGGACATCTCCATGCCGATGTCGAAGCCCTCTGACATGCCGAGTTCGGCCTGAGCCTGCGCGATCGGGGTCCGGGAGACGTTCAGCGCGAGGTCAACGCCGACCTTGCGGGCCAGGTCCAGGCGGTGCTCGCTGACATCGGTGATGGCGACGTGCCGCGCACCGGCGTGCTTGGCTACCGCGGCCGCCATGATCCCGATCGGGCCGGCGCCGGTGATCAGCACGTCCTCGCCGATGACCGGGAAGGACAGCGCGGTGTGCACCGCGTTGCCGAGCGGATCGAAGATCGCGGCGATGTCGAGGTCGACCGGAGCGCGGTGCACCCAGGCGTTCTGTTCGGGCAGCACGGTGTACTGGGCGAACGCGCCGTCGCTGTGCACGCCGAGTCCCCGCGTGTTGGCGCACAGGTGCCGTCGGCCGGCCTTGCAGTTGCGGCAGCAGCCGCACACCAGATGACCCTCGCCGCTGACCAGGTCGCCGACGCGGACCCCGGTGACCGACGCGCCGGTCCGCACCACCTCGCCGACGAACTCGTGCCCGACCACCAGCGGTGTGCTGACGGTGCGGGCCGCCCAGTCGTCCCACGCGTCGATATGCAGATCGGTGCCGCAGATTCCGGTTCGCAGGACGCGTACCAGCACGTCACCGGGGCCGACGGCGGGTTCTGGCACCTCCGTGAGCGTCAACCCCGGTGCCGCCGCCGCTTTCACCAACGCCTTCATGGCGGTCAGTCTCGTACGCCGAAAGGGCCCCAGTCCACTACAACGGCCAGTCCACCGCGATACCGTCCCGAAGGCACAGGGGACACCGGGCGGTCGAGCCCGTCACAGGGAAAGCCGCGCCGGCCTTCGGCGGGCCGCCCACGTCGACGGCGTCGTAGCCAGGGCGGCCACTGCCGCTGATGTTTCCGCCGCTGATCAATCCCACGGTCGTCATGTCCGACCCCAACCTGGTCGCCCGGTGCGGGTATTCCGGCTGGCGCCGTCAGACCGTTCACAGCCCACCGGCCACCCGCAGGACCGCGCCGGTGGTGTAGAACGCGTCAGCCGAGAGCTGCCAGGAGAGCGCGCCAGCCACCTCCTCGGGCCGGGCCGGCCGGCCGAGCGGGATCCGCCCGGCCGCTGTGGCCGTAAAGCGAATACCGACCGAACGACCGGAGTCGGCGACGATCGGTAGGAGGCTTGCGCCGAACGGTAGATGACGGCGAGTCGATCATGTGCCCCACCTCGCAGCTGGGCGACGCCAGACATCCGATAGGCGCGCGGAACGGGGATCGACTGGACCGATCCCCGGAACGGCCGAACAATTGGCGTTGCGGGGTGACGCACCGCAACCAGGAGACGGCCACGAGCAGACATCCGTCTCAGGCGCACCCCCATGACGGAGGAATCAGTCAGACATGAACGCCATGGTCGAGGCAGTGACAACAGCCAAGGCATCCGCTCCCGTGCGGCAGAGGACGCTGCCCACGGGTCCCCTTCCCAGTGTTTCGGTTCCCGCCGGGTCTCTTCCCACGGTCCCCTGCAGCGTGGTGTGGAGCCGTGGCCACGCTTACGTGCTCGAGGGCATCCACGGCAGAGCACGGTGGGTCGGTGTCGACGACCGCGGCCGTCCCCGCTCCTTCACCGGCGCCGAACTACAGTCGAGGGGCTGGACCCGCACCCGCTGACCCATCGGCGGTCCGGGCGGCGTGTGGCAGGCTTTGCCTGTGAGGTCGGCCCGGACCTGTGGGAGGGGATGTGGTCGTCACGGCTGGTGAGACGCGGCTGCGAAGGTACGCGCGGTCAGATCGGGTTCTGACTGTGCCCAACGTCCTCAGCGTGCTCCGGTTGGCCGGAGTCCCCCTGTTCCTGTGGCTGCTGCTGGGACCCAGGCTGGACGCGCTGGCGATCGTGGTCCTCGCCGTCGCCGCGATCACCGACTGGCTGGACGGCAAGCTGGCGCGGTGGTTGAACCAGGCCAGCCGGCTGGGCGCGATGCTCGACCCGCTCGCTGACCGCTGCTACATCCTGGCCACCTGCGTCGCCTTCGTGATCAGAGGTATCCTGCCCTGGTGGTTCGTCGCGGCCATCCTGGCCAGAGACGTGGTGGTCGTCGGCTGCATCGCGGTCCTGCGGCGCGCCGGCTACGGGCCGCCGGAGGTCACCTACATCGGCAAGGCGGCCACGTTCTGCTTGCTCTACGCGCTTCCTCTGCTGTTGCTGGCCCAGGGTGGATCGACAGCGGCCATGATCGCGGCGCCGATCGGCTACGGATGCGCCTTCTGGGGAGCCGGGGTGCACCTGTGGTCCGGGGCGCTCTACGTGACACAGACCGCCGCGGCCGTGCGGCGTCGAGTCCGAGACGGCAACGCCTAGATCACGATCTCGGCACGCTGCTGCGGTACACCAGCGGTGCGGCCGGCTCGGCTGCCAGGGTCGTCCCTATGCTCGACCCGTCCCATGCTCGGCCTGGTCGAGGTGACCAGGGAGAAGGAAGGCTCATCACGTGGTTCCCGAGGATCTGAGGTACACCCGCGAGCACGAGTGGGTGGCGCGAGTGGATGCCGACGTGGTGCGCATCGGCATCACTGACTACGCCCAGCAGCAGCTCGGTGACGTCGTGTTCGTCCAGCTGCCTGAGATCGGCGAAGACGTGGCGGCCGGCCAGACGCTCGGTGAGGTGGAGTCCACCAAGAGCGTGTCCGACCTCTTCGCGCCGTTGGCCGGTGAGGTCACCGCCCGCAACGACGAGTTGGACGCGCAGCCGGAGCTGGTCAACTCCGATCCGTACGGTAAGGGCTGGATGGTCGAGCTGGCGGTGTCCGATCCGGCCGCGGTAGATGGGCTGCTCGCCGCCGAGGACTACCGGGAACTGGTGGACCAGGGCTGATGTCGATCTTTCGCAAGATGTTCGGCTGGTTGGGGAGCCGCCCCGGGCGCGGCCGGTCCGACACGGTAGGTTGGGCTTATCTCGAAGGACCCACCAGCAGGAGGCGAGCTCAGGTGAGCGCGAATGACGAGCCCGGCGTTCCGCCGGAGCAGGCCCCGGAGCGGACCACGATCTTCAAGGCCGACTTCTCCACCGACACGGAGACCCCCGCGGGCGAGCCGGCGGTCGCCGGTGTCGACGCGTTGCCGGCCGGGTCCGCGTTGTTGGTGGTCAAGCGCGGTCCGAACGCGGGGTCGAGGTTCTTGCTGGACCGGGACACCACCAGTGCGGGCCGACACCCGGACAGCGACATCTTCCTCGACGATGTCACCGTGTCACGACGGCATGCGGAGTTCCGCCGGGAGGGCGGCGAGTTCCTGGTGATCGACGTCGGCAGCCTCAACGGCACGTACGTCAACCGTGAGCCGGTCGACCACGCGGTGCTGGCCAACAGCGACGAGGTACAGATCGGCAAGTTTCGCCTCGTGTTCCTCACCGGCCCGGGAACCGGAGGCCAGGAGGGCTCGTGACCTCGGCCGGGCGGCCACAGCGCGACAGGTTGAGCATCGGGGCGGTGCTTGCACAGCTCCGGTCCGAATTCCCTGACGTGACGATCTCGAAGATCAGGTTTCTCGAATCGGAAGGCCTGGTGTGCCCGGCGAGGACACCGTCCGGTTATCGGCAGTTCACCGCGTCGGACGTCGCACGGCTGCGGTTCGTGCTCGCTGCCCAGCGGGATCGCTATCTGCCGCTGAAGGTGATCAAGGCGCAGCTGGACGCGGTCGATGGGGGTAGTGCACCGATGATGCCGGGTTCCCGATCTTCTCGGCCGCTCGTCGCGGTGGACGGGCTGCCGGCCACCGAGGATTTCTCGGGCGACCACGACGTGCGCATCACCCGGGAGGAGCTGCTCGCCGAGACCGGTGTTGGCGCACCGATGTTGGCCGAACTGGAAACCTGTGGTGTGGTCCGGCCGGGAGCGGCCGGGTTCTACGACCGCGACGCCGTACGGGTTACCCGTGTCGTGATGGCAATGGCGGAGTTCGGCATCGAGCCTCGTCACCTGCGCGCGTTTCGCGTGGCGGCTGACCGTGAGCTGGGACTGCTGGGACAGATTGTGGCGCCGATGGCCTTGCGGCACGATCCCGACTCCCGCAGGCGTGCCGAGGAGGTCGCTGGCGAGTTGGCGTCGCTGTCGGTCGCCCTGCACACTCTTCTCGTGCGGGCAGGACTGCGCGGTGTTCTGGGCCGCTGATGCCGGTGCCGGGGCGGAGCCCTTGGCTGGGCGCGGTTCTCGACTGTTCCGCGAGTGGAGCGGAACCAGATGGGCATTGGTTCCGCATGACGGGTAGCGTCGTGGAAGACAATGGAGGATCCTCGTGAGCGCGGGGACGCCACGGTTGTGCGCACCGAGGGAGGCGATACCCGATGAGCGAGATGCGTGTCGTCGGAGTCCGGGTCGAGCTGCCCGCGAACAGCCCGATCCTGTTGCTGCGCGAAGCCGACGGTGACCGGTACCTGCCGATCTGGATAGGGCAGGCCGAGGCTACTGCCATCGCGATCGAGCAGCAGGGCGTGCGCCCGTCCCGACCGTTGACCCACGACCTGCTCAAGGACGTGATCTCGGCACTGGGTCGCGAACTCGAACAGGTTCGCATTGTCGACCTTCAGGAGGGCACCTACTTCGCGGAGCTGGTTTTCGACGGTGACGTCCGGGTTTCCGCGAGGCCAAGCGACTCGATCGCGTTGGCGCTGCGGGTCGGCGTGCCGATCCACGCCGAGGAGTCGGTGCTCGCCGAAGGCGGCCTGGTCATCCCCGACGAGCAGGAGGACGAGGTCGAGAAGTTCCGCGAATTCCTCGACTCGGTCTCGCCGGAGGACTTCCGCGGCGCGGACACCTGAGTGTTCGTTGTCTGCCGCGCTGCGGAAGTCGGGGCTCGGGTGCGGGTGTCCCGCAACAACAGTCGCGGCGCGGACACTCGGATGGCGGCACCGGAGTGACCGTGCCTCAACGGCGCTGACACGCGATCCGTTGGGCCTCTAGGCTGATCGCCTTTCCGTCGAGCGGGAGGTCGGCAAGGCCATGCTGAGAAATCGGGTTCTGCTCATCGCCACACTGTCGGTCATCGTGGGAATGACGGGTGTCATTCCGGCTGACGCGTCGCGGCAGTCCGGCCCGCCGGCTGGCCGGCTGGAGGCTGGGCACGGCGTCGAGCACGGTGCGCCGCGGTCGACGCCGTGCGGGTTCATCCCAGCCGTGCCCGCGGACCGGTTCAAGGGTGTTCCCGTGTTCGACGCGGTCCTGGCCGCTCGGCCATACAGCGCACGCCTGCTCACCAGTCAGGGTGAGATCGACTTCAGCGCGCTGACCGGCCAGGCGCCCTGCACCACGTTCTCGTTCCGGTACCTGGCCGAGCGAGGCTACTTCGATCTGACTCACTGTCACCGGTTGACCACGCAGCGGATCTATGTGCTGCAGTGCGGCGATCCGACCGGCACTGGCAGCGGCGGCCCCGGATACTCCTTCTCCGACGAGAACCTGACCGGGGCAACGTATCCGGCCGGCACCGTGGCGATGGCCAACGCGGGCCCGGACACCAACGGCAGTCAGTTCTTCATCGTGTGGCGGGACACGAAGCTCTCGCCGGCATACACACCGTTCGGTCGGGTAACCGCGGGCATGGGTGTCCTGCGCGCGATCGCGGCGGGAGGTGAGGACGATCAGAACGCCTCGGGAGATGGGTTCCCGACACTACCGGTCGAGTTCCTGCACGTATCGGTCTCCCCGCGCTGACCGGCCGGATACCGAGGCCGGCGACTCCGTGTCACGGCGAACCGGACACTGTCGCACACCGTAACCATGGAGTCACCATCGAGGGTGCGTTCGATCCCGCGCGTCGCGTTGACCCGTCAGACGGGCCGACCTAACGTCAGGGTGAGTTCGCCGTGATGGTGCGCGCCCGTGTCGGCGTGGACGTGCCGACGGGGCCCAGCGGACGGACTTTGGGGTTGTCGTCGCCGGTCGGCGGACCGGTCGAGGGGAGGCTGTCGTGGTCGAGCACCATATCGCCGGTAAGGAGGGGCCTAGCAGGGCCGAAACCGGCGAGCAGGGCGCTCTGTTCCCGGATGCCTCGTTGCCCGACGACATGGTTGGTTACCGGGGAGCGGTGGCGTGCCAGATCGCCGGTATCACCTATCGGCAGCTGGACTATTGGGCACGCACTGGGCTGGTGGCACCCACGATACGGGACGCCACCGGTTCCGGCAGCCATCGGCTGTACTCGTTTAAGGACCTCCTGGTGCTCAAGGTGGTCAAGCGGCTGCTGGACACCGGGGTGTCGCTGCAGAACATCAGAGTGGCCGTCGACCATCTGCGGCGCAGGGGCGTGCGGGACCTGGCCAGGATCACGCTGTTCAGCGACGGCGCCACCGTCTATGAGTGCACCTCACCTGAGGAGGTCGTCGACCTGCTGCAAGGTGGGCAAGGCGTGTTCGGCATCGCGGTCAGCGGTGCGATACGGGAGATCAGCGGCACCATTCACGAGTTCCAGGCGGAGCGGGTGGCCGGCGTCGCCGGAGTGGCCGAGCCGGACCACGGTGGACTTGACGAGCTTTCCCACCGCAGACGCGCCCGACGCACTGGCTGATGAGCCATGTCATGGTGAGAATGGGCCGCACGGCAGGGTAGGCTCAACGGTGTAGTCGTGAAGCCCATGCGGGAGAGTTCGCTCCGGTCGCGAAGACCGGTGCGGCGCCGAAGGAGCAACTCCTCCCCGGAACCTCTCAGGCGGAAGAGACCGCGTGGGTGAGACGCCTCTGGAAAGTGGGACGGATCACCTGATCCGTCCCCGCCGACGGTGCAAGCCCGGTTGACCGGGCGAAGCTCTCAGGCGCCCAGGCGGGGACGTGGACCAGCCGGGCGGGGACAGAGGGGGAGGGCAGCGCACCCGTGTCCCCATGCCCCGCCCCGAGAGGCCGTACATGTCCACCAAATCACTCCGTGACCGCGTTGGGCCGACGCAGTGGCCGACGGGCGGCGTGTCCGTGGTCCCTGGCTCGACCGACCGTCTGCCACTGGCCGCGTTGGAGCACGACACCCCGTTCGCGGAGCGGCACATCGGGCCCCGCGCGGCCGAACTCGCCAGGATGCTCGAGGTCATTGGTGTCGGCTCGCTGGACGAACTGGCTGAGCGGGCGGTGCCGAAGTCGATCAGGGTCGATGACCGGGGCCTGGAGCTGCCGCCACCGGCCACCGAGGTCCAGGCACTCGCCGAGTTGCGGACGATGGCCGGTCGCAACCGACCGCTGGTGCAGATGATCGGCCTCGGCTACCACGGCACGGTCACCCCGGGGGTCATCCTGCGCAACGTGTTGGAGAACCCCGCCTGGTACACCGCGTACACCCCCTACCAGCCGGAGATATCACAGGGCCGGCTCGAGGCGCTGCTGAACTTCCAGACCATGGTGGCCGACCTGACCGGTCTTCCGGTGGCGAACGCCTCGATGCTCGACGAGTCGACCGCCGCGGCCGAGGCCATGACCCTGCTGCGGCGCGCCAGCCGGTCCCGCTCCACGCGCTTCCTCGTGGACGCGGACACCCTGCCGCAGACCGTGGCCGTCATCCGGACAAGGGCCGAGCCGCTGGGTATCGACGTGGTCGTGGCTGACCTGTCCGGCGGGATCGACGTGCTGGGGTTCGACGACGACTTCTTCGGTGTCCTGTTGCCGTATCCAGGCGCGAGTGGAGTGCTGCGCGACCACGAGCCGGTTGTCGCTCGGGCACACGAGGCTGGTGTCGGTGTCGTGGTGGCCGCGGACCTCCTCGCGCTGACCATGCTGCGCCCGCCAGGGGAGATCGGCGCCGACGTGGTGGTCGGCACCACCCAGCGGTTCGGCGTGCCGATGGGGTTCGGTGGCCCGCACGCGGGCTATCTCGCGGTGCGCCGTGGCCTCGAACGGCAGCTGCCTGGGCGGGTCGTCGGCGCGAGCGTCGACGTCGACGGCAACCGCGCGTACCGGTTGGCACTACAGACCCGCGAGCAGCACATCCGTCGGGAGAAGGCCACGAGCAACATCTGCACGGCGCAGGTGCTGCTCGCCGTGATCGCCTCGATGTACGCGGTGTACCACGGCCCGGAGGGGCTGCGCGCCATCGCCGCGAGGACGCACCGAATGGCTGTGGTGCTGGCGGCCGGTCTGCGCGCGGGAGGGGTCGTCGTCGTGCACGGCGAGTTCTTCGACACCGTGGTCGCCAACGTACCTGGCGGTGCGGAGCGGACCGTGGACGCGGCAAGGGAACTCGGCGTGAACCTGAGACTCGTCGACGACGACCATGTCGGTGTGTCCTGTGACGAGGTGACCACGCGTGAGCACCTTGCTCTCGTGTGGCGGGCATTCGGCGTCGATATGTCCGATGTGGACGAGCTGGATCGGGACACCACCGACGGTGTCCCGACAGGGCTGCGCAGGACCAGTGCCTTCCTGACTCACCCGGTGTTCAACACGCACCGGTCGGAGACCGCTCTGCTGCGGTACCTGCGCGTCCTGTCGGACAAGGACGTCGCGTTGGACCGCAGTATGATTCCGCTCGGCTCCTGCACGATGAAGCTCAACGCCACCACCGAGATGGCCGCCGTCACCTGGCCGGAGTTCGCCCAGTTGCATCCGTTCGCGCCGGCCTCCGACGCCGCTGGGTTGCTCGCGATCGTCGCCGATCTACAACGCTGGCTGGCCGAGATCACCGGATACGACGCGGTGAGCCTGCAGCCCAACGCCGGTAGCCAGGGCGAGTTCGCCGGCCTGCTGGCGATCAGGGCCTACCACCGCTCACGCGGGCAAGCCGAGCGGAACGTGTGTCTGATTCCGGCCAGCGCGCACGGTACCAACGCGGCCAGCGCCGTGATGGCGGGCATGCGGGTCGTCGTCGTGCGGTGCGATGAGCGAGGCAACATCGACATGGCCCACCTCAGGTCCACTGTGGACGATCATGCGGACGACCTCGCCGCGATCATGATCACTTATCCGTCCACGCACGGAGTCTACGAGGACACCGTGCGGGAGGTGTGCGGTCTCGTACACGACGCGGGCGGCCAGGTCTATGTCGACGGCGCCAACCTCAACGCCCTGATCGGTCTCGCCAAGTACGGCAGGTTCGGCGCCGACGTGTCGCATCTGAACCTGCACAAGACCTTCTGCATCCCGCACGGCGGCGGCGGCCCCGGTGTCGGCCCGATCGGCGTCCGCGCGCACCTCGCCCCGTTCCTGCCCAACCATCCAGCACAGCCGGCGGCAGGCCCGGCCACCGGGATCGGCCCGATCAGCGGCGCACCATGGGGCAGCGCCTCGATCCTGCCGATCTCCTGGGCCTACGTGCGGATGATGGGGGCTGACGGGCTGCGCCGGGCAACTCTGACCGCGGTGGCCGCGGCCAACTACGTCGCACGGCGGCTGGACGAGCACTTTCCGGTGTTGTACGTGGGCGAGCACGGATTCGTCGCACACGAGTGCATCCTCGACCTGCGCCCGATCACCAAGGCCACCGGCGTCACCGTGGACGACGTGGCCAAGCGGCTTGCCGACTACGGTCTGCACGCTCCAACGATGTCCTTCCCCGTCGCGGGCACGCTCATGGTCGAGCCGACCGAGAGCGAGGATCTGGCCGAGCTGGACCGCTTCTGTGCGGCCATGATCTCGATTCGGCGGGAGATCGACCGAGTTGGCGCGGGGGAGTGGCCGCGTGAGGACAATCCGCTGCGCAACGCCCCGCACACCGCCGCATGCCTGACTAAGGGGGAATGGACGCATCCCTACACACGCCAGGAGGCGGTGTTCCCCGCCGGTGTCGACGCGCCGAAGATCTGGCCGCCGGTGCGCCGGATCGACGGGGCGGCCGGTGACAGGAACCTGGTGTGCTCCTGCCCTCCGCTGGAGGCCTACCAGGACTGAGTTCCGGGGTCGCCTTGCTCCGCACATCGCTGGCGCCGGCCAGTCGAGCCTGAGTAGGGTGTGCCGACGTGAGGTGTGCCGGAAGTTCTTCGTGGACGGTGCGGTGGGGCAGCGAGCACGCCGTGGACCTGGCGCTGTACGTCCGCGACGCGCTGGCGCTCTCGGTGCGGACCGACCCCGAGTTGCCTCGGCTTGAGCCGTCGGTTCCAGTGAGCGTTCCCAGCGGCGTGAAACGTGATGTTGTGCGGCAGCAGTGGCAGGATTGGTGGGTCGAGGTGCTGGCCCACCCTCGGACGGAGGCTGCCGAGAAGCCGCGAGAACGATGGGCCAGCTATCCGGGCAATGCGGACTCGCCGTCGCTGAGCCGACGTCCGGAACTGCGCGCCGCCGTGCAGGCGCTGAGTGGGCCGGCCGCGGAGCACGTCGCCGCGCGGGTTCACGACACGACCCCGCGGGTTTCGTATGTCGGCCAGACGGTGCGGGAGTTGGAGACCGAGCTGGGGCGTCAAGCCCGGCCGTTTCGGCTCATGGTCACGCAGGTGGGCGTGGCTGGCCCGGTTTGGCACCGTCTGGCCACCGACCACGTACTGGTCTCTACTCGATTTCGCAACGACGAGCCCGCTTGCCGAGCCGCGTTGCGTACGCTCGTCGCCGAGTTGGCCTGACGCCGTCCAACAATCCGTAACGAGTCGGGCGCGATGCATGGGGCGTACGCGGCACATTACGTGCGTGACGTTTCGCGTCGGTGACGGTGCTGTCCGGAATATGCCAGCACTTTGGCTCCTCGGCTGCTCAACTGGAGTTCAACATCGTTGATCAGCCAAGGAATGGGGAGCCATGCCGGGGGTTGCGACACCCGTGGTCACGAGGAGCGGCAGCACACGGATCACGGCATCGATGCGGACGGGTTGGCTCGCTGTCCTGTCGGTCATGATGGGCATCTTCTCCATCGTGACAACGGAGATCCTTCCAATCGGTCTGCTGACGTCGATCGGCGACAGCTTCTCCGTCTCCGACGGAACCGCGGGTCTGATGATGACCATGCCGGGCTTCCTCGCCGCCGTCGCCGCCCCGACCATCACCATCGCCACCGCCCGTGTGGACCGCAGGACGATGCTGTGGGCGTTCATGGTCCTGCTGACCCTGGCCAATGTCGTTGCGGCCGCCGCACCCGGCTACTGGGCCGTGTTGGTCTCGCGCGTCCTTATGGGGATCACTATCGGCGGGTTCTGGTCGATCGCCGCCGGCCTCGCCGAACGGCTCGTACCACCCCGTTCGGTTCCGCGGGCCACCGCGGTGATCTTCTCCGCGGTCCCCCTTGGATCTGTGCTCGGCGTTCCAGCGGGAACGTTCATCGGTGATGTCGGCGGTTGGCGCGTGGCCTTCGTCGTGATGGCGGCTCTCTCGGGCGCCGTGCTCGCGGCACTCGTCGTCGTGTTGCCGCCGATGCCTCCCGTCCAGGTCACTCGCCTTGGCGTCCTTCGGGACCTGCTCCGCCGGTCGAGCACACGTCTCGCCTTGCTGGTCACATTCCTCGTCGTCTTGGCGCACTTCGGCACGTACACCTATGTGACGCCATTTCTGGAGCAGGTGACCGACGTAGCCTCGGACGCCATCACGATCCTGCTCCTGGTCTACGGCGCGGCCGGCGTCGTCGGCAACTTTCTCGCCGGCACAAGGGCTGTGCGGTACCCGCGTGCGACGTTCGCTGCGAGCGCCACACTGCTGGCAGGAGCGACACTGCTGCTCCCACTGTTCGGCACCTCGCAGAACGGCGCCGTGATACTCCTGGTGATCTGGGGCCTGGCCTACGGCGCCGTTCCCGTGTGCTCGCAGACGTGGTTCGCCAGGTCGGCCCCCCGCGCGCCCGAGGCCGCTTCGGTCCTGTTCACCGCGTCCTTCCAGGCGACGATCGGAATCGGCGCCCTCACCGGCGGTGTCGTCGTCGACCGAGGTTCCCCGTCGACCGTGATGCTGTGCGGCGGGTTCACGGCCGTTCTGGCGGTGGCTGCCATCGCCGTCCGTCCCTGTCACAAGTTGGCGGTCTCGCCGGTTCCTGATGAGTGACGAGCCCAGAAGGAGTGGCGATGAACAGTCACATGTGTCCCGTACCCCACCCGGCCCCGACGCGCCGGAGCCAGCCGTGATCGCGGCGCGGCGCTGGCTGCGTGCCGGACTGACATTCCTCGCCGTCACCCAGGGCGCGGCCGGCGCGGTACAACTACTGTTTCCGGAGCTGTTCTATCGAGACTTCCCGATACAGACGCATGCCTGGGTGGCCATGCTGCCGCCGTACAACGAGCACCTGATGCGCGACGTCGGGGCGGGCACGCTCGCCTATACGCTGGTGCTCGCGGTCGCAACCATCACCATGGAGCGCCACATGGTACGCGCCGCACTTGCCGCCAATCTAGCTTTCAGCCTGCCACACTTCCTTTTCCATGCCGTCCACCTGGGCGGAATGCCACTGGTCGACGCGATCACCCAGACCGCGACGCTCGCGCTGGCCGTCGTGCTCCCCGCCGTTCTGCTCATCGTGTCCATGCGGCTGGGCGGTATTCGCTGCTTTTGCGAGAAGACAACCGGCAGGCAACCATGGGATCCATGACTGACGAGAACGCCGGCACCCTGGTCGGGACGTGGCGCAATCAGTATGGCTCGATCCTGACCATCGCCGAAGATTCCGGCCAGCGGCTCGCGGGCACGTTCCGCACGGCGTTGGGCGACAGCACGTTCGCGGGTGACGACGCTGAGATCACCGGCATCCACGTCGGCGACTGTGCGCACTTCGCCTTCAGCCGCTCCGGCCCGACTGGTGACACGATCGCCTCGTTCACCGGCCTCGTGCGCGAAGGGCGGTTGGAGACCGTGTGGCATGTCGTCGCCGATACGGCGGTGAAGTCACCAGGGCCCGGACAGCCACCACAGCTGATGAAACTGCCGTGGGCACACGCCGTCATGACCAACGCCGACACGTTCGAGCGGATGCGCTGACGGATGCGGGTGCCGGTGATTCACTGGAGGCGGCCGGCCCGGTGCAGATCGTCGAAGATGATCTGGTCCACGGGTGCCACCCGGTCGCGGTCGGCGTAGGCCAGCCAGGCGAGCTCTTCGATCTCGCTGCTGGGCACCGGTGTTCCGCGGTGATCGGCGGTGTAGCAGGTCATCCGCACGGTGACGCCCGCGACGTGGCCATGTGCCTGTGCCTCATAGGTGCCGACGTGGATGGCGCTGTCGGCAATGATGGCGACGCACAGCTCCTCGTCGATCTCGCGGACGAGGGTGTCGAGGTCGGTTTCGCCTGGCTCGCGTTTGCCGCCGGGGATGTAGTAGACGTCCTTGCCGCGTGACCGGGCGCCGAGGACCCTGCCCTCCACGAGGTGGATCCATGCGATCTTGTCGATGAGGGTGGCCATGGCGTCCTCCCTGTCTTTCGGGCACGCGTCGCTCGTCCGCGAGCCGTAAATGCGGCCCATCGCTTGCAGCGTCTGGATGACCTGTTCGCGGAGGTCTTCGGGGGCGAGGACTTCGGCGTCGGCGCCGAGCCTGAGCAGTTTGGGAAGGGCCGCCTCGACGGACTCTACGGGTACGGCGAGTTCGGTCCAGCCGTCGGGGCCCGGCTCGCTCTGCGTCCGCACAGCGGCGGCGATGGCGGCCGGTTCCAGCAGATGGGGAAGCCGGTCAAGGCCGTGGCGGGACAGTCGGAGGGTCACTGTCTCCCGAAGGCGGCGTCGCTCGAAGTGGTCGAGGTAGCCGTTCCAGTGAGTGGCCAGGTCGAAGCCGTCAGCACGGTCGAACCGTTCGGCGAGAACCTGCGCCTGGAGGATGCGGGAGACCCGGCATGTGCGGAACCGGCCGTGGCCACAAGACTGGCTGTGACCGCGAGCCACCAGATACCACTGGCCCGCCTTGAGGACAAGACCGTGCGGCTGGACGGTCCGGGAGATCTCATGCGGCTTCGCCCAACGCAGGTAGCGGATCCTCGCCACATGCTGGTTCCAGGTGGCGTCCGCGATCGTCGAGAGATGGGGTATGCGCTCGCCGTCGCGGTACCACGACGGGGCGTCGAAGTGAAAACGGTCGGCGATGCGGTCGGCCCGGCCGCGGAGATCGGCGGGCAGTGCCGCCGTGAGTTTGAGCCGCGCCGTGCTCGCCGCGGTGGCCAGACCCAACTGCGCGGCGGCGGTGGGCAGTCCGGTCAGGAACAGTGACTCGGCTTCGGCCGTCGTGAGTCCGGTCAGCCGAGTCCGGTAGCCGCCGAGCAGCCGGTAGCCACCACCGTGCCCCGGCTCGCCGTAGACCGGCACGCCCACGGCGCTCAATGCTTCCACGTCCCGATAAATGGTTCGTACCGTCACGTCCAGGGCGTCCGCCAGCTCCTGAGCAGTCATCCCGTCTCGGGTCTGCAGCAGCAACAGCAGGGAAACCAGTCGACTCGCGCGCACATCGGAGAAGTCTGCCGAATACCACTGACAGAAGACGTCAGGGAATCCGCGTTAGCGTCCTGGCCATGACATCCATGATCGACGTCAACGCTTTCGTCGGCCGCTACGCCGCTGTATGGAACGAGCCCGATCCTGTCCGGCGACGCGAGGCCATCGGGAAACTCTGGGCCGAGAACGGTGCCGAGTACATCGACACCGCCGAGTTCCGCGGTCACGACGCCATCGAGACCCGAGTCACCGCCGCCTACGACCAGTTCGTCGCGACGGGCGGCTTCGTCTTCCTGCCGGTTGGAGAGGCCACACACCACCACAATGCCGTCACCTTCGGCACGCACATGGTCCGCGAGCCAGGCGGCGTTCCCGTGTGGAGCGGCGTCGTGTTCGCTCTTTTCGACGAGGAAGGGCGAATCCTGCGCGACTACCAGTTCACCGACCGGGAGGCGGGCACCCGCGCCGCCGCGGCCGAGTTCCTCGAGCGCTTGGCCGAGGGAGATCCGGATCGGATCGCGGAACTGTTCGCCGATGCTGTCGACTGGCAGCTCGACTGGCCTGTCGACGGGCACCCCGCGGTGCCCTGGATCAGGCCGCGGTCGACGCGTGCCGATGTCGCCGACCATTTCCGCACGATCAGCGCGTTCCATGCCGGCGAGAATTCGGGCCGGGCAATGCCTCGTGTCCTGGTCGACGGCCCGGACGCCGTGGTGTTCGGGGACATCCGGCAGACCGTGAAGGCCACCGGAAGGGCGTACATCGCACGCTGTGCTGTGCGCCTCACCGTGGAAGGCGGTGTGATCACCCGCTACCACGTCTACGAAGACAGCCTTACCGTCGCGCAAGCACTGTCCGGACCCAACACGCCGGTGACATGAACCCGGCGGATCGGGCCGGTGACGGACCGAGGTCTCACTGGTTGACTGACGCGATTCCCTCCGGCGCGGCCGCGAGTGCGGCAGTGATGGCCTCGGCCAGTGCTCTCGCCGTCTCCTCGGTCAGCTCGACCGCGACCCGGGCCGCGGGCCCGTCGGCCGGATTGAGGAAGTCGATGTTCACGGTGTGCGTGTACGGCGCATGCGTCGGGTGGTCGACGTAGACGGTGGCCTCGCTGAGGCTGAACCACCCACTGGCGCCCTTGCCGGAGCCGTCGGCCGTGATCTTCTCGGTGATGTAGGTACACACGGGACGCCTCCTAGGCGGCGAGATGGCGGCCGTAGAAGTCGAGGATCCGCCGCCAGCCGTCGACCGCGGCCTCCGGTCGGTAGCTGGGCCGGTCCACGGCGAAGAACGCGTGACCGGCGTTGTCGTAGCGGTGGAACTCGGTGGACTTGCCCAACCGGGAGAGTTCCCGTTCCAGTTCGGTGACCTCGTCCGGCTCGGGGAACCGGTCCTCGTTGCCGAACAGGCCGAGCAGCGGACACGACAGGTTCCCGGCGATGGGCATCAGCGGCTTCATCGTTGGTGGCACCGGCATCTCGGGCCCGGGCGCCTTGACGACGAAGGCTCCGTAGCAGTCCACGGCCGCGTCGATGGTCAGGCCACAAGCGACAAGGAAGGCATGCCGCCCGCCGGAACAGTGGCCGATCACACCGGTCTTGCCGTTGGCCGAGGTCAGCGAGTTGAGGTGGCGGACCGCGCCGGCCACGTCGCCGACCACCTGCTCGTCGCTGACTCCACCGGCGGCCCTCGCCGCCGCGGCCGCGTCGTCGGGGCTGGCTCCCGGCGCGATACGCCAGTAGAGGTTGGGGCAGATCGCGTTGTACCCGTTGACCGCGAAGGTGCGGACCATCTCCTTGGTGGCTGAGTCGTAGCCAGGCATGTGATGGATGACTACGACGCCGCCGTGCGGACCGGGACTCAGAGGTCTGGCCAGGTACGCCTCGATGGCGTCGCCGTGGTGTCCGGTGATCGAGACCGTCTCGGCCAGAATCGCGTCGTACATCAGGTTTCGCCTTTCACGGCAGGGAGTTCACGACCGCCGCCACCCTACCCGCGGGGTGGCGTACTCAGTTCGAGCCGGGGCTCACCGTCGGCAGGCCGACCGCCTCCGCGGCGGCGAGCCGCCGCCTGTCGTAGGTGACGAACGCTTCGAGCTCGTTTCCGCGTTCGTTGGCGATGAACTGGGCGGTCGCAAGATGGATGGCGTCCGGTGACCGCAGGTTGGGATCTGAATATGCGGCGGCCATCGCTCGGATGACCGGATCGATCTCCAGGCGGTACACGCGACCCAACACGGCTGGGACGCCAGTCAGCGCCTGCGGAGTGTTTCGGCGGAGCGTTCGTGATACCTCGATCTCGGCCAGCGCGGACGAGACTAATGGGGCCTGGGAGCGCGTATCCAGCCAGTCGCTCAATTCCGTGCTGCCGGGTTCGGAGCGGACCAACTTGACAATCGCCGCCGAGTCAAGATAGATCACCACCGCTCCTCGGCGCGGAAGGCGGCGAGTTCGTCCGCGACATTTATCTCGGGGTCGCCAAGAACGGGAGGGCGAGGCAGCGGACCTGTCAGCACTGGAGCGGTCGCACGCCCCTCGGCCACCAAGCGTTGAAGAAACGAGGTCTCAGGCTCCACGGGAGTCAGGCGTGCCACTGGGCGACCGTTGAGGGTGACCTCGAGATGTTCACCGTGCTGCACTCTGGCCAACACGGCGCTGGTGTGCTGATTGAGCTCGCGAACCGGGATGCGTTCCACCCGGCTAGTGTGGAACACGATGTAGTGCGCGCTCGACCGGTGCTCAGGGGACCAGCAGTAGCTTGCCGGTGGTGTGCCGGCCCTGGAGGTCCTCGTGGGCCTCCCGGGCCGCGGCCAGCGGGTACCGGGCGCCGACGGTGATCGACAGCGAGCCGTCGGCTACCGCGCCGAGCACCTCGCCAGCTCGCCACAGCAGTTCCTCGCGGGTGCGCAGGTGGTGGGCGAGCGTCGGCCTCGTGAGGAACAGCGAGCCGGCGGCGTTGAGGCGTTGCGGGTCGAACGGCGGCACCGGTCCGCTCGCCGCGCCGTACAGCGCGAGTACGCCGCGCACCCGCAGGCTGGCGAGGCTGGCGTCGAAGGTGTCCTTGCCGACCCCGTCGTACACCGCGGCCACTCCCTCGCCGCCGGTCAGCTCCCGCACCCGGGAGGCGACGTCCTGCTCGGTGTAGCGGATCACCTCGTCGGCTCCTGCCGCGCGGGCCAGCTTCTCCTTCTCGCCGGTCGAGACCGTGCCGATGACCCGGCCGCCCTTGGCCTTGACCATCTGGGTGAGCAGCAACCCCATACCACCGGCTGCCGCGTGCACCAGGATGTCGTCGCCGGCCCGCACCGGATACGTCGAGACGGTCAGGTAGTGCGCGGTGAGCCCCTGCAGCATCGAGGCGGCCGCGGTCGCGGCGTCCACACCGGCCGGCACCGCCACCGCGTCGGCGGCCGGCACCGCGACCTTCTCGGCGTAGCTGCGTGGCGTGCTCGACCACGCGACCTGGTCACCGACGCCGAACTCGGTCACCCCGTCGCCGACGGCGAGGACCCGCCCCGCGCCCTCGAGGCCGGGTACGAACGGAACAGGCTGCTGGTACACGCCGGTCCGGTGATAGACGTCGATGTAGTTGACCCCACTGGCCGCGACCTCGACCAGCAGCTGGCCCGGCCCCGGCTCCGGATCACCGACCTCCGCCAGCCGCAACACCTCGGGACCGCCGAAACCGCTGACCTCAATCGCCCGCATGGGCTCACTCCCGTCGACCGGTGGCACTTCCACCGATCGCAACACCGGTCAGTCGGATCCTGTTCCCGCCGACGGGGTCGCGGCCCGCATGACCACCCGCCGGGCGAGCCCGAGGGGCAGCGCCCCGGAGCCGGCGATCGTGTCGTGGAAGGACTTCAGGTCGCCGAGTCCGGCGGCGAGATAGTCGGTCCGGATCCTCTCGATCTCCAGCGCCCCGGTCAGATAGGACGGCGCCTGGGTCGGCCACGCGCAGTACCGGTTCACCTCCGCCCGTGCTGTCGCCGCAGTCAGCGACGACTTGGCCGCCATGAACTCCTCGGCCTGCGCCACCGTCATGTCGCCACAGTGCAGTGCGGTGTCGACCACGATCCGCGCCGCCCGGAAGAGACGCATGTCCAAGTGCGCCAACTCGCGCGCCGGATCGGTGAAGTAGCCCTGTTCCCGCATCATCCGCTCGGCGTAGAGGGCCCAGCCCTCGAGAAAATACGAGGTGGTGAACGTCTTGCGGATCGCACGCGGGTTGCCGGCCATCCACGACAGGTGCCAGTGATGGCCGGGATACGCCTCGTGCACCGCGAACGAGGGGAGCTGGGCAGTGGAGTTGCCCCGCAGCCGTTGGGCGACCAAGTCCTCGGAGGCGCCTTCGGGAGTGAACGGCACGAAGTGGTGGCCTACCCGGGAGGCGGTCAGCCGCGGGGGAGCGATGTAGAACGGCACCGCGAGCAGCGGCCGCAGGAACTGCGGTGCCGGCACCACCCGGCACTGCTCGCCGTCGGCGAAGCTGACCAGGTCGTGCTCGCGCAGGAAGGTCCTTGCCTGCTCGGTTTCCCGCACGCACGCGGCGAGCAGCTCCGACAGCGTGGCCGGCCGGTCCTCCTGCAATCGGGCCATCTCGGCCCGCCAGTCGCCGGCGAGCCCGGTGGCCTCGGCGGCCAGTTCCGCATAGGCGGTCTCGCCCCTCGCGTGCAGCTCGCCGGCACCATAGCCGAGCAGCTCCCGACCGGTGAGCAGGGCGGAGTACAGTTCCTCGCCCATCCGCCAGTCACCGGTGGCCCGTTCGGCGAAGGCCTCGAGGTGGTCGGCGAGGTCGTCGGCCGCGGCGCTGGCCGTCTCGCCCGCGGCGGCAAGGCGTGTCCGCAGCGTCTCGTCCCCGACCTCGGCGGGCAGGTGCACGGTGAGGAAGCGCCGTGCGGTCCGCAACTGGCCGAGCGTACGGCGGACCAGCAGCGGCGCGGCCAGATCCTGGTCCAGGTTGGCGCGGCACGCGGCGAACACGCCCGGCAACTCGGCGATCCTGGCCATGGCGGACTCGACCAGCTCGGGTTCCGGCCGCATTCGGTGCAGGAAGGTCCCGTACAGCGCCTGCAGGGGCGCGTTGACATAGCCGGCGGGGTCGCGCCGCCAGGCGGGCCAGGCCGCCATGGCCGTCTCGCCGCGCAGGTGGCACCGGACCAGCTCGACGTCGACGGCTGTGTCGGGGTCCTGGTCGTGGACCGAGGCGAACCGGGTCAGCCAGGTCTGCGCCGCACGCTCACATGCGAGAAATCCGTCCTCGGTGAAGTCGCCCAGGGTCGCGTCGTGTGCCAGGGAGCCGAGCGCCACCGCGGTGATCGGATGGGTGTCCATGTGCCAGGCAAGGAAGTCGCCAAGGAGCAAAGACGTATTCGGGGGCCCACAGGTGCTGGAGGATCCAGGCGTGTTGTCGGTCACGTACAGCGAATCTACGCTCTGTCCGGCACGGCACCCCCGATAGGCTCGGCAGATGGCTGACGCGACTGCTGCCACCCTTGGTACTCCTGCCTCCGCGGTCGCGAAGGTCAAGTCGTTCGTCGCGGCTCACGGTGAGCCGACGCGTGCCGTGGTGGAGCATCTCGGCCGTGCTGGCGCCCGTGTGGTCCTCGTGGGGGCCGACGGGGCGATGGGGGACGTGGTGGTGGCCGATTCGGCCGTCGGCGAGGCCGTATGCGCGCGGGTGCCCGGCGTGCGGGTGTCGGAATGGGACCATGACACCGTCGCCGCCACCAAGATCGGGGCGCGGCACCGGCGCAGGATGGCTGGTAGCCGGGCCTGGCGAGCCTAGTGGGTCTGCCCACGGTGCTGCGCCAGCTGAACCCCAAGATCGTGGTCGGTGCGGTCTACGTCTCGGCGCTGTTCATGACCATCCTGGACGCCACGATCGTCACCGTGGCCCTGCCGAGGATGGCCGCCGAGTTCGGTGTGCGTGCCCTCGATGGCCGCGCCGTGATCATCGGCTATTTGCTCAGCCTCGCCGTGTTCATGCCCGCTTCGGGCTGGTTCGGTGACCGGTGGGGAAGCAAGCGGGTTTTCCTGGCAGCCCTGGGGATCTTTGTCGGTGCCTCCACGTTGTGCGGCCTGGCCGCGAGCCTGCCCCAGCTGGTCGCGTTCCGGATCGTCCAAGGCGTCGGCGGCGGGCTGCTCACCCCGGTCGGACTCGCGATGATGTTGCGCACGTTCGCCCCGGCCGAACGCGTCCGTGCCTCGCGGATACTCACCATTCCGACCACCGTCGCACCGGCGACGGGCCCGGTACTCGGCGGCCTGCTCACCGACCAGTTGTCCTGGCGCTGGGCGTTCTTCGTCAACATTCCGATCGGCCTGCTCGCACTCGCGTTCGGCGCGCTGGCACTGGTCGAATGGGTCGAGCCCACCGCGGGCAGGTTCGACATCGCCGGCTTTCTGCTGTCCGGCGCGGGACTCGGCTCGGTGATGTACGCCCTCAACGAGGGGCCGACCCGTGGCTGGACAGCGCCGGACGCGCTGGCGGCCGGCATCACCGGGATCGTGCTGTTAGCCGTCCTGGTCGTGGTGGAACTCCGTGTCGCCGAGCCGATACTGCGGCTGCGGCTGCTCGGCGCCAGGCTGTTCCGGTCCAACGTCGTGGTGATCTTCCTGGGCACGGCGGCGTTCCTTGGCACGCTCTACCTGATGCCGCTGTTCCTGCAGAACGGCAGGGGTGCCTCACCGTTGGTGTCGGGTCTGACCACCTTTCCGGAGGCGGTTGGGGTGCTGTGCTCGGCACAGGTGGTCGCCAGGATCTATCCCAGGGTCGGTCCACGCCGGCTCCAGGTGATCGGGTTGATCGGCATCAGCGTCGCGATGGCCACCATGGGCTTCGTGGGAACGGTCACCGCGCAGTGGCTCATCGCCCTGCTGATGTTCGCCATGGGAATCTGCATGGGAATGGTGTTCCTGCCGACCCAGACCGCCGCGTTCGCCGCGACATCGACTACGGCTCTCGGCCGGGCGGCCGCGTTGTTCAACTCCATGCGCCAACTGGGTTCGGCGGTCGGTGTCGCACTGCTGAGCATGATCGTGTCGATTGTCGGATCGACCGGACCCGGCGTCGACGCGGCAGGTCTCGGTCTGGCCGCCTATCACGCGGGCTTCGTGGCCGCGGCGGTAGTGGCCCTCACCGGGGCCGCGATGGCCCTGACTGTGCGGGACGGTGACGCGGCGTCGACGATGCGCCCGGTCGCCGCCGACAAGCAGCCCTTGATCGAAGTCGGCTGAGACCGACACGCGGTTCTCGCGATGAATCCCGATTCTGATCATCTCCCATTACACTGGGGCTTCAGTGCTCATTGAAGTCGATCGGAGTTGACGGCAGATGGTTCGGGAAAGTCAGCTGTCGGCCTGGATCGAGCGGGTAGCCGCCCACTTCGTCGCCGAGGGCATCCCGCTCATCGGCGGCCGCATCCTGGCCTACCTGCTGGTGTGTGACCCGGTGGAGCGCACGGCCGCGGAACTGTCGGAGGAGCTGGAGGCCAGCAGCGGATCGATCAGCACCAACGTGCGGCTGCTGATGAACCTCGGCGTGGTCACCAAGACCACCCGGCGCGGCCGGCAGGCCGCCGAGTACCGGCTCGACGTGCAGGGCTGGTCGGACATGGTGCACCGCAGACTCGAGACGCTGGTGCGGACTCGCGAGCTGACCTCGGGCGGACTGCGGCTGCTCAGCGGTGATCCCCAGCGGGCGCACCGGTTGCGCACCATCGACGAGCTCTACGGCTGGCTGGCCACGGAGCTGCCCGACGTGTGGGAACGCCGTCCCGCGCCACCCCGGTGACGAGCGCTCACACCGCCGCCGGCTGGTCGGTGCGGGCAGCGGTCTGGTCAGCGTCCACCGGCACGAGACCCCGGTCCCGACTCGCCGTCCACAGCGCGGCCGAAGCGGCGACCACCACGGTGGCGCCCAGGACGTGCAGCAACACCAACACTGCCGGTACCCCGGTCCAGTACTGGACGAGGCCGACCATGCCCTGGGCGAGCACCACGGCGACCACCGTCCAGTAGCGGTGCCACAGCGTCGCGGGTACCGGGGCGATGCGCAGGGCGAAACCGAGCGCGACGAGCATGCCGGCGAACAGACAGAGCAGGTCCGCATGTACCTGGACCAGCATGACGATCGGGGCGGCCAGCCGCGGCGTGCCCTGGTCACCCGCGTGCGGGCCGGCCGCGGTCACCAGGGTTCCCGCGATCAGCATCAGCCCCAGCAGCACGGCCTGCGCCGCCTGCAGACTCACCAGCGGCTTCGGCACGAGAAGGCGGACTGGCCCGTCCCCCTCGGCCACCGCCCTGTACAGCAGGACGGCCGCCCACACCAGCGGCATCGAGGCCAGGAAGTGCGGTGCCACGGTCCACCACTGCAGTCCGGCGCGCACCGTGATACCGCCGATCACCGCCTGGGCCACCACGCCGAGCGGCATGATCAGCGCCAGCACCGTGACGCGGCGACGCCGCGGGCGGGCGAACAACGCCATCAGCACACACAGCGCCGACACCACACCCAGCATCCCGCCGAGCATCCGGTTGCCGAACTCGATCCACTGGTGCAGCTGTCCGGTGACCGGATGCGCTACGGGCACCAGGCTGCCTGGCGCGCACTGCGGCCAGGTCGGGCAGCCCAGGCCCGAACCGGTGACCCGGACCACCGCCCCAGTGACCGCGATGGTCGCCTGGCCGATCACCGCGGCCAGCGTGATCGCCCGTTGCCAGCGGGCGGTGGGGACGGGAACGCGGTCCAGGGGAAGGCGGTTCAGCAGGGTTCGCAACACCACCTGCCGATGGTATTTCGCGGCCGACGGACCGGCTCAGGCGGCTCGCTTCACGAGACGGCCAACCCGATCCAGCGCCGGCCGCAGTTCGTGCACCCGGACGACGGCCATCATGCCGAAGGCGGCCAGCAGACCGAGGATGCCGCCCACCACAAGGGAAATCCACGCACCAATGCCATTCAGCCCGCCCGGCAGGATCTTCCCGACACCGAGTTCCACCCCGAGTGCCACGGCCGCACCCCACACGGCGGCCACCCCCACCTTGACGTAGGTCCGGACCACTCGGCGGCTGCCCAGTCGGCCCAGTCTCGCGCGCAGCCACAGCTCACCGGCGATCATGCCGACGGTGAAGCTGATGGCGTCGGAGAAGGTAAGGCCGAACACGACGTCCTGCGGCGGCAACACCGAGCCCGCCAGCAGGCACACCGGAACCTTGACCGCGATCATGATCACGTTGATCAGTGTCGGGGTGCGGGCGTCTTTCAGCGCGTAGAACACCCGCATCTGCAACATGGTCAGGGCGTACGGAAGGAGGCCGAACGCCGAGGCGGTGATGGCCAGGCCCAGCCGACCGGCGTCTGAGCCACCACTCTTGCCAACGGCGAACAGCGCGGCACCGACGGCCGGTCCCAACACGGTGATCAGCCCACTGACCGGGGCCAGCATCACCGCCGACATCCTGCTGCCCAGCGACAGGTCGTCGAGCACGGCCGGGATGTCGTTCCCGGCGGCCGCCTTGCTCATCCTGGGCATGATCGCGGTGAGCAGCGACACCCCGAGCACGCCGTAGGGCATCTGCACCAGCAGCCAGGTGTTGGTGTAGATAGCGAAGTTGCCGGGGGCGGTCGCGGTCGCCACCCGGCTGATGGTGGTCAGGCCGACCTGACTGACCGCGACGTACCCGATGACCCACAGGGCCAATCCGCCGAACTCCTTCAGACGCGAGTCCCATCCCCACCGCCAACGCGGCCGGAAACCACTGCGCAGCAACGGGGGGATAAGCACCACCGCCTGCACCATGATGCCCAGCGTCGTGCCGAGGCCCAGGACCAGCAGCTTGACGTCGCCCAGCTGAACCGGGTTGGTGGCGATGTCGCCGGGCAGCACGTAGTACACGCCGATCGTGGCCAGCATCACCAGGTTGTTCAGCACGGGGGCCCATGCCGGCGGGGCGAACACATTGCGGGTGTTGAGCACCGCACCGACCATCGCGAACAGGCCGTAGAAGACGATCTGTGGCAACAGCAGGTACTCGAACGCGGTGACCAGCGCGGTGTTGGCCCTGCCGTTGGTGTTGTCGACGAAAAGCACGGTGAGCAGTGGCGCGGCCGCGACCACGACGACGGTCAGGCCAGTGAGCGCGGTCAGGGCTACGGTCAGCAGGCGTTGGGTGTAGGCCTCGCCACCGTCGGCGTCCTCGTGTTTGGCGCGGACCAACAGCGGCACGATCACACTGGTCAGCACCCCGCCGAGCAGAAACTCGTAGATGATGTTCGGCGCGTTGTTGGCCACCGTGTAGGAGTCGAGGATCGAGTTGGCGCTCAGGCCGACCAGCCAGGCCAGGAGGATCTTGGCGAGGAAACCGGTGATCCGGCTGGCCAGGGTGGCGATCGCCATCGATCCGCTCGCCCTCGCCAGGGAGGGGCCGTCCTGCTGGTCCACGGTGGCACTGCTCGTCATCGGGGAGAAGCCTCAGCTCAGTCGGATGGTCTTCACGGCGAGGCCAGCGCCGGCCGCGCCCCAGCAGAGTAGTACCAGCACCGGCTGCCAGCCGGGCGCCATGCCGTCGACCAGCGCCGACCGCAGCGATTCGGCGAGCGCGCCCGAGGGCAGCAGCCCCACGACGGCATCAAGTCCGCCAGGCAGCGCGCCGGCCGGCAGCGCGATCCCACCGACCAGCAGCAGGGCGAACCACACGAAATTGGCCGCGGCCAACACGATCTCGGCGCGCAGCGCACCACCGAGCAGCGCGCCGAGCGCACCGAAGGCCAGGGTGCCCAGCAGGATGAGCCCGAGGGCGAACGGGATACCGCGCACCGCCGGCGTCCAGCCGAGCAGGACGGCGGCCGCGCAGAGCACAACGAGCTGCACCACCACGACGGCGACCGCGGCCAGCATCCGGCCGACGACGAGCAGCCAGCGCGGGACCGCCGTCGCGGCAAGGCGTTTGAGCACGCCGTAGCGCCGGTCGAAACCCAGGGCGATGGCTTGGCCGGTGAAAGCCGAGGACATCACCGCCAGCGCGAGGATCCGCGGTGCCACCGAGTCGACCCTCGGCTCCGGGAGCGGAATCAGGCGCAGCACGGTCATGGTGACCAGCAGTGCCAACGGAATGAGCAGTGTCAGCAGCACCTGCTCGCCGTTGCGCAGTGCCAACGCCGCCTCGGTGCGAGCCTGGACGGCCACCATCCGCCACAGTGGCCCGCGGGCCGGCGCCGGGGTGAACACGCCCGCTTCGAACGAGGTCATGCCCGCAGCTCCCGTCCGGTGAGGTCCAGGAACACGTCCTCGAGGCTGCGGGTCGCCACCCGGATCTCCTCGGCGAGCACGCCCTGCTCCGCGCACCAGGCGGTCACCACCGACACCACCTGTGGATCGACCCGGCCGGCCACGAGGTAGCTACCCGGCTCGATCTCGTCGACCCGGCAGTCATCGGTGAGCGTGGCCGCCAGCGCCCCGGTGTCCAGTCCCGCGCGGGCCCGGAACCGTAGTCGCCGTGCGTCGGGATCGTCGGTGGTCAACTGGTGCGTGCTCCCCGCGGCCACCGCCCGTCCGTTGTCGATGATCACCACCTGGTCGGCCAGTGTCTCGGCCTCGTCCATCATGTGCGTCGTCAGCAACACGCTCACCCCGTCGGCACGCAGCGCCGCCACCAGGTCCCACACCAGCCGGCGGGCCTGCGGGTCCATGCCGGCGGTCGGCTCGTCGAGGAACACCAGCTCCGGCCTGGTGACCAGCGCGCACGCCAACGACAGCCGCTGCCGCTGCCCGCCGGACAGCCGCTTGTACGGCACCCTGGCGGTGGCGGTCAGCCCGAGCACCTCCAGCAGCCAGGCCGGATCGAGCGGGTCGGCCGCGCAGGAGGCGACCACGCGCAGCATCTCACCGGCCCGGATCCCGGGGTAGGCGCCGCCACCCTGCGGCATCACGCCGATGCGTACCCGCAGCGCGGCGCCGTCGCGGACCGGATCGAGGCCGAGCACGCGAACCGTGCCCTGGTCCGGCCGGAGGAAGCCCTCACAGACCTCGACGGTGGTGGTCTTGCCCGCCCCGTTTGGCCCGAGCAACGCCAGCACCTGGCCGCGCTCGACACGGAGGTCGAGACGATTGACCGCGCTCTTGCGGCCGAAGCGCTTCACCAGCCCGGACACCTCGACCACGGGGGCCCCGAGGTGGGTGGTCACGGCGCCGAGTGTACTGCGACGGCGCGGCCACGCTGCTCCGGCTCGGGGAGCTTGCCGCGAACCAGCAACAGCAGCAGTCCGCACAGCACGATCGCCGCGGCGTAGGCCTCCGGCAGCACGTAGACCCTGCCGTCGAAGGGGGCCCCGGTCGGGGGTGTGAAGAACGGGACGGCCGCGCAGGCCACCGTCGCGATGAGCCGGAACCTCGGGGTGGCCACGGCGGTGGCCAACGGGACGATCGGCCACAACAGGTACCACGGCTGCACCACGGGACCGAGCAGCACGAACCCGGTCATGACCAGGCCGAGGCCGTAGATCGCGGGGTAGCGACCCCGATAGGTCCGCCACAGCACCACGACACCGGTGACCCCCAGCGCGAGCAGCCCGACAGCACGGATCGCGCCGACGATGGCGTTGGTGTGGTTGCCCAGCTGCAGCAGGATGCCAAGACCGCTGGCCATCAGTCCGATCAGCGTCACCGGAGACAGGGGGCTGAGTACCACGGTGCCGCCGTTGAGCGTGGTCGTCCAGCCCCAGCCGAGGCCGCTGGCCGCCGTGATGATCGCCGTGACCCCCGCGCCGACGACCAGCATGCCGGCCGCGGCGAGAACCAGGTGCCTGAGGGTGCCGCCCCAGCGGCGGGCGATCATCACGCCGAGGAAGCCGAGCGCGGCCAGCGCGGGTACCTTCACCCCGCCGCCCATCGTGATCACCGTGGCGCCGGCGAGTATCCCCAGCAGTTCGTGCCGCGCCAGCGGTGGCACCGGGTCTCCCGGCGGCACCACCGGAAGCCGGCGCAGCGCGATCACGAAGCCGGCGAGCATCAGGCCGATGGCCAGTGCCTCGTTGTGCACGCCGACGACCAGATGGAAGATCACCAGCGGGTTGGCCGCGCCAAGCCAGATCGCGCTGATCGGCGGTACCCCGAAGCGGCGCGCCAACCGGGGCAGCGACCACACCATCAGTGCCAGACCGGCCAGCATCAGCAGTCGCTCCAGCAGAACGCCCACGACGATGTTGGTGCCGGCGATCGCGTGGACCAGCCGGCCGACGGTCAGGAAAAGCGGGCCGTACGGGGAGGGCGTCTCCCGCCAGATCGTCGGCACACTGCGGGCGAGCGGGTCGTCGGGACCGAGCGCCGCGGCGGCGCCGACCGTGTAGGGGTCGTGCCCGGCGGCGATGGCCGCGCTCTGCGCGAGGTAGCTGTAGACGTCCTGGCTGAACATGGGCGGCACCAGAATCAGCGGCACCGTCCACATGACGAGGGTCCGGTCCATCTGCGCCCGGGAGAGCACCCGGGGCCGACCCGGCCAGACCAGCCGTCCCAGCCACAGCCAGGCGAGTACCAGCATGGCCATGCCGGCGAACGCGCAGGCGATCGCCACCGTCGGAATGCGGGGGAACAGCCCGAGGATCGGAACGCCGGACATCGGGTTGATCACCGGCGAGGCGCCGGCGCCGAGACCGCCGCAGGCCAGCAGCAGCGAGCCGATGGTGCCGAAGCGGCGGATACGGTCGAGCTGGCGGCGTTCGGTGGCGTCCAGCCGCACCGGGGTCTGTTCGACGAAGGCCGCTGGCGGCGGGCCCTGTCTGCCGGCCAGTCGGGTCGCGACCCGTCTCATTCTCGCCAGGAGCACCCGGCGAGCGTATCGAGCCCACCACGCCCGTAGTGCGGTGAGGCCACCGGTCGCTGTGAGTCGAATCACTGCTGGTGGGGGCTGCCTTTGCCGACTCGGACGAAATACGCAACACTTGTGTTGTGAAAAACGTCGGGACCGCGGAGCGGCCCGCCGGCGCCGACCTGGCCGTCGACGGGCTCGCGGTACAGCACGGTGACGGCCGCACGCGGCACACCGTTGCCCGACTGCTGCTCGAACGCGGACCGGTCACCGCGGCCACGATCGCCGAGGAACTGCGGCTCAGCCCGGCGGCGGTGCGCAGGCACCTGGACGCCCTGCTCGCCGACGGCGAGGTCCGTGCCCGCGAGGCGCCGCGAGCCGGTCGGCGCCAGCGCGGCCGGCCGGCCAAGACGTTCCTGCTCACCGAGGCGGGCCGGACCCGATTCGGACACGCCTACGACGACCTCGCGGTGTCCGCGCTGCGGTTCCTCGCCGAGAACGGGGGCGAGCAGGCCGTGCGCGCCTTCGCCGAACGGCGGGTGGCCGAGCTCGTGGACAGCCACCGCGCCGCCGTGACGGCGCCGGCGGACGCCGCCGAACGGGCAAGGGCCCTTGCCGCCGCGCTGACCACGGAGGGCTACGCTTCCTCGGCACGTCACGTCGGCGCGGGGGAACAACTCTGCCAGCATCACTGTCCGGTCGCGCATGTCGCGGCCGAGTTTCCCCAGCTGTGCGAGGCCGAGACCGCGGCGTTCGCCGAGATTCTCGGCACCCATGTGCAACGGCTGGCCACGATCGCGCGCGGTGACGCCGTGTGCACAACGCACGTCCCACTGTCCGTGATCGACGGCAAGCCGGCGACCACGTCACCACCCACCCCGAATGGAGGGGAGCTCGCATGACTTCCGCTGCCGAGCGGCAAGCATCCAGCACGGCACCCGCCCAGCCCACGCTGTCCCAGGAGGAGACGCTCGCTGCGTTGGGTGCCTACGAGTACGGCTGGGCCGACTCGGACGTGGCCGGCGCCAGCGCCCGCCGCGGACTGAACGCCGAGGTCGTCAAGGACATCTCGGCGAAGAAGGGCGAGCCGGAGTGGATGCTCGAACACCGCCTCAAGGGGCTGCGGCTGTTCGAACGCAAGCCGATGCCGACCTGGGGCTCGGACCTCTCAGGCATCGACTTTGACAACATCAAGTACTTCGTGCGGTCGACGGAGAAGCAGGCCGCCTCGTGGGAGGACCTGCCCGAGGACATCAAGAACACCTACGACAAGCTCGGAATTCCTGAAGCGGAAAAGCAAAGACTTGTCGCCGGGGTAGCCGCCCAGTACGAGTGCCTGGCCGGAGACACGCTGGTCTGGACGGCGAATCGCGGCCAGGTGCCCATCAAGGAGATCGAGTACGGCGACCGCGTCTTCGCCTACGACGAGCACGCCGAGCGCTTTGTCGTCGCGGCGGTGAAGGCGTCCGCGCAGACCGATGTCCGTCAAACCTACGAGATATGCACGGGTCGGCGGGTTATCCGCGCCACGGACAACCACCCGATGCTGGTATTGCGTGACGAGCGCAAGCCAGGACGGCAGCGGGCACGCTATGCGCGGCGTTGGGTGAATGTGGGTGAGTTGAAGGCTGGTGACTTCATCGCTGTGCCACGACGGCTGCCCGAGTTTGGTGAGCCCCGCGGCCTGCCCGTCATCGACGGTTTCACCGCACCTGGGATCAGCTCGGTGGACTTGATGTGGCTGCTTGGTCTGTTTGTCGGAGACGGCAATTTGCACCTGTCGCACAAGACCTATCGTGTGCAGTTGGCTATTCCCGCGACGGATGTCGAACTGCGCGCGGAAATCGGTCGTGTGGTGCGGGAACTGTTCGGGCTGTCGACGATCGAAGCCGACGAGTACCGCGTCGTGGTGAACTCCAAGGCCCTCACCGAGTGGATCACTGAACTGGGCTTTGCCGGCTTGTCGCTGACCAAGCGGGTACCGCAGTGGGTTTACTCGCTGCCGGTGGATCAGCGGCTCGCGTTCCTCGGCGGTTGGGTCGACGCCGATGGTTACATCAAGCCGGGCGTGGACGGCTCGATTCTGCTGACCTGTGCCAACCTGCCGTTGCTTGAGCAGGCGCGTGAGCTCGTCGAGTTGTCCGGTCTGCGGGCCGGCGGCCCGTGGTCGTTCACCCAGCCTTATCGGCACGCCCCCGAGCGGACCCAGATCGCCTGGCGATTGGGTATCAGCGGCGACTTCGAGCGACTCGGCTGCCGGAACCGGAAGCGCACGGACCGTTTCGGTCGCCGCCAGTATCACCACAGCTCGTCCAGCGCGAACGGTACGACGATTCGGGTGCACTGCAACGAATGGCTCGGCTTCGAGCGGGTCAAGTCGATCGAGCCCTACGAAGTCGAGCCGGTCTACGACATCGAGGTGGATGGCCCGCGCAACTTTGTGGCCGAAGGCTTGGTGGTGCACAATTCCGAGGTCGTCTACCACAAGATCCGCGAGGATCTGGAGTCGCAGGGTGTCATTTTCCTGGACACCGATACGGGCTTGAAGGAACACCCCGAACTGTTCCGTGAGTACTTCGGTTCGGTGATTCCGTCCGGAGACAACAAGTTCTCCGCGTTGAACTCCGCGGTGTGGTCGGGTGGGTCGTTCATCTACGTGCCCAAGGGCGTCCATGTCGACATACCGCTCCAAGCGTACTTCCGGATCAACACCGAGAACATGGGCCAGTTCGAGCGCACCCTGATCATCGTCGACGAGGACGCCTACGTGCACTACGTAGAGGGCTGTACCGCGCCGATCTACTCGTCTGACTCGTTGCACTCCGCCGTCGTCGAGATCATTGTCAAAAAGGGTGGGCGGTGTCGTTACACCACCATTCAGAACTGGTCGAACAACGTCTACAACCTGGTCACCAAGCGCGCCAAGGCCGAGCAGGGCGCGACCATGGAGTGGGTCGACGGCAACATCGGTTCCAAGGTGACCATGAAGTACCCGTCGGTCTTCCTGATGGGGGAGCACGCCAAGGGCGAGGTCCTCTCGATCGCGTTCGCCGGCAAGGGGCAGCACCAGGATGCGGGCGCGAAGATGGTGCACCTCGCGCCGCACACCTCCTCGACGATCGTGTCCAAGTCGGTGGCCCGCGGCGGCGGTCGCACCTCCTACCGCGGCCTGGTCCGGGTCAACTCCGGCGCGCACCACTCGGCATCAACGGTCAAGTGCGACGCGCTACTCGTTGACCAGATCAGCCGGTCGGACACCTATCCCTATGTGGACGTCCGAGAGGACGACGTGTCTATGGGACATGAGGCCACGGTCTCCAAGGTCAGCGCCGACCAGCTGTTCTACCTGATGTCGCGGGGGCTCACCGAGGACGAGGCCATGGCGATGGTGGTGCGGGGCTTTGTCGAGCCAATCGCCCGTGAGCTGCCCATGGAGTACGCGCTGGAACTCAACAGGCTGATCGAACTGCAGATGGAAGGGGCCGTTGGCTGAGATGACAGCGCCGACGATTCACTCGGACGCGGGCGTCCCACAGGGCTTGGCCGGCTCGACCGAACACTCGCACACGGGTGCTGTGGTGCCCGCGTCGAGCAGGGCGGCCCGGGTGGACGCCGACCAGGTGCCGGGTGGCCGGGAGGAGAACTGGCGGTTCACCCCGCTGAAGCGGTTGCGCGGCCTCGTTCCCGGCGGGCCGGCGTCTGCGGAGGCCCCGGTCGAGGTCGACGCGCCGGCCGATGTCGTGGTGGACACGGTCGGCCGTGACGACGAGCGGCTCGGTGCCGGCGGCCAGCCGACCGAGTACGTGTCCAGGTTCGCTTGGCGCTCCTTCGACAAAGCCACCGTGGTGACGGTGCCGAAGGAGACAAAGGCGGCGCGTCCCGTGCTGGTGAGGGTGACCGGTCCGGGTGCGGGCGCGGTCGGCTACGGCCACCTGCAGCTGCGCGCCGAGGCGTTCGCCGAGGCCGTTGTCGTGCTGGACTACCGTGGCTCCGGCAGCTATGCCGACAACCTCGAGATGGTGCTCGGTGATGGCGCGAAGCTGACCGTGGTGATCGTGCACGACTGGGCGGACGACGCGGTGCATGTCGGCGCCCACCATGTGGCAGTGGGCAGGGACGCGGTGCTCAAGCACACCGTGGTGACTCTCGGCGGCGATCTGGTCCGGATCAGCCCGACGGTCAGCTACACCGACACCGGCGGCGACGCCGAGTTGACCGGGCTCTGCTTCGCCGACGCGGGACAGCACCTGGAACACCGCACCTTCGTCGACCACGCGCGGCCGCACTGCCGTAGCAACGTGGTGTACAAGGGCGCGCTGCAGGGCAAGGGCGCGCACACCGTGTGGATCGGCGACGTGCTGATTCGTGCGGAGGCCGAGGGCACCAACACCTACGAGCTCAACCGGAACCTGGTGCTCACCGACGGCGCCCGTGCCGACTCGGTACCCAACCTGGAGATCGAGACCGGTGAGATCGAGGGGGCCGGTCACGCCAGCGCCACCGGGCGGTTCGACGACGAACAACTGTTCTACCTCCAGGCGCGGGGAATCCCGGTGGAGGCGGCCCGCCGCCTCGTGGTGCGCGGCTTCTTCCACGAGGTGCTGCAGAAGATCGAGGTGCCCGAGGTGCGCGAGCGTCTCGAGGCCGCCATCGAGGCCGAACTGCGGGCTGTCGGGGCATGACCATGCTGCGCGCGTGTTCGCTTGCCGACCTCGGCGAGGACAAACCCCTCGCCGTCGAGGTCGCGGACACGCCACTGGTTCTGGTCCGCAGAGGCCCGGTCGTGCACGCGTTGCGCGACGAGTGCTCGCATGCCGAGATCCCGCTGTCGGAAGGGGAGATCGAGATGGGGCGGGACGACAGGGCTGGAATCGTGTGCTGGTTGCACGGTTCCCGCTTTGACTTGCACACCGGGGCGCCGTGTTCGCCGCCGGCCACCGAACCGGTCGAGGTCTACCCGGCCGCTGTCGTCGACGGCGACGTGTTCGTCGACCTCGACACCTGACTTGTCATTCCGCAACACCAGGAGAACGAAGGATCCATGGCCACTCTCGAGATCACCGACCTGCATGTCTCGGTCGTCACCGACGACGCGCCCAAGGAGATCCTCTCCGGCGTCGATTTGACGATCGAGGCCGGCAAGACGCACGCCATCATGGGGCCGAACGGCTCGGGCAAGTCCACCCTGTCCTACGCCATCGCCGGCCACCCCAAGTACCAGGTCACCTCCGGTGAGATCAGGCTGGACGGCGAGGACGTGCTGGCGATGTCGGTGGACGAACGCGCCCGTGCCGGCATCTTCCTGGCCATGCAGTACCCGGTCGAGGTCCCCGGCGTGTCCATGTCGAACTTCCTTCGCACCGCGGCCACCGCGGTGCGCGGCGAGGCTCCGCAGGTCCGGCACTGGGTCAAGGAAGTCAAGGCGGCCATGGCGGAGTTGGAGATCGACTCCTCCTTCGCCGAGCGCAGCGTGAACGAGGGCTTCTCCGGCGGTGAGAAGAAGCGGCACGAGATCCTGCAGTTGTCGCTGCTCAAGCCGAAGATCGCTATCCTGGACGAGACCGACTCTGGACTGGACGTCGACGCGCTGCGGGTGGTGTCCGAAGGAGTCAACCGCTACCGTGCCAGCGGTGATGTCGGCGTCGTGCTGATCACCCACTATACCCGCATCCTCAAGCACATCACCCCGGATGTCGTGCATGTCTTCGCCGGCGGCCGGATCGTGGAATCCGGTGGCGCCGAGCTGGCCGAGCGGCTGGAGGAAGAGGGCTACGTCCGCTACACGGGCACCAAGGAAGCGGCCAGCATCGGCTGAGGGGGCGTGCGTCATGGCACTGGACGTCGAGACGATCCGCAAGGACTTCCCGATCCTGGACCGGGTAGTGCACGGTGACAAACCGTTGGTGTACCTGGACAACGCGGCGACCTCACAGAAGCCGCGGAAGGTGATCGAGGCGCTGGTCGAGTACTACGAGCGGCACAACGCCAACGTGCACCGGGGGATCCACACCCTGGCCGAGGAGGCCACGGCGCTGTACGAGTCGGCAAGGGATCGGGTAGCCGCGTTCATCTCGGCGCCGAGCCGAGATGAGGTGATCTTCACCAAGAACTCCTCCGAGGCGATGAACCTGGTGGCCCGGGTGCTTGCGGATGCCGAGCCGCCACACCGGATCGGGCCCGGCGATGAGATCGTCATCACCGAGATGGAGCACCACTCCAACATCGTGCCGTGGCACCAGCTCGCCGAGCGGACCGGAGCGGCTGTGCGCTGGTTCCAGGTAACCGACGACGGCCGCCTCGATCTGTCCACAGTGGATGAGGTGATCACGGAGCGGACCCGGATCGTGTCCATGGTGCACGTGTCCAACCTGCTCGGCACGATCAATCCGGTCGAGACGGTCATCCGTCGTGCCCGCGAGGTCGGCGCGCTGGTGCTGTTGGACTGCTCGCAGTCGGCACCGCACCTGCCGCTGGACGTGCGCGCTCTGGGGGCCGATTTCATCGCGTTCACCGGCCACAAGATGCTGGGCCCGACCGGAATCGGGGTGTTGTGGGGCCGGCTCGACCTGCTGCGTGTGCTGCCGCCGTTCCTCGGCGGCGGCGAGATGATCGAGCTGGTCACCATGGAGCGTTCGACGTTCGCCCAGCCGCCGCACAAGTACGAGGCTGGCACCCCGCCGATCGCGGAGGCGGTCGGCCTTGGCGCGGCCGTTGACTACCTCAGCGGCATCGGTATGGAGGCGATCGCGGCGCACGAGACCGAGCTGACCCGGTACGTGCTCAGCGAGCTGAACCAGGTGGACGGCCTGCGGATCATCGGGCCGAACACCGCGGAGGACAGGGTGGCCGAGGTGTCCTTCACCCTGGACGGCATCCATCCGCACGACGTCGGGCAGGTGCTCGACGAGCTTGGCATCGCCGTGCGGGTCGGGCACCACTGTGCGCGGCCGGCCGTCGTCCGCTATGGAATTCCGGCGACCACCCGGGCGTCGTTCTATCTGTACAACACACCAGCCGAGATCGACGTGCTGGTCAGGGGATTGGCGCGGGTGAAGAAGGTCTTCGGCGGATGAATCTCGACTCGATGTACCAGGAGATCATCCTGGATCACTACAAGAATCCGCATCACCGCGGGTTGCGTGAGCCGTTCGACGCCGAAGTGCACCATGTGAATCCGACCTGTGGGGACGAGATCACTGTTCGGGTCTACCTTGATGGTGCGGCAGACGAGGCCAAGGTTGTTGACGTCTCCTATGACGGGCAGGGCTGTTCCATCAGTCAGGCCTCCACGTCGGTGCTCACTGATCTGGTGATCGGGCGGACCGTGCGGGAGGCGTTCGGGACCATGGACGCGTTCGTGACGTTGATGCAGGGCAGGGGACAGGTTGAGCCGGACGAGGACGTGCTCGAGGACGGTGTCGCCTTCGCCGGAGTGGCCAAGTACCCGGCACGGGTCAAGTGCGCGCTGCTCGGCTGGATGGCGTTTAAGGACGCGGTGGCCAGGGTGGTCGGCGGCGTGTGAGGTTGCGCGGCGATCCGCGCTGGGCCGAGATCGTTGGAGAGGAAGTGGAGACGTGACCGCACCTGAGGGGACCGAGGTCGGCCGGACCGCGGACAGCCTGCCCGAGCCCGCACCGAAGACGGAGCGGGTTTCGGTCGAGGACCTCGAGGAGGCCATGCGTGACGTCGTCGACCCGGAGCTGGGTATCAATGTGGTCGATCTCGGTCTGGTGTACGACATTCATCTCGACGCCGACGATGTGTGCACGCTGGACATGACGCTGACGTCGGCGGCCTGCCCGCTGACCGATGTCATCGAGGACCAGACCAGGGCCGCGCTGACCGGGGGCCCCGGTGGCGGCCTTGTCAGCGATTTCCGGATCAACTGGGTGTGGATGCCGCCGTGGGGTCCGGACAAGATCACCGACGACGGTCGCGAGCAGCTGCGTGCCCTCGGCTTCACGGTCTGAGGGCGCCGCCGCGATGAGTTCGGGCCGGGTCGCGCGTCTGTTCTGGTAGGACGTCGTACGACACTGCCCGGTACGAGGCACCACGGAGGACGCCATGACGACCACGCCGAACGACCCGGCCACCGCGTTGCCCGGCCGCCCGTCCATCGTCGACCTGGCCACCTGGCAGGCCGCCCGTGACGAGCTTCTGGCCCGCGAGAAGGCGCACACCCACGAGGGTGACGCCATCGCCGCGGCCCGCCGCCGGCTGCCGATGGTGGAGTTCGACGGGACGGTCGAGGTCGTCGGACCTGACGGCCCGGTCCCGTTCCTGGATCTGTTCCAGGGCCGCGACGAGCTCGTGGTCCACAAGCACATGTGGTACGACGGCGCGCCGCACCAGGGGCAGTGTGAGGGCTGCACCACCACGGCCTGGCACCTGAAGGACGCTGTCTACCTCAACGCCCGCGGCGTCTCGTTCGCCGTCCTGACCACGGGCCGGTGGGACGAGGTGGCCTCCTATGTCGAGTTCATGGGCTACACCCAGCCCTGGTACTCGGTGCGCGACGTGGACGCGCCAGTCGGCGGCAGCATGGGTTACCTCACCTGCTTCCTGCGTGACGGCGACCGGGTGTTCCTCACCTACTCCACGACGGGCCGCGGTAACGAGCCGGTCAACGGGTCCTTGGGCCTGCTCGATAGGACGCCGTACGGCCGCGGCGAAGCGTGGGAGGACAAGCCCGTGGGCTGGCCCGAGGGGCGCCACTCGTGCTGGTTCTGGCGCTCGGACGCGGATGGGAACGCCACCTGGGGCCAGACCAGCCGACCCGTGCCGCAGTGGACCCGCCCCGGCGCGACCCCCGTGGACACCCTCGGCCGGCACGGCCACCACCACTGACAGGTCGCAGACGCGCTCTGAGGCTGGGTTCGGCCGGAGCAACCTGACCCGGGCTGAACCGTCTACTGCGTAGAGCGCCTACGGGAGGCGGCCCGTGTGCTGGAAGGAACCCTTCATGATCAAGGCGGTTCAGTGTGGCCTGGCCGTGCTCTCGGCGGCGACCCTGGGTGTGCTGGCGGGATGCGGTTCCTCACCGCAGGGTGGGGCACCCGCCACGACAACGACGGCGCAGACGGGGGCCCCCGGCGCCGCCCGGCCGAGCTCGTCTGGTGGCGCGACGGTGGGCAACCCTGCGCCGTCGTCGTTGGGGGACACCGCACAGTGTGCCGCCGGTACGTCGACCGCGACCCTGACCAAGATCACAACCGGGCGCCACGACACGTTCGACCGGGTTGTCCTGGAGTTCAGCGGCCCGGCGCCGTCATGTTCGGCCGACTACGTCAACCAGATCACGCAGGACCCGTCCAGTCGACCGGTTGCCTTGGCGGGCAACGCTTTCCTGAAGGTAGCGCTGCACGGCGCCGTCGCGCACGACGGGGGTGGCAGGCCCACGTACGCCGGGGCGAACGTGATCGATACGCCGGCACTGGACAACGTGAAGGCAGTGGCGCTTGCCGGTGACTTCGAGGGGTACGTCACGATCGGCGTAGGACTGAACCACAAGGCCCACTACGCCGTTTCCACCCTGTCCGATCCGACTCGCGTCGTCATCGACGTCAGTCACTGAGCTCCGCGCGGCGCCGGTTTCGGCCGCTCCGTCACGACCATTGCTCCAAATCGGGTCCTACTTTCGTCGGATACCTTTTCCGGTCCACCTCAATAAGGTCGGGTCGTCTGCTGATCCGTGCCCAGGAAGGTGGCCTATGTCGACTTCAGGGATAGCCCGCGTCACGACGGCCGCGGCTGCCGTGGCCGCGGTGGTCTTCGCGCCGCTGACCGCGGTTGCCGCACCAGCACCAAGTCACGCCATCCCCGGACTTGTCCCGGACGTGGCGGCCGGCGTGACCGATCTCGGCGCGAGCACCGCAACCAAGACCGTCCTGATCATGATGAAGTCGAAGGATGAGCGCGGACTCGACGCGTTCCTCGCCGCACCGCACCAACCGCTGACCAGTGCCGAGTACGCACACCGGTTCGGTCCGTCCGAGCCGGCCGTCGCCAGGGTGACCGGGTGGGCGACAGATCACGGCCTTAAGTCCGCCTATCAATCGGGTAGCCACCTGGTCAAGGTGACCGGGACAGCGGACGCCGTCGGAGCCGCTTTCGGCACCACGATGCATGATTTCCGCGGGCCGCGAGGAGCCTTCACCGCAGCGACCGCGGCGGGGTCGTTACCCAGCGCGCTGTCCGCGGACGTCGCCGCCGTCTCCGGGCTCACCGCGAGCCACCGGCTGTTCACCGCGATGAGCCCCAACCAGCCGGCCGCTCCCGCCACGGCGCCTCCGGATCTGAACAAGGCCTACGACCCGCCGTCATCGGCGACCGGCAGAGGCCAGCGAGTCGCGGTGATCGCGGACGGCCTTCAGGACGAGACCAAGCAGGACCTGGCCACGTTCGAGACGCTGTACTCGCTGCCACGGGTGCCGTTGACCGCCATCTACCCGGACGGCACGCCGGCCAACGACGCTGACGGCAACCCGGAATGGGCGCTGGACACCGAGTACTCCACGGCCATGGCGCCGGATGTCTCCGGGGTGACCGTCTACGCCGGCCTGAAGCTGGAGGAGGCGGAGATCACCAGTGCCACCAGTCGGTGGGTCGACGACGACACGATCAAGACGGCGAGCATGTCACTCGGTGGGTGTGAGAGCGACGAGCGCAGCTGGGCGACCGCGTTGGATCCGGTACTGAAGAAGGCCGTCGCGCAGGGGCAGACCGTCTTCGTCGCCAGCGGTGACTCCGGTTCGAAGTGCTCGAACGGCGGCCCGATCGGTGTGTCCTACCCCGCTTCGAGTCCCTATGTCATCGCCGTCGGTGGCACCGAGCTGTCGGGCAACTCGGAGACCGGCTGGTCCAGCGGTGGTGGTGGCAAGTCGAGCTTCGAGCCGGTGGCGAGCTTCGAGACCAGTGCCGGTGGACAGTTCGACGGCAAGAGCCGTGGACTTCCGGATGTCGCCGCGGCGGCGACCAACTACCAGATCGTCACCGGTGGGTTCCCTCTCCCCGGTAGCGGCACCTCGGCCAGTGCCCCGGTGTGGAACGGGGTGTGGGCACGGGCGTTGGGCGCCAAGCCGAACCTTGGCTTCGCCGGGCCACATCTGTACGCGGTGAACCGGAGTGCCTTCCACGACATCACCTCGGGCAGCAACGGCGACTACCGGGCGGCGTCCGGTTGGGACTATGTCACCGGGCTCGGCACCCCCGACATCGCCAGGCTGATCAACGCCTTGTAAGAACGGGATCGGATAGCGTCGGGGTGGGTCGCGTCCTCGTGGACACGGCCCACCCCGGATGCGGTTCGTATCGTGCCCCCGCCGAAGAGCGACCGATCGCACCTGCCCCTAGGCGGACGTGTGCGCTACCGTCCGTTCCGTCGTCTGCGGCGTCGGGAGGAGGACATCCTGTGACCTACTCATGGGGAATCGGCCGGTCTGGTCGCATGCCGCTGACCTCCTCGGTCGCGGTGTGCACGGTACTCGCACTCGTGTCCGCGCTAGGCGTGACAGCCACGGGGTCCGCTGCCGCTGCAGGAAACGACAACAACGTCGAATGGAACGGCCTCTTCCACGACCAGGGTCCGTTGTACGACACCGCGCAGGAGCCGACCTGCGCCACACCGATCACACTGACATTTCGCACGTTCCACCAGGACGTGACCAGCGTCAACATCAAGTACTACGACCAGGCGGACGCATCGTTCCACTGGGTGCCGATGTCCTTCAGTCACAACGACGCCACCGGACGATTCGATCTGTACACCGGAGCTATCCCGGCGAGCTGTTCGGCCAAGTACTACCGGTTCCAGATCAACGACGGCACGGCGACGGCGTGGTACAACGCGGCGGGGCCGGCCAGTACGGAACCCAGTGCGCAGGATTTCTACGTCCTGCCTGGGTTCACCACGCCAGAATGGGCCAAGAACGCGGTCATGTACCAGGTTTTCCCGGACCGCTTCGCCAACGGCGACCCGTCCAACGACGTCACCACGGGTGAGTACACCTATCTCGGCCAGCCGACCGAGCACAAGAACTGGGGCACCAGCCCGGCCGCTGATCCCGGATACGGCAACTCCACCGTGTTCTTCGGCGGCGACCTGCGAGGGGTCGATCAGCACCTGGACTATCTGAAACGCACCCTCGGCGTGGACACCGTCTATCTCAACCCCGTGTTCACCGCGCCGAGCAACCACAAGTACGACACCGAGGACTACGACACCGTCGATCCACACCTCGGTGGCAACGGCGCACTGAGCACTCTGGTCAGCGACATCAAGAGCACAGCGAACGGTCCCGCCGGCCACATCGTGCTCGACGGCGTCTTCAACCACACCGGGACATGGGCCAAGTGGTTCAACAAGGGCAGTGTGTGGCCCGGGATCACGGGCGCCTACCAGTGCCAGTGCAGCCCGTACTACGGCTACTACACCTTCCAAAACTGGCCGAACAACTACTCCAGCTTCCTCAACGCCGAACCCAGCCTGCCCAAACTCGACTACGGCGCGAGCGGTTCCGCGGTCCGCGAGGCGATATACGGATCACCCACCTCGGTAGCGCAGGAATGGATTCGCGATCACGGAATCGACGGCTGGCGACTGGACGCGGCGCAGTACGCCGACAGCGGTGGCGGCTCCGGAAGCGATGCCACCGACCACCAGATCTGGTCGGAGTTCCGCAACGCGGTCAAGGCCGCCAAGCCGGACGCCTTCATTGTCGGTGAGCAGTGGGGCAACGCCAATTCGTGGACCACCGGCGGTCAGTGGGATGGGGCGACCAACTACGACGGGTTCACCCAGCCGGTGTCAGAGTGGATCACTGGCAACGACTATCAGGACAGTCCCGCCTCGATCAGCACCTCCAGATTCGACACATGGCTGCGTGACACCAGAGCCAACTATCCGGCGCAGGTCCAGCAGGTCATGAGTAACCATCTGTCCAATCACGACATCACCAGGTTCGGGACGAGGGCGGGCGGCGACATCTGGAAGACCTATCTGGCTGACTTCTTCCAGATGACCTACGTGGGCATTCCCACGATCTACTACGGCGACGAGTACGGCATGCAGGGCGGCGTCGATCCGGACGACCGGCGAACCATGGACTGGTCCAAGGCGACCGGCGACAACGCGGCCGTCGCGCTGCTGGGCAAACTCGTCACGATTCGCAAGACGTACCCGGCGCTGCGAAGCGGCTCCTTTCTCTCGCTCGGCACCGACGACGCCAACAAGCTGTACGCCTATGGTCGGATGGACGCCAGGAACCGAATCGCCGTACTGCTGAACAACGACTCGACGGCTCACTCCTACACTCTTCCCGTGTATCAGCTGTCCGTCACCGACGGGACGACCATGGTCGACGCGCTCAGCGGTGCGGCCTACCGAGTCTCCAACGGGCAGATCAAGGTGATGGTCGACGGACACTATGGCGCGATCTTGGTGTCCTGAGAATCAGGATCCGCGGTGCGCTGTGAGGATCCGACGGCGGACCGGTCGGCCGAACCGACGAAGACAGCAGTGGCGATGTCCGTGCAGTCCGGCGGGACAGTTCCGGTTATCCGCTTCGCCGGCGAGTTCGATTCGTGTACCAGACCAGCGGCCACCGTCATGGCCGACGCCGTCGCCGCGCGATCAGGCGAGTTGATCGTGGACCTGACCGGGGTGGACATTCTCGGCTCGGCCAGCCTTTCGGCGCTGATCGCGATCACTCGCGGCGCGGACGCAGCCACCGTGCGGCTTTCCCTTGTCGCCGATCGCGGGGCTGTGCTGCTTCCGTTGCAACTCACCGGCCTCGACAGGTTCATGTCGGTGTACCCCTCGGGGGACGAGGCGGTGGCATCCTGTACCCGACGTCATATCACCTGTCGTCGAGCCATTCGCCGGTCATCGTCCCGCCGGCCTTCAGAACCAGACGGTCAGCGCGAAGCTGCCTCGGTACCAGGAGGCCTCAGCCAGGTCGGCACCGGAACCTGGCACTGATCACAGTCCTCGGCCAGACCGGATGCCCACAACAAGAGGTGAAGCAGTGCGGTGGACTTATCCGCCAGTCGATTCTGGTCGAACAACAAGTCCAACTGAAACCGTGCGCCGATACGATCATGGTTGACCTCAGCGAGGAGTGCCCGGTAGACCGCACGCAGCGGGGGATCGACATGATCGATGGGAACCTCCACCCCGGACGAGTCGGCCAGCCGCATCACCGGTTCACCACGGTCGCCGGCCCGGCCCGTCAGTGACTGGAGCATTTCGGCCGCGGCACACACCAGGGCGTCGGCCGCCCTCCGTGACGCGTTGGCGCCGAGTTCGTCGGCGGCGTAGAGCACCTGCAACGAGACAACCGCACCGCGCGGATCGTCGATGCGCAGGCGATGTACCGCCTCCCGGACGCGTTCCCGCGGCCAACCGTCGTTCATGTCTCGTCGTTCCCGCCTACTCGCCCGGGCGGGGCCCACGCACGCCGAAGCACCAGGAGCTCCACCGACCACGGGCATCGCGTCACCCGTCGCCTTCAGTCGTACCCAGAAGGCCGCGTCGGAAACCTGCTGATCATCCGTTTCACGATATGGGTTATCCGTTATGTCACCTTTGGCAGGAAACTGCCGCGATAGAGGGCTTCGTACCGCTGAGCCCGGTCGCCGTCCCTGGCCGGTTCGTCCGCATCCAGGACAGGCGTGCACAGTCCGATGGCGCGCCCCGCGAGCAGTGCGGCACCGGCACAGGCCGCCTCGGCGGTCCGAATCAGCCGGATCGGGCAGGGCATCACGTCCGCCTTGATCGCCATCCAGGTCCGGTTGCGGGTCGGTCCGCCGAGCACGTAGACCGAATCAAGCGCGGCGTTGCCGTGGCTGGCGTGCGTTTCGGCCATCCATCGGGCCTGGTAACACGCCCCTTCGAGCACGGCGACGGCGATGTCGGCTGGGCCGGTGTCGGCGGTGAGGCCGTGGACGGAAAGACGAAGGTCCCCCTGCGGTGCCGGCGCGGCCCGGCCGTACAGGTAGGGCAGGACGATGATGCCTGTCGGTCGTGCGGTGGTCGGGTCGGCCAGGTATCCCGGTCGTCGATCGACTTCCGGGTTCGCCAGCAGTGCCGAGGTCCAGTCGACCAGTTGGCCGCTCCCAGGGAAGCCGGACACCATGACCCAGTGCCGCCCGTCCACGTGTCGGTTCCAGGATGACCCGCTCCCGGAAACCGACGCGTCGCACGGCTGGTCGGTCACGGTCACCACGGCTTCCGCGGTGCCCATCGAGTCGGCGACGTCGCCGTGTCCGCGCGCACCAGCGGCATACGCGGCGACAAGGTGGTCGTGCCCGGTCACCACGACGGGGGTGCCGCCAGGCAGGAGGCCGTCCGTCGCGGAGCCGACCGGGTCGACCTCGGGAAGCTGGGCGATGCGGATACCGGCCAGGGACAGCAGGTCTTCGTCGTAGCGGCCCGAGAGCTGGTCGAACGCTCCTGATCGGCCGGCGAGTGTCTGGTCTGTCAACGGACGACCGCACAGTGCGGTGGCGACGAGGTCAGCAGCGCCGACCCAGACCCTCATCCGCGCCACAGTGTCTGGTCTGTTCCCGCGCAGCCACAACCACGTTGCCAGCGGGGTCTTCGCGGCCAGGTTGACACCGGTCGTCCGCCACAGTGCCGCCGCTCCCACGTGATGGGCCAGCCACCGGGCCTCGTCGACGGCCGGCGGCTGGCTCCAGCGCAGAAACCTGTGCAGAGGGCGGAGTTCGGCGTCCAGTCCGACTCCGCCCTCTGCCATGCCGGTGATTCCGACCGCGATGGGAGGTGCTCCGGCCTGCTCCATGCAGGAACCGAGGTCACGGAGGGCATCGGCGACGATGTCGTCGGCATCGACCGGAGTGGGGCGCTTTCGTTGGGCGACCGGGATCCCTGTCGGCGTGTACATGCCCACCTTGGTGTTGGTGGTGCCGACGTCGATCCCCGCGAGCAGTCCACCGGTGCTGTCCGGGGGTGCTTGCCGGCGACCGTTCACGCCGAGCTGCCGTCGACGCGGGACAGCACCTGATCACGAGCCTCCGCGTAGCGGTCCCGCACCTCCGGCCGTGGATCGGCGTGGAACACCTCGGTGCCCGTGACCGGCCAGTCCGGCGGCGCCGCCCCGCCCTGGAGCACCCAGGCCGCCTGTCGTGCGGCGCCGTCGGCGGTGTACTCGCCAGGCCGCGGAACGAGGACGGTCCCGCCGAACATGGTTGGCGCGATCCGGCGCACCGCCTCGGCGCGTGCGCCGCCACCGACGAGCAGGATGCGTTCTACCGGAACGTCCTGTCTGATCAGCGCGTCCAGCCCGTCGGCAAGGCCGCAGAGCATACCCTCGACGGCGGCCCTCGCCAGGTTCGCCGGCGTGGAGTTGTTCAGGGTCAGGCCGTGGACGGCACCAGTGGCGTCCGGTTTGGACGGTGTGCGCTCGCCCTCGAGGTACGGTACGACGACGAGGCCCTCACTGCCCGGCGGTGCACTAAGCGCGAGGCGGCTCAGTTCGTCAAGATCAACGCCGAGCAGCCGTGCCGTCGCGGACAGCACGCGGACCGCGTTCAGCGTGCACACCAGTGGCAGGTACATCCCCGTGGCATCGGCGAAACCAGCGACCACACCGCTGGAATCGCATACTGGACTGCCGGCGACCGCGAAGACCGTGCCCGAGGTGCCCAGCGAGATCACGATGTCGCCGCGCGCCGCTCCGACACCGAGCGCGGACGCGGCGTTGTCGCCCGCTCCCGGTCCGAGCCGCGCCCCCGACGGCATTGTCCCCGCCACCGCACTCGGCGCGAGCACCTTCGGCAGGACCACGTCGCGGCCGAGTGCCGAGCGCAGCAGGTCGGCCCGGTACTCGCCGGTGGCAGGTGACCAGTAGCCGGTGCCACTGGCGTCACTTCGATCGGTGACGAGCACGGACAGGTCACCGCGGCCGCCGAGCCGCCAGGTGAGCCAGTCGTGCGGCAACGCGATCGCGGCCGTTCGCGCCGTGGAGTCAGGCTCGTGGGTAGCCAGCCACCGTGCCTTGGCCACGGTGAACGACGCCAGCGGAACGCTTCCCACCGCATCGGCCCAGAAACGCCGTCCCACCTCGCCGGCACCGGCCTCAGTCACCAGGTCGGCCGCCGCGGCGGCGGAACGGAGGTCGTTCCACAGCAGTGCCGGGCGCACCACCTGCCCCTGATCGTCGAGGCACACCATGCCGTGCTGTTGCGCTGCCACCGACACCGCCGCCACGTCCGCGAGCCCACCGGCGTTGCGCACGGCGGCATCCAGCGCGTGCCACCACTCGTCCGGATGCACCTCGGTGCCGTCCGGGTGCGGGGCCCTGCCCGACCGCACCAGTCGTCCGGAGTCAGCCTCCCGGACCACCACCTTGCAGGATTGGGTCGAGGAGTCGACACCGGCGACGAGTCGGCTCACCGGACACCCCTGGGGTGTCCGGTCACCAGGGGCGAGTTGAACCCGTCTGTTCCACCCGACTCAAGGACCATTCCGCCTCCCTGACTTCCGGCGTGGATTCTACGGTTGCCCACAACCGTAACGGCACAGCCGGCCGCGGCCCTGCGGGCGGCCGCCGCGAGGTGTCGGTAGGTCCGAGATCACCGGGGCCGACACCGGGAGTACTCGCTCAGCCAGCCGGTCGCCCGGTAGTCGCCGCGCTTGGTGAAGACCGCCGCGGCACGCGCGAGTCCGTCGGCTTCACCGTCAAGGACGGAGGCTTTGCCCTGCGGCATTGGAATGAGCTGGTACCGCCGCCCCGACCAGGTGACTAGGGCGCTGGCTTCGGGGGCGGTGGCGTTGGTGCGGTTGGAGTGCAGGTCGATCGTTGCCGCCGTGGCCCGCTCGCTGAGCAGAAGCCGATAGGCGTCGTCGTCCAGTCGGCAGTGTTGCGGTCGACCGGTCGCGGTCCAGTCGGGACTGGCGAATCCCCTTCCGGTGGCGGCTTTCCAGAGCTCCGGAACGGCGTCCTTGGCGTCGACGGTGGTGGCCATCTGTTCGCACATCCACAGCAGTCGTCCGGCCCCGCGCGGCGGCTGGCAGCGTCTCCACCTGACCCGCCTGCTCAGGTCGGCGGCGACGATCGCACTCCACGGGTGCACCGTGCCAAGCAGGCCCTGGGTACCGATCCAGTGCAGGTATCTCGGCGCCTCCTCAAGGATTGGATAGAGCGCCATGTACGGGACTTCGGCGATCGACCGTGCCCCGTGCTGAAACGACTCCGGGGTGGCCGCGACCAGTGTCAGCGCGACCGCCGCCAGGTCTCCCGGCCGGTAGTATCCGTGTCGTTCGTGCCGTAACCGCCCGACGACGAGCGCCTTGAGGTCCTCGCTGACCGCGGCATTGGCCAGCCGTGGCACCAGTCTTGACACCAGCTCGATCAGCGTTCGCTCGGCTTCGTCCGGACTGTCGGGCAACGCGCAGTCGGTCAGTGCGGTCCGCAGGTCACTGCCAGTCGCGGTGGGAACCATCAGCCGCGCGGTGAGTCTGCCCAGTTCGGTAGGGGCGAGCCAGACATCGCCGTCGCCACTGTCGGTGCGGTCGAGGAAGCCCCCGTCGACCAGGAAGTCGACGGCGGCCCGTAACGGCACCAGGCTCCTGTTTCCCTGATGGTGGGCCAGGGTGCCGATCCACCAGCGTTCGGCGCTCCTCAGCGAGCGAACGCGGTGCTGTACCGCCTCGGCGAGGATATGGTCGGGCAGGCTCGACTCGATCTGGGAGTGCACGGTGTGACCCGCCATGAGCTTGGCCTGCCAGGCCGGCCGCTCGTGTTCGGTGACGATCAGGAACGCCCACCCCTGGCGTTCGCCCGCCCCCACCCGTCCGGCGCGGCCGAACATCTGTTGCACGGTCGCGACGTCGATGGGGTTCATCCCGACCTCCGTGTCCTGGATGACCACCGCCCGTGCGGGCAGGTTGACTCCGGCGGCCACCGTGGTCGTCGCGACGAGCACGTCCAGTTTTCTGGCACGGAAGTCCTCCTCGGCCTCCCGCCTGTGCTCCCATCCCTTGTAGTGCAGGCCCACCCCCGCCCCGGAGCAGACCTGGTGCAATCGGTCAAGGTCATCCGGGTGGGCACCGGCGATGTCGGCACCTCGTGATCCGGCGATGATCAGCGCCGTGCGCCGGACGTTGCGTTTACTGCCGCAGAACACCAGCACGCTGCCGTCATCCTCAGTGATCATGGCCGTGATGGCGCTCGCGAGGCGGATCCGGGATGTCTCCGTCAGGTTCCAGTCGCGATGCGAGGCCACTATGGGCAATTGCCAGGTGAGCCTGTTCGGGCGCCACGCCACCCGGACAAGGCGAGCGCCGAGCCAGTCCGCCACCTCACCCGCGTTGGACACCGTGGCCGACAGCCCGACGATCCGCATGCGGGCGCCGGCGCCGCGCATTCTGGCCAGCAGCGCCTCCAGCACGGGGCCGCGTTCGGCGTCTCCGAGCAGGTGGATCTCGTCGACGATGACGCATCCGACTTCGGTGAGTGCCTCACGCAGTGACGAGGCCCGGCACATCGCTTCGAACTTCTCCGTTGTGGCGACCCAGAGATCGGCCTCGCGAACCCGTTGCACGTCCACGCTGTACTCGCCCGAGAGCCGTTCGACACGCATCCCTTCCCGGCGCCAGTGTTCGAGCTCACGGTCCAGCTCGTCAGTCAGAGACCGCTGGGGCACGAGCCACGCCGCTTTGCGTCCGGCGAGCAACACGGTGCGCAGGGCGGCGACCATGCCGATCACGGTTTTCCCGGCGCCGGTCGGCGCGACGACGACCAGATGCTCCGAGCTGTCCAGCACGTGCGGGATCGCAGCGGCTTGAGTCGGGTTGAACGACGGGTGAGGCAGATAGGGCAGCCATTCGGCCGGCACGACCTCCGTCGCCGGGGTGGCCTGGTCGGTGGCCGGGCTGATCGGGGGATGGGTGTCCCAGAGCATGCTGAACGCCGCCTGTGCCGCTTTCGCGGATTTTCCCGTCAGCGTGGGAAACTCTCGCTGGACGAGGCGTGTCAGACGGCACTCCCACGCGGTCGCTGTGATGCTGTCGTCACGTCCGACGATCACCTCGTCCTCGACGAGGTGACGTACAGCCCTGACATCGAGGTCGTTGGCGATGAGCTTGTCCCGCAGCGTCGCGAATCGTGGGCCATCCGGAAGCAGAACACGCAGGTCGGTGCCGGGCGGGGCAGCCGGCAGATCGGCGTCCGGGTCGGTGACCTTCAGCCAACGACGCTCCAGCGGTGCATCCCGGTCGGAAACCCCCTCGGATTCCGGTTCGTCTCTGCCCCGCCGCGCCGCCACGCCGTCAAACCTCCTTCGCCGCACCGCACATGCTCAGTCGATCACCCTAATCCACCCGGTTGCGGGCACCCCGACGCAGCCGGCGGCGGTGCGGGGGGCAACCGAACGGCGTGCGACCATGAGCCGGTGCCCTGTTCTCGTCGTGACCTGCTGCGTTGGCAGTTCGATCTGACCTGGTCGCTGGCTGAACTGCATTTCGAGCAGCTGAGGCCGGACGACGTCCGGTGGGAGCCGACGGCCACCTGCTGGACGGTTCGCCAGCGTCCCGACGGGACGTGGGTGCCGGACTGGCAGGAGCCCGAGCCCGAACCGACGCCGGTTCCCACGATCGCCTGGGTCACCTGGCACATCGGCTGGTGGTGGACCGTGGCTATCGACCACGCACGGCGACGGACGCCGCGGAAGCGCACTGAGGTCGGCTGGCCAGGCGCGGACGCGGCCGTCGACTGGCTGCGCGGCCTCCGCGACGACTGGCTGGCGGTGCTGGACGGGCTCACCGACGCCGATCTGGACGCCATGGCGTCGTTTCCATGGCGGGACAACCCAGAACGAACCATCGCACACATGGTCGGCTGGGTGAACTCGGAACTGATGAAGAACATCGCCGAGCTCGGCCAGCTCCGGTTGCTGCGCGCGGCGCGTGGGAGCTGACCACCGAGCGGCTGCCGCCCGCGGGGGATCCGCGGCATTGAGCGACTAGGCCGGTCGGTGGCCAGCGGTGGGATGCCAGTGTGCTGGGCGGGTGAGTGCCGTCGGCAGCTTGGTGGCGAGGTTTCCCCTCGCCGCGTTGAGTTGGGGCTGGGTGAGAAAGATGCTCCCCGTGAGGTCGGCGCCGCCAAGGCGGGCGTCTCGCAGGTCCGCCCCGATGAAGTCCGCGGCTCTGAGGTCGGCGCCGCCGAGGTCGGCCGCGATCAGGTGAGCACCACGGAGGCAGGCACCTCTCAGGTCGGCGCCGCGGAGGTCGGCGCCGATGAGGTCGGCTCTTCGGTGGTTCTGCCGGCGCCCCGGGACCTCGGCTCGCACAAGGTCGCTTGTGTGCGACAGCAGGGTGTCGACATCGCGGCGGAGCGTCGGCACATCGGTTGCCGCGAGGGTCTCGGCGCTGGCGTGGGTGAGCGCGTCAATGGCGTCCATCGCCCGCCGGAGGGCGCCGTGAAGGGTCCGCGCCGGAGGCAGCGTCAGCGCTTCGGCCAGGTACCAGAGCAGCTCGTGGAGTTGCCGCATGACCGGGAACACGGCGAACATCTGCGGTGCGATAGCGGGGGCCGTCCGCCAGTCCCGTCCCCCGAAGGTCGTCTGGGACACCTTCTGCCCGGCCCCGAAGCAGTCGTAGGTGACGCAACCGGGAAAGCCCCGTGCACGAAGCTGCTGGTGGATGCGGCAGCGGAAGTCCGCTTGGAGGTTCACGCAGGGGCACCCGGCATCCTTGCTGATCGCGAAGTCCGTCGATGCGGTGAAGGGGAGTGCCACACAGCAGAGACCGAAGCAGTTCGCGCAGTCGGCTCGCAGGCCAGGGCTGCGCTCGAGGCGACGGTTCCGGTGTTGGCGTGGCACTGTCGCGGCCTCCTGTCGGGTCCTGGGAAGCCTCATTATTGCCTCCGCGGCCGACCGTCCCGTCGCCGCGGATACTGTGCTCCGGACAAAGCCGTGCCGGGCCCTGGGGCCCGGCACGGAGGGATCGGTTGTCGTGGCGGTCAGGCGTTGATCTGCTTGGCTTCGGGTTCGACGTTGGCGATGGAGATTTTGCGTGGCTTTGCCTTCTCCGCGATCGGAATGCGCAGTGTCAGCACGCCGGCCTCGTACCCGGCGTTGATGTTGTCGGTGTCGAGGGTGTCACCGAGGAACAACTGGCGGGAGAACACGCCCAGCGGACGTTCGGAGACCTGCATCTCGACGTCGCCCTGCGCTGTGGGGCGCCGCTCAGCCTTCACCGTCAGCACGTTGCGCTCGACGTCCAGCTCGATGGCATCCGGCGACACACCCGGAAGGTCGAACGCCACTACGAACTCATCCCCAGCGCGGTAGGCGTCCATCGGCATCGCCGTCGGCCTTGACCACGTGCCAGGCCCGCCGAACACCTGCTGCGTGAGGCGGTCGAACTCCCGGAACGGATCAGTGCGCATCAACATGTCACACCTCCTTGCTCCCTTTTGACGGCTGTCAATGCGCTGCCCTTCTGTTGTAGCATGTCGTCTAAGTGATGACAAGTCCGACTGTCACTGAGGGGACGACGCGATGACGGTGGGCGATTATGAGAAGGTCCGCGCGGCGACCCTGGCCGGGAACGCTGAGCTGAGCGCGGAGCAGGTGCTGGCCGCGCTGGCTCTCCTGCACGAGCTTCGGGAGGAACTGGCGGGGTGGGAGCCACAGCTGATCGCGGCCGCGCGGGAACTGGGCGCGAGCTGGGCGCGACTGGCCCCTGTTCTCGGAGTGGCCAGTCGCCAGGCCGCCGAACGGCGCTACCTGCGACTGCGCCCGTCGGAGCTGGCGGAGACCGGTGAGCAAAGAGTGCGCGCCGAACGCGACAAGCGGGCAGGTGATCGCGCGGTGTCGCTGTGGGCGCGGGAGAATGCCGCCTTGCTGCGCACCGTGGCCGCTCAGGTCGGGATGGTCGACGTCGGTGTGCGCACCGCCTTGGCTGGGGACGATGCGGCAGCCCTGGTACAACCGTTGACATGGGCGTTGGAACGGCTGCACGGAACGCATCCGGCGCTCGCCGAGCAGATCTGTCTGATCACCGCACGGGCCGACCAGGTGCGCCGTGACACCCAGTTCCGGCGGGACGGTCAGACCTGAGCCAGGGGGGAAGATCCTCGGCGACAGCAAGGTACCAACCAATGGGGTGAGGACCGTTCGGTGGCACGAACCTGAGAAAGCTACGCTGAGATGGTGACTGAGAGATCCGCTCTGTCGGAACGTCTACAAGTACTGGAAGCCGTGACGGATGCCACGCTGACATGCCTCGATCTGGACAAGGTCCTGGCGACGTTGCTGGCGCAAGTGCTGGAGATGTTCAGAGTGGACACCGCCACTGTACTTCTGCACAATCAAGCGTCCGGACAGCTGGTCGCGGCAGCGTCGGTCGGTATCGAAGAGGAGGTCTGGCAAGGCGTTCGAGTGCCAGTGGGCGCCGGATTCGCGGGGCGGGTGGCCGCGGCCAGACAACCGGTGATCCTGGACCGGGTGGACTCGACCACGGTGGTCAACCCACTGTTGCAGATGAAGCATCTCAAGGCTCTGCTCGGGGTGCCGATGCTGGCCGGCGACGAGTTGCTGGGCGTGCTGCACGTGGGGTCGTTGGTGCCGCGCCAGTTCACCGACAACGACAGCGAATTGTTGCAGCTGGTGGCCGATCGGCTAGCCCTGGCTGTTCAGCTGCAGATGTCCAGCGCCGAACGTGCGGCAGCGGCTGCCCTGCAACGCAGTCTTCTGCCCGGACATCTGCCCGTGGTACCGGGATTGGAATTGGCCGCGCGGTACGTGCCGGGCACGGACACCGGTGTCGGCGGTGACTGGTACGACGCATTCACCCTGTCGGACACCCGGCTGGGAGTCGCCATCGGTGACGTGGCCGGAAGCGGCCTGAACGCGGCGGTGGTCATGGGCCGGCTGCGCAGCACCCTGCGCGCCTACGCACTGGAGTTCGGCGATCCCGCTGAGGTGCTCGGCAAGCTGGACCGCAAGGCCAGTCGCTTCGAGCAGCATGTCATGGCCACCGTTGGCTACATGGTCATCGATACCGACGAGGGCCAGGCGCGCGTCGCCCTCGCTGGCCATCCCCCACCGGTGTTGATCACTCCGACCCGACCCGCGGACTTCGTCTCCGTGCCAGTCGACCCACCCGTCGGTTTTGGACTGGCGATCACGGGCCGGCGGAGCACTGCCATCGACCTGTCCCCCGGGTCGGTGCTCGCGTTGTACACCGACGGCCTCGTTGAGCGGCGGCGCTGCCTGCTCGATGACGGCCTGGACCTGCTGCGCCAGGCCATTGTTGTCGACTCAGCGAACGCTGTCGCCGCACATATCATGGCGGCCATGGTAGGCACGCATCCCGCCCACGATGACATCGCTCTGCTTGTCATCCGGCGCACCTTGACGGCCTGATCCCCGCACGGACCGGATGACGACGAACTCGTGGCTGGTGCGGATGCGTGGGCGGCCACTGAGTTCGACCGGCCACACCAAGCGAGGGCGACTGTGAGCTATTACCAGGCCATCAGCTGGCGGCGGGTGATGAGCGCGCGGGATCCCGACGAACCGCACCGCGCGTCGACGCCGCTGGAACTGCTGTTCGACTTGTGTTTTGTCGTCGCGGTATCGCAGGCTGCCGCTCAGTATCACCACGCCCTTGCCCAAGGACACGCGGGCACGGGCGTGCTCGGTTACCTGATGGTGTTCTTCGCGATCTGGTGGGCTTGGATGAACTTCACCTGGTTCGCCTCGGCCTACGACACCGACGACATCCCATACCGGCTGCTGACTCTACTGCAGATGGCCGGCGTTCTCGTCCTCGCCGCTGGGGCGGCCTCCGCGTTGGCCGACTACGACTTCACGGTCATCACCGTCGGCTACGTCCTCATGCGGGTGGCGATGGTCGGGCAGTGGCTGCGTGCCGCGGTCGAGCACCCCGCCGGGCGTGCTGTCGCGCTGCGCTACGCTACGGGTATCGCCGTGGCGCAGGTGGGCTGGACCGTGCGCCTGGCCCTGCCGCATCCGCTCGACTACGTCGGCTTCGTCGTGCTGGCGGTCACGGAGATCGCCGTGCCGATCTGGGCGGAGCACCGGAGAAGCCCCATCAGCTGGCATCCCGGTCACATCGTCGAACGGTACGGGTTGTTCACCCTCATCGTGCTCGGCGAGGCGATCCTGGGGTCGTTCACCGGCATCCAATCGGCCCTGTCCGAACACGGGTTGTCCGTTCCGGTGTTGCTGATCGCCGTGGGCGGGCTCGTTCTGGTGTTCGCCTTGTGGTGGACCTACTTCACCGGCGTGGACAGTAAGCTCAGCTCGACGTGGATTGCCATGACCTGGGGCTACGGCCATTATCTCGTGTTCGCCGCCACCGCCGCCGTGGGCGCGGGGCTTGACGTCGCCGTCGACGCGGCCGCGCACGCCGACCGCGTCCCACCGGGTCCGGCCGCTCTCGCTGTCACGCTTCCGGTCGCGCTGTTTGTTCCGGCCCTGGCCTTCCTGCACAGGATGACCGACACCGGGGCCGTCGGTCATCCACTGCTGGTGGCCGGGGGAACCGTGGTGGTGTTCGGGCTGGGCTTCACCACCGGCTGGTGGGGAATCGGTGGCACCGTGCTCGCGGTCGGCTTGGCCACCGGTGCTCTGCTGGCGGCCAATCTGATGGTGACCGGGCGCCGTGCCCGGGCCCACGCCGCCATTCAGATGCCATAGTGAGCCAGAGAGACTTGTAATGGCGCCATAGTGATGTCATAGTGGTGCCGTGGATGTGACGCCGTATATGGACAGCCTCGGCCGGGAGCTGGCCGTGTTCATCGAAGTAGCAGACGGTGAGCAGGGCGCACTAGTCGAACGCGTGTCTGGCGCCCTGGAGTCAGCGATTCGGCTCACCTTGCTGGACGTGCTGTCCGCCGCGGCGGATGAGATCACCCGCGAGCTTGCTCCGGGCGCCGTGCAGCTTCGCCTGCGCGGACACACCCCGCACTTCGCAGTGAGACCGCCGCCCGCCGCGCCACTCGACGATGCGCTCCAGCGTGGCTTGAGTCAAGATGGCGCCATAGTGGCACACGGCAGCGGTCTGCTGAGGACCGAGGACGGCTCGACGGTGCGCATCAACGTGCGGCTCCCGGAGCGACTCAAGGCAGCGGTCGAGGCGGCTGCCGGCAAGGAGGGACGCTCGGCCAACGCCTGGCTGGTTCGGACGGTCGCGGCCGCCCTGTGGCACCCCGACCGCGACCAGTGCACTGAACCGCGTGGAAGGAAGGGTCCACAGCACTACACCGGCTGGGTGAGCTAGCCGGCACCGTATCGCACGGCATTGTCCGTACACGTCCCGATCTCCGGGACGGTCATCCGATGGACGTTGAGGGGATAACCATGCCTGTTTTCGAAACACTAGAACCGATCTCCGTTGTGATCGAGCTGTCGGTCGGCCACGTTCATCTCACCGCGAGCGAGCGGACCGACACCGTGGTCGAGGTGCGCCCTACCGATGAGGCCAAGCAATCCGACGTGAAGGCCGCCCAGCAGACGCATGTCGAGTACGCCAACGGCACGTTGCTGGTGAGGGGGCCGAAGACCCGCATCCTTGATTTCTCGTCCAAGAGCAGGTCGGTGGAGGTGACGATCGAGCTGCCCAGCGACTCACAGGTGTTGTGCGATGCGGCGGTGGCCGACATCGACGGCACGGGACAGCTGGGCGAGTGCAGGATCAAGACGTCCACCGGACAGGTCCGGCTCGAGCGAACTGGTCGTCTGCGCCTGACCACAGCCGCTGGCCACATCACTGTGGGCGGTGTGGTGGGCAATGCCGAGATCACCACTGGCTCGGGGAAGGTGCGGGTCGGCACGGTAGACGGAGCGGCGAGCATCAAGAACTCCAACGGCAACACCGACATCGACGCGGTCACGGGCGATGCACGGATCCGTGCCGCCAACGGCGATATCTCCCTGGGCTCGGTGGCCGCCGGAGTCGACGCGAAAACCGCCAACGGCAGCATTCGCGTGGGTGAGGCGGTCCGCGGCTCGGTCGTGCTCGAAACCGCGATGGGCGACCTCGATGTTGGCATCGCCGCCGGTACCGCCGCCTGGCTCGAGGTGAACACCGGCTACGGGCACGTGCGCAACCTGTTGGACGAGGCCGAGGGGCCTGAGCGCTCCGACGAGTCGGTCAAGGTGCGGGCACGCACCGCCTATGGCGATATCACGATTCACCGTTCCTGACCGGCGCCAACGGGTCGCGAGACCACGGCGGCCAAGACTCTGTCCACTCTGATTCGGAACAGGAGCCACGATGGACCATCACTCGTCACCGAACTCGTCCGAGCGGATCGCTGGCAGGGGCTCGATTACGGATGTGGCCGCGTTACCTATGACGCGGCCCGTCGGCAACCCCTTTGATCCGCCCGAGGAGTTGGCCCGAATCCGCAAGCGGCGCCCGCTGAGCCGGCTGGCCTTCCCCGACGGGCACGTAGGCTGGCTGGTGACCAGCTACGCCCTGGCTCGCGCCGTGGCGGCCGACTCCCGATTCAGCTCACGGTACGAGCTGATGCACTATCCGGTCCCCGGGGCGGATGTCACCACGATGCCGCCGGCGCCGGCCGGCGACCTCAGCGGGATCGACCCGCCCGAGCACACCCGTCTCCGGAAACTGCTCACCGGCAAGTTCACCGTCCGCCGGATGCGTCAACTCACCGAACGCGTCGAACAGGTCTGCATCGAGCACCTGGACGTGATGCAACGACTGGGCCCACCCGTTGACCTGGTGCAGGCCTACGCCTACCCCGTTCCCGCCGTGGTGATCTGCGAACTGCTCGGCGTGCCCTATGCCGAACGTGACTTCTTCCAGCGCCACGCAATGGCGATCATCGGGCCGGACGACCCGTTGGCCGCCTACGAGACGCTCCAGCAGTATCTCCGCGAGCTGGTGTTGGCCAAGCGAGCGCGGCCCACCGACGACCTGCTCAGCGACCTCACCACCAGCGACCTCACCGACGACGAGCTCTCTGGTGTCGGTACCTTCCTGCTCGCCGCAGGCCTGGAAACCACCGCCAACATGCTCGCGCTGGGAGTCTTCGCCCTCTTGCAGAACCCCCGTCAGCTCGACGCGCTGCGTGGCGACCAGGAGATCGTCGACAATGCCGTCGAGGAACTCCTGCGATACCTGAGCATCGCCCACACCGGGGCAAGAGCGGCGCTGGAAGACGTCGAACTGGGCGGCGAGCTGATCAGGGCAGGTGAGACGGTCACTGTCTCGCTGCAGGCCGCGAACCGCGATCCGGAGAGGTTCACCGATCCCGACACCCTGGACCTGCGCCGGCATGCCGCCGGGCATCTGGCTTTCGGCCACGGTATCCACCAATGCCTCGGCCAACAACTGGCCCGTGTCGAAATGCGAATCGCCTTTCCGGCGCTGTTCACCCGCTTCCCGACACTGCGCCTTGGCGTGCCGCCCGAGGAGGTGCCGCTGCGCCCCAACATGAATATCTACGGTGTGCACCGTCTCCCCGTCACCTGGCACGAACAAGCAGCCTGACGTCGCTATCGATCAGCGACGCCCTGTCGGTGTGCCGGTAAAGGGACCGGTCCTGTCGGTGCCGGACAGAAAAGAGGAGGATCGTGTCATGTCCGATACCACAGACGAAGGCCGTGGCGCGAGCACCGAAGGCGAGTTCAAGCGGGACATGCGCTACATCACCACCCGCATCACCACTGATGGGCGTGACGGCTACCCGGTTGAGCCCGGTCGATATCGGCTGGTCGTCAGTCGCGCCTGTCCCTGGGCCAACCGAGCGATCATCGTCCGACGTCTGCTCGGACTCGAGTCCGTGCTGTCGATGGCGGTGGCCGGGCCGACGCACGACGAGCGGAGCTGGACCTTCGACCTCGACCCGGGCGGGCGGGATCCCGTGTTGGGAATCGAGCGTCTCCAGCAGGCGTACTTCGCGCGGTTTCCCGGCTATGAACGGGGTATCACCGTCCCGGCCATCGTGGACGTCCCCACCGGTGAAGTCGTGACCAACGATTTCGACCGGATCACTCTGGATCTGTCCACCCAGTGGCGCGCCCACCACAGGCCGGGGGCGCCGCAGCTGTACCCCGAGCACCTGCGCGAGCAGATCGACGCGGTCAACGACCTTGTGTTCCGCGACGTCAACAACGGCGTCTACCGGGCCGGTTTCGCCAGCGACCAAGGTGCGTACGACCAGGCGTATCACCGGTTGTTCGATCGGTTCGACTGGCTGTCGGCACGACTGGAATCCCAGCGTTACCTCGTCGGCGACACGATCACAGAGGCCGACGTGCGACTGTTCACCACCCTGGTGCGGTTCGACCCCGTGTACCACGGCCACTTCAAGTGCAATCGGCACAAACTCACGGAGATGTCGACCCTGTGGGCCTATGCGCGAGACCTGTTCCAGACACCGGGTCTTGGCGACACCGTCGACTTCGACCACATCAAGCGGCACTACTACGAGGTCCACTGTGGCATCAATCCGACCGGAATCGTTCCCGTTGGTCCGGACCTGACGGGCTGGCTGAGCCCGCACGGCCGGGAGGCTCTCGGCGGTCGCCCGTTCGGTGACGGGACACCACCCGGCCCGCCGCCACCGAGCGAGGCGGTCCCCGCCGCGCACACCCCGCTACCGGTCATGTCGGAGGTCGACCAGGACTGAGCGGTTCGCGCCTGCGCCGGGTGAACGTCCGGCACAGTGCGGCGGCCAACGGTCGCACGGCCCAGAAACGCGACCGATGGCCGCCGCACGGTTAGCGCAGCTGTGATTCTCGACGACGCGACCACGTCACCGGCGGCGAACCGGGGACGGCCCAGTCAGCTCGGCGGCAAGAAGTTCGGCGATCTGACAGGTGTTCAGGGCGGCTCCCTTGCGGAGATTGTCGCCGCACACGAAGAAGTCCAGTGTGTTGGGGAAGTCCAACGCCTGTCACACCCGGCCGACGTGGGTCGGATCGCCACCGACCACCTCGACAGGAGTCGGCAGACCACCGAGCCCGGTGTGGTCGACCAACAGCACCGAGGGCTGGGCCGACAGCACCTCGCAGGCTTGCTCGACGGTGACCTCCTTGTCGAACACCGCGTGCACCGCGACCGAGTGCGTGGTCAGCACCGGGACCCACGCGCAGGTGGCCGATACCCTCAATTCGGGCAGGTCCAAGATTCTGCGGGACTCGTTGCGAATCTTGAGCTCTTCCGAAGACCATCCGTTCTCGCCGAGCGAGCCGGCAAGGGGGATCACGTCGAGGGCGAGCGGAGCTGGAAATGGGGAGTCCTGTTGGGACAGTCCAGCCGCGCTGAGTTCCACGCGAACGTCACCGGGCAGTACCGATTCCACCTCAGTCAGTTCTATCGGTAGCCACGAATCTTGCCCCGAGTGTCGATGCGTCCGTGGTACTCGATCTCGTCGTCGCCGTTGATCCGGCCAAGGTCGCCGGTGCGGTAGATGCGGCCAGAGGGGTTGTTGTCCATCCCGAGGAAATCGTCGACGAACACCTGTTCGGTGAGATCGTCACGGTTGACGTAGCCTGCCGCCAGCCCGATGCCACCGATGTCGATCTCGCCCATCTCTCCTGGTGCGAGCGTCCTGTTCTCGTTCGGATCGAAGATCACAGCGGAGTAGGTGGGCAGTGGCGTACCGAGGGTCACGGGCCGGTCCGGATGCAGCACTGTCCACGTCGCGGTGACCGTGGTCTCCGTCGGACCGTAGACATTGAGGAAGTGACGGCCGGGCTTGTGCCATCGGGAAACGAGGGCTTGGGGACATGTCTCCCCCGACACGAGGAGAAACCGCCCGGCTTGGAAACCACGGTTGCTCCACTGGCCCACGGGATCCAGGTCTCCTCGACGGAGAAATCGAAGGCTATCGTCGGCCCCTGGTAGACGCGGTCCTGCGGAGTAATCCCGCAGACCTCGGCCGCGACCCGCACGAAGTTGCAGATGCTGGCGTGATTGATCGCCACGCCCTTGGGGCGCCCGGTTGAACCCGACGTGTAGACGATGTAGCACAGGTCGTCAGGCGGTTCCCCTTGTTCCAGGTCGGTGAGACGGCCGCCGTCCCGCGAAGCAACCTCCGCCGCGGCCTGGTCGAGGCAGAGTACGGCCGCTGAGCTCTCCTGCAGGCGGTCTCGCAGGTGCGACAGTGACAGCACGAGACCTGCTTCGGCGTCGCGCAGGATGTAGGAGATCCGGTCGGCCGGGATCGCCGCGTCGAGCGGAACGTAGGCGGCATTGACCTTGACGACGGCAAGCATGCCGATGTAGGCGTAGACAGGCTGGTCGAACAGCAGTCCGACACGGTCGCCGGGAGCCGCCTTGGGCCAGCAGGTGGCGCGCCAGTCGGTTGGCCAGTGTGTCCAGTTGGTCGTAGGTGAGCTGGACATCGCCGGTGTCCACGGTTGCCTTCTTGGGCCCGGCCGGCTTCGCCGATCGCCGGTGCGACGTCGGCGTGCAATGCGGTGCTGCCACTCTCCGTGTTGGTGCCCCGCCCTGTGCTGACTGCACCTCCGTCATGTAGCCCCCCTTGTTTGATACGTATAAATGCGATCTTGATACATGGAAGCGTGATCTCGATTTTTCTTGCGGAAATACATCTGCCGCCGACATATGGGCGCTGGTTGCGAAGCGAATGACGTATCCGGGCCCCGTTTGCTGCACCGCGTTGAAGCCGCCGAGCGTCAGGTCGGCTGTCGTGGACGCGGAGACCAAACTAGCAGTTCACGCGGTGGTCGAGGAAGGAAGACAAGCAGCAGTGGAACGCCCTCGGCTGCGCTGCGAGCGGTGGCCGAAAATAGCGAATACGGCTGCGTGCCGTCGTCGGTTTTTCTGTGTCATGACCTCCCTGGGGTTGCGTACTTACGGAAATGACGAGGTGCGCCGCTGGCGCGTCGCGCGCGAAACCGTACGCCGGTCTCGATGGGGCCCCATTACGCCAGAAGGGTATTTCTCCGTCGTCGGGTTCTGGCGGGGCACGAATCTTCTGAGATCCAGGACCATAGTGTCCAAGGAGACTTGAAGGAGGCTGAGATAAGTCTGGAAGTTTGATGTGTGAGTGTGGCATTAGGGGGATTAGTCAGAATGGGATGACGGACAGAAGATTCATTGTCCCGCCGCTAACCTCCGACGTCCGGAGAGGGGATCGTGGAGACAGACTGACCTTCCCTGTCACGGTTTCTCGGCACCCTCGTCACATTGTGAGCTGGATGGCGCTGCTTTGATGGCCGGTCCGTGCCCATGGCGGCGTCTCCGGTCGGGCCGTGGGCGAGCGCAGCCCGGGTTACGGGAAGATCTGTCGCATGCATGGCCGTGCGAGTGAGGAACCGTTGGCAGGTGGGATTGACCATTTCGGCGCGGTTGTCCGCGTCGACGACACGGTGCGCCGCCCCGGTGGCTCCGCGGCCGCTCAGATCCGTCTCTTCCTGGACCATTTGGCCGAGGCGGGCTTCACCGGCGCGCCGCGGTTTCGTGGCATCGACGAACACGGCCGCGAAATACTCGACTACCTCGATGGCGACGTCGCGATCCCACCATTCCCCGACTGGGTGGCTGACGAGGGCCTGCTGGTCAGCGTCGCACGCCTACAGCGCGAACTGCATCGCGCTGCCGTGGGCTTCCGATTGCCGGCGGGAATGACGTGGCCGGCTCGCCGGCTTCCCCAGGGAGCACAGGGCGACCTGGTTTGCCACACTGACCTGTGTCTGGAGAACGTCGTCGTCCGTGAGGGTCGCGCGGCGGCGTTCATCGACTTCGACATGGCGACGCCGGCCAGCCCCCTGTTCGACATCGCGGTCGCCGCCCGCCACTGGGTGCCACTGCGTGATCCGGTCGACATCGCTGACGCCCGTGCCGCCACCGACCTCGCCCGCCGCTTCAGACTGTTCGCCGGTGCACATCACCTCGGTGCCGCACAACGCGAGCAGGTGACCAGCATGGTGTCCGCCTTCCTGGACGACGCGTTGGCCAGCATCAGACGCCGCGCCGAAGCCGGGCATCCCGGTTTCGCGAGGATGTGGGCTGACGGCTACGAAGGAATGAACCGACGTTCGCGAGTCTGGCTACTCCAGTACGCGAAGGATCTGTGCGCCGTAGGCCCTGATCGGCAATGACAATCGACAACACGCTGGCATCAACATGGCTGCGCGGGTTCCTCGCTCGACGCGGCAGAGGCATCCCGATCGGCGTCTCCCGGCCGCGTCGTGCCGGCCTGACAGGGGATGTCGGCGATGGCGGCCAGCACGGCGGACACGGAGGGCAGCACGGCAAAGGCATCCAGGACGCCGGTGATCTCCATGGACCGCAGCACAGGCCGACTCTGTGCGGCCAGCCACAGGGGAACACCGGCCGCGTCGACCGCTTGGCGTACGTCGGTCAGCATCTGCAGCCCCGAGGAGGCGAGGAAACTCACCTCCGTGAGATCGATTACGAGCGCGCGTGGGCTCGCGGTGATCACCTCATAAAGCGCCTCGGACACTTCCGGGGCGGTGGCCATGTCCACCTCGCCGGCGACATGGACGATCACGGCGTCTCGGCCATGCTCGACGTCGACCGTGACCAACCCGGTCTTGGCCGGCGTGGTGTCGCCTGCTCGGGTGAGGTCGTCGGGCATGTCCGGGCTCCTTCCGGCCGGAACTAAACCGTCAGAAGGACCAGCGTCCCTCCTGACCCGGCTGGTCCGGCCGTTGCCCAGCGGCGTACGGCTGGCACCGACTCACTATGGTATGTGATCGTGCGGGTTGCATCATCCTGGGACGATGCGTGCACAGTGGTCGGAAGGGACGTTCCCGGCCGGGCTGCGGTGGGTCACGAGTCGTGCTTACCTGGGTCGGTGGCAGAGGAGAACACCACCGGTGGGGTGCCGGCGACACACGACGACGAGCCGCACGTCGGTGGCATCGCCAGCAAGTTGAACTGGCTGCGGGCGGGGGTGCTCGGAGCCAACGACGGCATCGTGTCGGTGGCCGGCATCGTGATCGGGGTGGCAGGGGCGACTTCTGCCCGGGGCGCGATCTTCACCGCGGGCCTGGCGGGGCTGGTCGCCGGCACGGTGTCAATGGCTCTGGGGGAGTACGTGTCGGTCAGCAGCCAGCGCGACACCGAAAAAGCCCAACTGCGCCAGGAGAAGCGGGAGCTGGCCGAGGACCCCGACCAGGAGCTGGCCGAGTTGGCGGCGATCTACCAGGCGAAGGGCCTTTCCGAGCAGACCGCCGCGGCGGTGGCCAGGGAGCTCACTGAGCACGACGCGCTTGCCGCGCACCTCGATGCCGAGCTGAACCTGGATCCGTCCGACTTCGCCAAGCCCCTCCAGGCCGCGTCCGCGTCGGCGCTCTCGTTCACGCTCGGAGCGGCGTTGCCGATGCTGGCTATCCTGTTGCCGCCGCAGCCATGGCGAGTTCCGGTCACTTTTGTGGCCGTACTGATGGCGCTGGCCATCGCGGGCATAGTGAGTGCCCGCATCGGCGGCAGCCCGCCAGGCCGCGCGGCGCTGCGCGTCGTCCTCGGCGGTGCGACCGGGTTGGCGTTCACCTATGCCATCGGACACTTTGTCGGTACCGCCGTCACGTGAGCCATCGGACTCCTCCGACTTCCCCATCGGCGGCTGCTCACCGGAGACCAATGACTGTCCACACTCGACTGGCAGTACCCAGCCTGCCTACCAAGCCGGACGGCACCGTCCACTACACACTGTGCGCTCTGCTTGGATGCACCTGAATCGGCGCTGTCGACACCAGTGGATGACCTTGACGCCCAGGTCGCCACCACCCGGGCGTGTCCAATCGACGAGATCACACGGCGGTGGCTTACTGTGATCGGTAACGTTCGTCACGGAGAGACGCGGCGGCTACAGCTCAGCGCGTCACGGGTGATGTGAAAGGAGCGGGCGACAATGGAGACCGACAGCGCGACGGGTTATCCAGCCAGTTTGGCGGTGGACTATCCGGAACGGCCACTCAGCAGGCTTACCACGTTCTTTCGCCCGATTACGATCCTTCCGATTGCTCTTGTGCTGTCCACTGTGGATGGTGCGGTCTGGTCGGGGTTGTGGGCGCGCAATCCTGGTATGCAGCCGAACTCGGTGATGTACGTATCGGTGGGGGCCGGCGGCCTGTTGGTCCTCGGCCCCTTTCTGATGATCTTGTTTCGCAGGAAGTACCCGCGGCCGTGGTTCGATTGGAATCTGGCCCTGCTGCGGTTTTCCACCAGAGTCGGCGCTTATGCCCTGCTGTTGACCGATCAGTACCCTTCGACCGACTCGGACCAGGCGGTGCACGTCGAGCTGCGGTATCCGGACAACCCCAACCGGTGGCTGCCGATCGTGAAGTGGCTACTGGCCGTTCCGCACTACATTATCCTTTTCTTCCTCCATATCGGCATGGTCGTTTCTGCGATCATCGCGTGGTTCGCGATCTTGATCACTGGCCGTTATCCGAGGCCGCTATTCGACTACGTCGTTGGTGTGCAGCGTTGGACGATCAGGGTGTTCGCCTATGCGGTGCTGCTGGCCACCGACTCGTATCCGCCGTTCCGACTGTCTGTCTGAGCAGCTTGGAAATTTCGCGGACATCTCTCGGCCTTGGGACGCGTTGGCCGGGATCAGACGACTCTGGTCCCGGCCAACGTCTCACTGCTGAGCGTCACGACTGATCGTCGGGCAACGGCACGATGCGGTGCTGGTCGGCGACATCGGCCGGGTCAGCCTCGAGCACGCTGCTGGGGTCGGCACTGGGTTCATCGTCGACGGAGCCGTCGTAGTTCTCCGCCACGCCGTATTCAGCGGTGTCGGGGTCGGGCTCCGCGGGCCGCATCTGGTCGGCGACGTCGTTCCACGGTTTGTCCAGGTTCATCACGGTCCTCCCGGCCGGTCCCCGACAGGCCCTCTAGCTGGCATGTCCGGGGACTCAATCTGCACAACGTGCGGCATCGTAGGATTGACCCGGCAGCGAGCACGGAAACCATCAGAATGGTCGCGGTGTGTACGACCGTGCCCGGGGCGCGACAATCAGGGTCTGGAGCCGGTGCCTGCCCTCATCGGTGGTGCGGCATACTCGGCAATCGGCCTCACTGCTCGACTCGCCACACGTATACCCCAAGTGTTCCCACTCTGCTTCCGGTCGCGACCG
>JAFAZC010000179.1 GCA_019239965.1 Kutzneria sp. | reverse complement strand
CCGCGGCGATGAAGGCCAGCCGTTCCACGGCGGTGTCGTCGTAGAGCCGGTAGCCGGATTCTGAACGCTGTGCCGGCAGCAACCCGGCCTGTTCGTAGAAGCGCAGTGTGGTCGCCGGCACGCCGGCCCGCTCGGCCAGTTGCGAGATCCGATACGTGGTCACGACACGACGGTAAACCTTCAAGTCGACTCGAAGGTCAAGCCTCGCGGGACTCCCGGTGCTGCCCCGTCAGGCCGTCCCTGCTCATCCGTGGCAGTGCCCGGAATGGGTGCATGTGCTGTTCTGTGTGCTGGTTGGCCGGGTGCTCTGCGACGTGCCCTGCTGGCCGCTGGTTCCAGGGTTGCTACCGGTTGCCGGCCAGCCGTAACCGCCGGGGAAGAGGTTGCTGTTTCCCCAGCCTCCCGGGAAGAGGCCGCCGCTCGGGTCGTTCGGGATTGGCGGTAGCGGCATGGCGGTCGTTGTCCTCGCGGGGTCGCCATGGCTGCTCGAAGGCTGGCCGGACGACTTCGCGCTCGATGCCACTGACGAGTCGGCGACACGCTGTGTCACGGTCGACACCGAGGTGACCACGACCATGCCACCGGGGTTCGTCTGCTCACTCTGTCCACCGAACCCGGCGACCGCGATCGTCACACCGACGAGGGCAAGGATGGGCAGGACAACCGCCGCGCCGATGACCAGCGCTCGATGCGGGGCCTGCCGCCGCCGGTTGGCCATTCTCGCCGCTCTTCTGGTGAGAGGGACGGTCTTGCCGATGCCCACGGTGTCGTAGGTCGGCTCAATGACAGTGGGACGGCCTTGGGCGGCGGCGGCCAATGAGGTAGCCGCCTGCGCCATGGTCGGCCGCTGACCGGGGTCCGGGGAGAGCATGGCCATCAACAATCCGGTCACCTCGCCGGCTCGCTCGGGCGGCTGGATCCGGCCGACAGCCACCATGCGCAGCAGTGCGAGCGGGTTGTCGCTGACACCGAACGGCGGCTGGCCCTCGATCGCGTCGTATAGCGTCGCGCCGAGGGAGAACACGTCCGATGCCTGAGTCGCCTCCTTGCCCTTGGCGATCTCCGGGGCGAGGAACGCCGGCGTGCCTCCGCCAAGGCCGTCCTGGGTGATGACGACGTCGCCGTCCGCGCGGGAGACACCGAAGTCGGTAATCTTCGCCGTGCCGGAGTCGGCGAGCAGAATGTTGGCGGGCTTGATGTCCCTGTGCACGATGCCCGCGGCGTGCGCGGCTGCCAGTGCGGACGCCACCTGGGCGCAGATGCCGGCAGCCTCCGTCGGGGGCAGCACATCGCGCTCCCGCAGGATCGAATCCAGGCTCGGTGCGGGCACGAACTCCATCACCAGGCACGGTGTGCCCTGATGGGTGACGGTTGTGAACACAGTGACGGCGTTGGGGTGCTGAAACCGTGCGGCGATCCGTCCTTCGCGCTCCGCACGGGCACGGGCCCGCTCAGCCTGCGCTTCGGACAGCCCGGGCGGAAGCACGAGTTGCTTCAGTGCGACCAGGCGTCCCAGCCGCTCGTCCCTCGCCTGCCACACGACCCCCATCCCGCCGCTGCCCACTGGCCTGATCAACCGGTACTGCCCAGCGATGAGCTCTCCGGCGTCGATGGTCGATCACTCCCCCCGTCTCACCACGAGACAGATCGCCGCAGGACGCCGAATTGACAATATTTTCGAGTGTCAACCACTGCGTCAAACTGTGAAAACGAAACGCGGGCGACATGGTAGCGCGTGATCGACATGGGTACTGCGGCTGGCTCGTGTCCGCACAGCGCATGCCGGAGAGCTATACTGACCCGAGTACCAAATTGGTCAGTTCGTCAGAGGTGATCGGTGAAGGCAGCGCACATCCTGGACGCGGCGGAGGATTTGCTGACCAGATACGGGTACCGGCGGGTCACCGTCGACGAGGTCGCGCGCGGCGCCGGAGTGGGCAAAGGCACGGTGTACCTGTACTGGCCGAGCAAACGGGAACTGTTCGCCGCCGTGCTCACCCGCGACGCGGCAAGACTGCTGAGCGACCAGCTGACCGCGATGCTGACCGATCCGGCCGAGGTGCTGCCGCACCGATCGATGCGCTGGACGTACCTGGCGATCATGGACCGGCCGTTGGCCAAGGCGCTGTACACCGGCGACAGCGCGCTGCTGGGAGACCTGACGACCGCCAGCCGGTCCGGTGCGCTGTTCGCCGCCGGCAAGCGTGAGACGACCGACCGCTACCTGTCCGTGCTGCACGGGCACGGCCTGCTCAGCGACGAGCCGGGTGCACTGCTGTCATACCGCCTTTCCGCGGCGGTCGCCGGCTCCTTCCATCTCGATGGCACGCCTGATACCGCCGAATTCGGGTTGACAGCCAAGGCCGACGCGCTGGCTACGACCGTCCGGCGCGCATTCGAACCGGCCGAGGACCCCGCGCCGGCCGCGGTGCGGGACGCGGCGGCCGACATGGCCGACGTCTACCGCCAGTGGCTGGCGGAGCTCACGCGATCACTTCCCAGGGAGCAGTCATGACGCAGGTGAAGGTCCGGCTCGACAAGGCCATGGAGACGTCGATGATCACGCTGTACGCCAAGGCGATCGACGCCAGGATGAACCCGACGATCCTGGGAGACCAGATGGCCCTGCGCGCCATTGAGAAGATCGACTACGACTTCTCGCGACTGAAGGCGATGAACGAGCGGCTCGCCCCGAACGCCGCGTGCCGATCCCGACACTTCGACGACTGGACTCGGGAATTCCTTGCGGCGCACGAACGGGCGGTCGTCGTGCACCTGGGCGCGGGGCTGGACACCCGTGTGTGGCGAGTCGATCCCGGACCCGGCGTGACCTGGTACGACGTCGACTACCCCGACGTCATCGACGTGCGCGGCAAGCTGTTCCCGGCGCGGGACAACTACCACATGATCGCCTCGTCGGTGACCTCCGAGGACTGGCTGGCCCGCATTCCGACCGATCTGCCGGTACTCGTGGTGGCCGAAGGCCTGACCATGTACCTGCGGCCAGCGCAGGGCCATGAGTTGTTCCGCCACATGGTCGACCACTTCGGCCACGGCACCATCGCCTTCGACGCCCACAACCGCCTCGGCGTGCGCCTGGTCAACATCATGCTCAAACGATCCGTCGGCACCGCCCTGCTGCACTGGCCCATCAGCGATCACCGCGAGCTCGAGCGCGTCGATCCGCGGCTGCACTGCGTGGACGCGGTCAGCGCTCTCCTCACGTCCAGCCGCCGATCCCTCTCACTGGGCACCCGCCTGTTCACTCACCTCATCAAACCGTTCCCCGGCATTCGCGACCTGGGGATCTACTTCCGCTACACCTTCTGATCCCAGGGAAGCACTCGTCGGTACGGAATGCGAACCAGGCGGGACACGTGTGGGTGGTCAGGCCATCGCAATGGCGGTGATCCCGGCCACCACCAGCGAACCCGTCAGACGGCGGACGGCGTGCGCTTCACCCAGGGTCCGCCATGCGGCCAGTCCACCGAGCACGATGCTCACCTCCCGTGTCGGGGCGACCAAGCTGACCGGCGCGATCCGCAGCGCGAAGAGCACGAGCAGATAGCCCACCGGCGACAGCACGCCGATGATCATCACCTGTCGGCGATGGTGCCGCCACAATCCGGCGACCTCGGCCTTTCCCCGCAGCGCGTACGGCGCGAGCACGCCGTAGCCGATACCTGCCCGGCGTCGTGCCGGTGAGGTGCCCTCTCCCGCCAGTGTGCCGGTGCTGATGACCAGGACACCGGCGATGACCAGGAACGCGCCGACCAGACCCGACCGGCCGGGGTGGTCACCGAGGAAGAGGACCGCCACCAGTACCGACAGCAGCGGCCCGGTGCCTGGCCAGTGGATACACTACCGAGAGGTCGCCGACCGCGTACCCGCGCTGCAGCACGATCCCGTAGATCACGTGCAGGGCCGCGGTCACCCGCGCAGCGAGCAGCCACGTCCACTGTGGACGCTGGGGTTCGGCCACCAGAAGGACCGCAGAGGCCGGGACGAATACAGTGGCCGAGACGGTGTAGTAAAGGAAGACGAACCTCGCTCCTCCGCGTCCGACCGCTTCGCGGAGACGTTCCAGATCGCGTGCGCCACGGCGGCGGCGATCACAAGCGACAGGGCCAAGCCGTTCACAGAGAAGCCTCTCCCCCGAACTCCGCGAACGCGGAGCCAGGAAGGCCTCCAGGCTTTTGTCCCGTCAGCTGAACGACCACGCTCCATCGCGGCCGACGGTGCCGCTCGGACCTGTCCCGCCGTCCCCGATTGTCCTTCGACCACGCACCGTCAGCGGCACGGCGGCGGAACCCTAGGCACTACGGCACCGACCCTACCCGTCCACGTGAGAAAGCCGGGAGCGATCACGGCCCGCGCTCGGTCGTCAGATCCGGCAGCCGGCGCTCACCAGCGTCTCGATCACCAGCGGCCGACCGAGCCGCTGACCCGGAGCCTGCAGGCTATGCGCCTTGGGAGCCGATACAGAACTCGTTGCCCTGGGGGTCGTGCAGCACCGCCCACGCCATCGCCGGGTACTCGTGCTCGGCGACCACGGTGGCGCCCAGCCCGACGACCCGGCGTACCTCGGCGGCGCGGTCGTTGGTCCGCAGGTCGAGGTGGACCCGGTTCTTCCCGTCCTTGGCCTCGGTGACCCGCTGCAGGCCGAGCAGCACGCCGTCATCGGAGGCCAGCATCAGGAACTCGCCCCCGACCTCGTGCACGACCCTGGCGCCGAGCGCTTCGGTCCAGAACCCGGCGAGAGCCCCGGGGTCCGTGGAGTCGATGGTGACCATTCCGATTCGCAGTGTCATGTCTGAACACGGTAGCTGCCACCACCGACAATTCGGTTGGTCACGCCCACTACGCTTGGTTCCTCGGGCGAGCGCCGCCCGGCCTGTTTCGGCACGAGGAGCCACCAGTCGTGATCACGAGGATGTCGTCGCTGTTCCTGCGTACCCTGCGCGAGGACCCGGCGGACGCGGAGGTGCCCAGCCACAAGTTGCTGGTCCGCGCCGGTTACGTCCGCCGCGTCGCACCGGGCGGCTACTCGTGGCTGCCGCTGGGCATGCGAGTGTTGCGTAACATCGAGCGGATCGTGCGCGAGGAGATGGACGCCATCGGTGCGCAGGAGATCCAGTTCCCCGCATTGCTGCCCCGCGAACCCTACGAGATCACCGGCCGGTGGACCGAGTACGGCCAGAGCCTCTTCCGGCTCAAGGACCGCAAGGGCGTCGACTACCTGCTCGGTCCGACCCATGAGGAGCTGTTCACGCTCGTCGTGAAGGGCGAGTACAGCTCGTACAAGGACTACCCGGTCACCCTGTACCAGATCCAGACCAAATACCGGGACGAGGCACGGCCTCGGGCCGGCATCCTGCGCTGCCGCGAGTTCGTGATGAAGGACTCCTACTCCTTCGACCTCGACGACGACGGCCAGGCCCGGTCCTACCAGGCGCACCGGGATGCCTACGTGCGGATATTCGACCGGCTCGGCGTCGAGTACGTGATCGTGAAGGCGACCTCCGGCGCGATGGGCGGGTCGGCCTCCGAGGAGTTCCTCGCGGTCGCACCCACCGGCGAGGACACCTTCGTCCGCAGCACGGAGTCGGGGTACGCGGCCAACGTCGAGGCGGTCGCCACGCCGGCGCCGGCCGAGCAGCCCGTCGACGGCCGTCCGGAAGCGCAGGTCCACCACACACCGAACACGCCGACGATCGAGTCGCTTGTCGCCTTCCTCAACGAGCGGGCAGGCCTCGGTCGTGCCTTCACCGCCGCGGACACGCTCAAGAACGTGTTGCTCAAGATCCGCCAGCCTGGTGAGGACAAGTGGGAGCTGTTGGCCATTGGCGTGCCCGGCGACCGTGAGGTGGACCAGAAGCGACTGGAGGCCGCGCTGGAGCCGGCCGAGGTCGCGATGCTGGACGAGGCGGACTTCGCGGCCAACCCCTTCCTGGTCAAGGGCTACATCGGGCCGAACGCGCTGCTCACCAACGGGGTGCGCTACCTGGTCGATCCACGGGTCGTGCGCGGTAGCGCCTGGGTGACCGGTGCGGACAAAGCCGACCACCACGTCGTCGACCTGCTCTGCGGCCGGGACTTCACCCCCGACGGCACCATCGACGTCGCCGAGGTCCGCGCGGGTGATCCCTCCCCTGACGGACGCGGCACACTGATCGCCGCCCGCGGCATCGAGATCGGTCACGTCTTCCAGCTGGGCCGCAAGTACTCCGACGCCTTCTCGCTCGACGCGCTCGGGCCTGACTCGAAGCCCATACGGATCACGATGGGGTCCTACGGCATCGGCGTGTCCCGGTTGGTCGCGGTGATCGCCGAGCAGCACCACGATGAGCACGGCCTGGTGTGGCCACGGGCGGTCGCGCCGGCTGACGTCCATCTGGTCATCGCGGGCAAGGACGACGCCATCCGGGCCGGCGGTGAGAAGCTGGCCGCCGACCTCGCCGACGCCGGGGTTCGGATCCTGCTCGACGACCGCGGCGTCTCACCGGGGGTGAAGTTCGCCGACGCTGAACTGATCGGCGTGCCCACCATCGTGGTGGTTGGCCGCGGGCTGGCCGGCGGTGTCGTCGAGGTCAAGGACAGGCTCAGCGGAGACCGGCGCGATGTCGGGGTCGACCAGGCGGTCGAACATCTCGTCACCCTGACCAAGGGCGGCAACCCGAGGGGGAACTGAGTCGGGGACGGTCAGTCGCTCGGCCGCATGCTGGTCATGATCTTCATGACGTCGGCGTCGCCGAGCGCACCCGGCACGCCCTGGTCGGCGTACAGCACGAGCAGCACCGATCCATTCTGGTTGCCGGTCACCGCCGTCGCGTAGACCTTCGCGGTCTTCGCCGTGCAGGGATCGGTGGCGGCGGGCTGCGTGACGTCGGCGACCGCGAGGGTGGCGTCCACCTTGCCGTCAGCGACCTTGATCGCCTTCGACGGCTCCAGCGTCACCTCGGGCTGCGGCCCGTTGTCGGCGTGGTAGGCGAGGGCCGCCCAGCGCCGTGCGATATCGGGGGCGCTCTTGTCCCGCGGCACGTTGTCGGCGGCGGTGACGGCCGTGCCGGCGCGGGCCGAGTTGGGTTGGCCAGCGCAGTAGCCTCGCATGTACTCGGCCGCGCCGGTGCCGGTCACCACGTCACCCGGGCCGCCGGGAGGGCCGAAACCGACGATGTCGTCGGGGTCGTTCAGCGCCCACTGTGCCTTGGGGACATCGTAAGCGGCGCCACGCTTGTTGGAGACGGCCGTCTGCCAGCCAGGCGTACGGGGAGCCAGCGGCTTGAGCGCGGCGGAGGTGGTCGCCGGGCTCGCGACGGCGTGGATCTCGGGACGTTGCCGGCTGAGCAGTATGCCGGCGCCGACGCCAACGACGATCAGCATGACGGCGACCGCGGCCGAGGCGACGAGCAGGGCTTTGCGGCTGCGCGCCGGCTTCTCCGGTGGACGTCCGTAGACCCCCAGTCCACCGTACGCCCCGCTATGGGGAAACGAGTCGAACTCCCCGGTATAGGGCCGGGTGTTCTCGTCACCGCTGGGAACAGTCATGTGTCCGACCCGCCTGGTGTCCAAGATCTGCTGATGACAGGGGTGGCAGTCGATGACTGTATCCGGTTGCTTCGGTGGACCGTCATCTGCCCGGCCGCAGGCTCGTCATGATTCTCATGGCGTCGACGTCGCTGAGGGCGTCCGGCACGTCTTGGTCGGCGAGCAGGACCAGCACCGTGGAGCCACTCGAGACGTTTCTGTCCCGCGACGAGACCGCCGCGACGTAGGCCTTGGCGGTCTTCGGCCCGCACAGGTTGGTCCTGTGCACGGTGACGTCGGCGACCGCGAGGGTGGCCTGCCGTGTTCCGTCGGAGACCGGCACTGACCGCGGAGGTTCCATGGCCACCTCCGGCGGGGCCGTCGTGTTCCACGTGTAGGCCATCTTCGCCCATTGGGTGGCCGTTTGTGGTGCCGCCTGCTCCTGAAGCACGTTGGGCAGCAGGCTCACGGCCGATATCGCGTGCCAGGAATCCGGATGCCCCGTGCAGTATCCCGACATGTACTCGGCCACTCCGGTGCCGTCCGCGACCAGGTCGCCGTTGGCGGAGGTGAAAATCGATCGGGAGTCGGGGTCGTGCAGGCTCCATCGGGGTTTGGGGACATCATAGGCCGCGGCATGGCCGCTGGAGATCACGGTCTGCCAGCCAGGAGTGCGGGGATCCAGAGGTTCCAGCGATGTCGTGGTGGGGCCGGACACCGGCATCGGAGTGGCACGAACAGCGCGGTCCCGGTTGAGTGCTGCGACGGCGGCGCCGGTGATGACGAGTACCGCCGTCACGGTCAGGGCCACGAGCAGTTTTCTTCTTCCGTGTGCCGTTTTCCGGGATTGTTGGCGGTAAACCCCCAGTCCGCCGTAGCCGCCGTCGTGGTCGCTGGACATCATTTCGCCAGCCGTTCGCTCGCCAAGATCTTCATGGCGTCGTCATCACCGACCGCGTCGGGTATCCCTTGATCTGTCAGCAGCACCAGCAGGGCTGAGCCAGGTTCGGTCGTGTCGTGCGCCGAGACCGCCGACACGTAGACCTTCGCGGTCTTGGCGCCACAGGAATCGGTGTCGTGCACGGTGATGTCGGCGATGGCGATGGTGGCCTGTTTCATGCCGTCGTCGACCGGGAGAGTCTTCGGAGGTTCCATGGCCACCTGTGGCGCGGCTCCTCCCGGCGGTGTCCATTCCAGTTTCGCTACCTGTGCGGCCACCTCGGGTGCCGCCTGTTCCTGCCGCAGAGTGGGATGATTGGTGATCAGCGACAGGGCACGCCATGAGTCCGGTTTGTTCGGGCAGTAGCCCCGCAGGTACTCGGCCACTCCGAACCCGTACAGCGGGGGATCGGTGTCGATGGCCACCTTGGCCTGGGAGTCGCCGGCGATCCACTGGGCTCTGGGGACGTCGTACGCCATCATTCCCTGGGGGGTCACCACGGTCTGCCAGCCAGGGATGTGGGAGTCGAGCGGGGCAAGGGATTTCGTCGTCATGGGGTTCGCGACGGCCGGCCGCGCGACGCCCTGGACGGTGACGGGCCGCCGGACGACGATCACAACGGTTCCGATGGCGATGAGCACGACGGCTGTCACGCTCAAGGCCGTGACGAGGAAGACTGTCCGGCGGCGCGGCAGGGCTGGCTGAGGCTGGGGGTAAGCGCCCAGTCCGGTGTAGTTGGTCATTGGTCGGGTCTCATGCTGGTGAGGATTTTCATGGCGTCGGCGCCGCTGACGGCGTCCAGAATGCCTTGATCGGTGAGCAGGACCAAGACGGTTGGCGTGGTGTTCTTGTTCGGTCTTGCTACGGCGTAGACCTTGGCGGTTTTGGGAGCGCAGGGATTGTCGCTGTGGACGGTGACGTCGGCAACGGCGAGCGTGGCATCGAGCGCGCCGTCGTCGATTTTGAGCGTTCTGTCTGGTTTGAGGGTGACATCGGGTGAGGAGGT
>JAFAZC010000154.1 GCA_019239965.1 Kutzneria sp. | reverse complement strand
CGGAGGCCAACCAGGTTGAGGACGCGGCGGGGGAGCTGGAGAAGGGATTCACCGCCCTCGGCGCCTCCGCCGAGCTGGACCAGCTCATCTACGACGGCTCCTCGTTCGGGACCTCGGCGCTGGTCGGCACCGCCGAGGAACAGGACTATCTCGGCCTTCCCGGGCTGCTCGAGCCCGAACAGGTCCGCACCCTGCTCAGGCAACGCCAGCAGAAGCAGCTCACCGCGGTATCCACCAGGGCCGGCACCGAGAACGAGCCGGCCCGGTCGCCGCTGGAGCCCGGCCAGCGCCCGGTTCGCGAGCGACTGGCCGAGCTGCGCAAGGAACTCAACACGCTGGTGGCCATGCACCACCACCGCACCAAGAAGCCGCACGGGAAGATCCACAGCGAGCTGCGGGCGTACTGCGGCGGGCCACCCACCGCCATGGCAACCGTCGAACAGCTCGAGGAGCGCATCGCCACGCTGCGCTCCTGGTGAGTCCCTTGCTCCCAGTGATCGGGCAGGCTTGCCGCTGATCAGGCAGCCGTCGTCGGGCACCAGTACGCGCGGAACTCGGTGAACCGCGCGTCGGCGACGGCGACCACATTGGTTCCGTGCATGCGCACGGCCTCACCCTCGGGTGTGCGTCCCTCCGCCCGCCACTCCAGCGCGGCCCGATCGCCGGCGCCGATCTCACCGGTCAGGTCGACCCGAAGCGTCGGAAGGCCGACGGCGTTGGCGGCATAGAACTCGCCGATCTGGCCGCGCCCGGTGAGCACCTGTCCGTCCGGGGCGGTGAAGCGGGCATCCTCGGCGAAGTGGTCGAGGATGGCGTCCAGATCCCGCCCGTCCTCCGCGGCGAAGTACGACTCGGTGACGGCACGGGGCGTGCCGGCGAGAGCCGTGAGCATCCCGGCCGCGACACCGGCCGCGCTGGCCGGGTTCTGCCCGGTGACGAGTCGTCCGTCGCGGACGATCTTGGCCTGGAAGTTCGGTGCAGTCCGATGCCGGGCGCCGAGTTCGGTCAGCCGCGTCTGCAGTGCGAACGGGACGACGTCGGTGAGGCCGACAGCCTGCTCTTCGTCGTTGGTGAACGCGGCGACAGCACGACCGTCGACCAGCGGGCTACCGTCGGAGAGCACCACGTTGACCAGGCCGGCTGGACCGTGGCAGACCGCGCCGACCACACCGCCGCGTTCGTAGATGCTGCGGGCGAGCGTGGCCAGCGGCGCACAATCCGGAAAGTCCCACATGGCGCCATGTCCACCGGCGAACAAGATCGCGTCGTAGTCGGCCGCGTCGACTCCCGCTGGGCTCCGGGTCGCCGCGAGCTGGGCGGCCATGCGGAGGTCGCCGAGGAACTCGCTCTGCACCGGATCCGTGCGATCCTCGCCGTCGCGGGGCGGCTCGCCGCCGCGCACCGAAACAAGGTCAACCGTGTAGCCGGCCTCGGTGAACACCTGCCACGGGTGAGCCGCCTCAGAGACGTAGAAACCCGTGGTCCTTCCGGTCGTGCCGAGTCGGGCATGACTGGTCAACGCGATCAGGATCTTTCCGGTTGGCACTTTTTCCCTCCAGGTATGCCGCCCCCCGTCGGGCGGAGCTAGGTGAGCATCGCGCGCGGGGGCCATCAGGACAAATAGCGATTTATGCCCGCACCATCGGAAAATTTATGGCAGGCTGCTGCCGTGCCGTTGTCGCTGGATCTGCTGCGAACCTTCCTGGCGGTGTACCGCGAGGGCTCGCTGACTCGGGCGGCGCGGCGACTGTCGCTGTCCCAGCCGGCGGTCACCGCGCACGTGCGAACGCTGGAGGCGGAGCTGGGCCGGCCGCTGTTCATCCGACTGCCCCGCGGGGTGGCACCCACCGCCGCGGCCGACCTGCTCGCCCGGCGGATCGCCGACCCACTTGACCAGCTCAGCGCCTTGACCGCGACCCCGCTCGATGGGATGCCGGTTCCTCTGGCCGGCGTTGTGCAGCTGGGTGGTCCTGTCGAGTACCTGACCGCCCGCACACTGCCTGCGCTGGCCGATCTCATCCCGCGTGGCCTGGAACTGCGCGTCACGTTCGGTGTCGCCGACGAGCTGCTGGGGGCCGTGCGCGCGGGCTCCGTCGACCTGGCGGTGCTCACCACTCGGCCACGGCGGCGCGGACTGCGATTCGAGCCGCTCTACGACGAGGAGTTCGTCCTGGTCGCCGCGCGACCCTTGGCCAGCCGGCTGAGGACAGCGCCGGACCTGGTCGCGGCGCTTGCCGCGGCACCACTGATCGCCTACGCCGAGGACCTGCCGATCGTGCGGCGCTACTGGCAGAGCGTCTTCGAGGTCCGGCCATCGCGCCACGCCGCGATGGTGGTACCGAACCTGCATGCCGTGCTGGCCCTGGTCCTCGCCGGTGCCGGGGTGAGCGTGCTACCCACCTACCTGTGCGCGGACGAGGTGGCGGCGGGGCGGCTCGTCGTCGTGCACGAGCCCCCGATCGCACCACTGAACACGCTGTACCTGGTCAGTCCGGCCGGAACACCGCTCACGCCGGCCGCCGCGGCCGTGCGTGACCGGCTGTTGTCTGGCCGCGGCCACCGCCCAACCGGAGAGCCGGATTCGGCGGACCGCCGGGCTCAGTCATAGTGGCGATGCGGGCTCCTGGGGCTCCCGTTACGGCGAAGGGCGCCGGCCTCAAGACCGACGCCCCTGTCGCTCGCATCGCCGTCCACCGCCTCAGCCCTCCCGGAGCTCGGCGGACAGTTCGCGCAGTTTCGTTCCGTGCTCGCGAGCGTGGTGCCCACAGAACAGCAGTTCGCCCCCGGAGGGGAGGATGGCGCGTACCGAGGCGGCGGCGCCGCACCGGTCGCAGCGGTCGACAGCGGACAACTTGGGGCGGGTGAGCAAGGTGGCCATGGAAATCTCCCTCCGTCCCGGCACCGGTGCTCCGGTGCCTACTCCAGCTGCGACCACAGCGCCCTCGTGTCGAGCGCGGTGCTCGCTGCCCTCACTACGTGCAGACGTTCGCCGCCTGGCCGATGTTCCCGACCGTGTGGCGACTCCAGCCCTCGTGGACTTCCCCGGATGCGGTACCGCCATCCGGTGACATCCACCACCTCTTGATGGTCCGCCTCACGGACCGCCATTTGGTGCCGAGTTCGTCACAGTTTGTCGTCAATAAGGCTGATGATATGACGCACTGCGACAAGCCCGGACCCACAAGCTACGTCAGCTGGCGATTTTTCGGTTCGTCCAACTGGCTGGCATATCGCGTCCGGCGACATTACGTTCCGTGGTGTTCGCTAAGGGTGAACACCACGGTCGATTCGCCGCCAGTGCCGCGGGGCGACCGATCGAGGGGACGCCCCGCCTCAGCCCGCGGCCACCGCCGACCTGGTTTGCCGGATCACCTTTCGCAACGCATGAGGGATCGGGCCGGCGCACTCGGTCAGCCGACCGATGCGGTCCCGGTGTTCACGGAGCTGCCTGCGGGTGAACACGGGTTTCAGCTCGGCCGCCGCGGCCAGGGCAACGGTGAAGGCGTCCCGGATGTCCACCCTGGACGCTGGCTGACTTGGCCGCAGCGCCGCTCGCACCGTGCCCAGCAGGTCCTCGACGATGCGCGGCTGGCGCGGCGCGACCTCCGTCGCGGGAAAGAGTCCGAGGACCCGCCGCGGCCGCACGATGACCACCTTGGCCGCTTCCAGGTGCTCGCGCACCGACCGGCGGATCGACCGGTCACCCCTGCGTATCCAGTGCCGCCAAGATCTCGGTTTCGTCGACGCGGCGATCTCGGCCAGCAGCACAGCGAGCAACGGGTCGTCGGGTGACTGTGTCCTCGCCGTGACCTTGCCGTTGGTGTCAGCGAGACAACCGGCCAGCATCAGGTCGGCGAGCGCGGCGGCACGCAGCAGGTAGCCGAGCTCCGAGCCGGTCACCAGGCGTTGGCTGGCGGGGTTGTACGTGAGGAGGTACAGCCGTGTCACCAGCGAGGAGGGTAGCTCCATCAGTCGGTCCTCTCCGTACTGTCCTGTTCGGACCCAGACTTGGGCGGGCGGCCACGTGGACGCATCCGACCCGCGTTGTCCGGCAGACGCCCCGCGTCGGCAAGCGCCTTGCGCAACAGGAACTCCAGCTGTGCGTTGACGCTGCGCAACTCATCGCCTGCCCACCGCGCGAGCGCGTCGTACACGGCCGGATCTAGGCGCAGCAGGATCTTCTTGCGTTCCACGGGCACGTCACTGGTAGAGCGATCCCGCGTTCACCACGGGCTGGGTGTCGCGGTCGCCGCACAGCACCACGAGCAGGTTGCTGACCATCACGGCCTTGCGCTCCTCGTCGAGGTCGACCACCTCGCGCTCGGCGAGTCGGTCCAGAGCCAGCTCCACCATGCCGACCGCGCCCTCGACGATCCGTGCCCGTGCGGCGACCACGGCGTTGGCCTGCTGGCGGCGCAGCATCGCTTGGGCGATCTCCGGGGCGTAGGACAGCCGGGTGATCCGCGACTCGATGATCGACACACCCGCTGACGCGACCCGTGCGGCGATCTCCGTGGACAGTTCCGCGGTGATCTCGCCGGTGTTGTCCCGGAGGGACAGCTGGTCATCCGCGCCACCGTGTGCGTCGTAGGGATAGCTGTTCGCGACGTGCCGCACCGCGGTCTCGGTCTGGATGGCCACGAACTCGACGAAGTCGTCCACCTCGAACAACGCCCGTGCGGTGTCCTTGACCTGCCACACGACGACAGCGGCCATCTCGATCGGGTTGCCGTCGGCGTCGTTGACCTTGGTCACCTCGGTCTCGTGGTTGCGGATTCGGGTGGAGATCTTCCTGCGCTGGGTGAATGGATTGACCCAGCGCAGGCCGTCCTCGCGGATGGTGCCGCGGTACTGGCCGAGCAGCTGCACCACCCGCGCCTCCCCGGGGGCCACCGCCGTCAGGCCAGCGAGTGTGATGAGTGCGGCCACGCCAATCAGCACAGCGAGGATGACCAACACGGCTCCGGAGGCTTCGTTTCCGTGTGCCGCCGTTGCCACTCCGACGAAGAACGCCACGATCGCGGCCAGCAGAGCCACCAGTGCCACTGTGAGGACCGGAAGTCCGGCTCGCTGGTGTGCGACACGTTCCTTGATCTGTGGTGCCGGCATGTCCACGGCGATGTCTCCCGGGGTGCCGCCTGTCTTGCTGTCGACCATCACGGGCTCCTTTCCTCTCGACGCTAGCGTGAGGATATCATAGTGATATCAGTTTACGACAGGGGTCTGCCGCGAGAGGACTTCGAGGAGTGATACCGACTCGACGACATGGAACGGGCGACGTGGTTCACGCCTTCCGCGAACACACGCCGCCCGAGCCCGGGGGTGTGGGGGTGGCCCCCACGACAGAAAGCGGGCGACGTGGTTCGCGCTTTCCGCGAACACACGCCGCCCGAGCCCGACCTGGTTGTCAGTCCAGGTAGTCCCGCAGCACCTGGGATCGCGACGGGTGACGCAGCTTGGACATGGTCTTCGATTCGATCTGCCGGATGCGTTCCCGGGTCACCCCGTAGACCTGACCGATCTCGTCGAGGGTCCGCGGCTGGCCGTCGGTGAGCCCGAAGCGCAACCGGACAACCCCGGCCTCCCGCTCGGACAGCGTCGCGAGCACCGACTGGAGCTGGTCCTGGAGCAGCGTGAACGACACGGCGTCGACCGCGACGACGGCTTCGGAGTCCTCGATGAAGTCGCCGAGCTGGCTGTCGCCCTCGTCACCGATGGTCTGGTCGAGCGAGATCGGCTCCCGTGCGTACTGCTGGATCTCCAGAACCTTCTCGGGGGTGATGTCCATCTCCTTGGCGAGCTCCTCCGGGGTCGGTTCCCGACCGAGGTCCTGGAGCAGCTCACGCTGGATGCGGCCCAACTTGTTGATCACTTCGACCATGTGCACCGGAATACGGATGGTGCGCGCCTGGTCGGCCATGGCCCGGGTGATGGCCTGGCGGATCCACCAGGTGGCATAGGTGGAGAACTTGTAGCCCTTGGTGTAGTCGAACTTCTCCACGGCGCGGATCAGACCGAGGTTGCCTTCCTGGATCAGGTCGAGGAAGGCCATTCCGCGGCCGGTGTAGCGCTTGGCCAGTGAGACGACGAGCCGGAGGTTCGCCTCGAGCAGGTGATTCTTGGCCCGCTCGCCGTCACGCACGATCCAGCGCAGGTCGCGACGCAACTGCGGAGCCATCTTCTCGTTCTCGTCCTCGGCCTTGCGCACCCGCTCCGCCGCATAGAGCCCCGCCTCGATCCGTTTGGCCAGCTCTACCTCCTCCTCGGCGTTGAGCAGCGCCACCTTGCCGATCTGCTTGAGATAGGCGCGGACTGAGTCGGCGGACGCGGTGAGCTCGGCGTCCTTGCGGGCCTGTCGGAGAGCCTCGGACTCCTCCTCGTCCCAGACGAAGTCGCCGTCGCCCGCCTTGGGTTCCTCGGTCTCCGGCTCGTCAACGACGTCGTCGATGACCTCCTCGACCAGCTCCGCCTCCAGCTCGGCCTGGTCCAGCTCGACCTCGCCCTCGAGATCCTCCGGCTCGTCGGGGTCGGCGGATTTCTTGGCCTTGTCGGGGCTCGCCTTGCTCGCGGCTTCGGCGTCGGCCACCTTGCGCGGGGCGCGTGTTGTCTTCGCCGCCGGCTTCTTGGCGCCCGCCGGCTTGGTGGCCGCCGGCTTGCGGGCCGGGGCGGCCTTCACGGTCTCCTCGGTGGCTCCCGCCTCCTCAACGGTTCTGGGGCCCGCCTTGGACTTGGCGGCTTTCGCGGGTGCGCTTCCTTGGGTGCTGGAGCGTCGGGTTGCGGTTTCTGCGGCTGCCACGTAGGCCCTTTCGCAACGGTCGATCACGGCTGGCTGAAGAGCGCGAACCTCAGCCGCCAGGGTTTCGGGGGAGCGCCCGGCGGCTCCTCGCCGCGGGCACCGTTCCATTGTAACGACAATGGCTGGTCGCGCGTGCGCGCGAATGGCGCCGCCCGGCCACCGATAGTGACCGGGCGCGCGTTGTCGCAGGTAGATCCCTCAACAACGGACCGGGGCGTTTCCAACTCGCCGGCGGCGGCGGTCTAGTGGTCGATACCGTGTGCGGCGGCGGCCGCGGCACCGACGATGCCGGCGTCGTTCTTGAGTGCCGCCGCGACGACCCTAGTGCGCACCTTGAGCAGCGGCAGCCACTTGTCCGCCTTCCTGCTCACTCCGCCGCCGGCGATCACCAGATCCGGCCAGATCAGGTTCTCCAGTGCCCGCAGGTAGTGGGAGACACGGCGTGTCCACTCCTCCCAGGACAGATCCTGGTCTTCCTTCACCGAGGCGGCCGCGCGTTTCTCCGCGTCGTGGCCGTCGAGCTCCAGATGTCCGAACTCGGTGTTGGGCACGAGTCGGCCGCCGATGAACAGGGCACTGCCGATCCCGGTGCCGAAGGTCAGCAGCACGACGACGCCGTCGCTGCCCGCACCGGCGCCGAAGCGCATCTCAGCGAGTCCGGCCGCGTCGGCGTCGTTGAGCACGGCGATGTCGTCGGCGGCGCGGCCGAGTCGCTCGGCGAACAGCGCGGCCGCGTCGGTGTTCACCCAGGCCCGGTCGACGTTCGCCGCGCTCAGTGCGACACCGCGCTTGACAACGCAGGGCAGGGTGACGCCGACCGGCCCTGTCCAGCCGAACTTCTCGACGACCTCGGCGACCACGTCGGCAACGGCCCCGGGAGTCGAGGGCGCCGGGGTGGTGATCCGGATCCGTTCGCCGTCCAGCTCGCCGGTCTCGAGGTCGACCAGCCCGCCCTTGATGCCGGATCCCCCGACATCCACTCCGAATCCGTGGGTAGTGCCCATCCGCCGGACCTTCCTGCTCGGTTCAGTGCTGTCCTCCGGCGACGCCTGACCGCGCTGCGGGGGCGCCCCGTGGTCGTGCGCGATTGTGCGCAGACCCTAACGGGTGTGGTTCGGTGGCCGGCATGGCAGTCGCAGATACCGAAGCACTTCGGGACATCGCGGTTCTTGTCGCGCGGGAGACCGCCGAGCTTGTGCTCGACGCGCGCGCCGACGCGATCACCCATGTTGTCACCAAATCCGGTGAAACAGACATTGTCACCGAGGCGGACAAGGCCGCGGAGCGGCTGATCCGGGACCGGCTGGCCGAGCTGGGCCCCGGCCAGCCGGTGCTTGGCGAGGAGGGCGGCGGGCCCACCGACCTGCGCGGACTGACCTGGGTGGTCGACCCGATCGACGGCACCGTCAACTACCTGTATGGCCTGCCCTGGTACGCGGTGTCCGTGGCCGCCCAAATGGACGGCGTCTCCGTCGCCGGTGCGGTGGTCGAACCCGTATCGGGCAGGGTGTGGACCGCCACGCGCGGCGGGGGTGCCTGGCTGGACGGCACACCGCTGCGCGTGTCCTCGACGACACGGTTGGAACTGGCGCTGGTGGGCAGTGGATTCGCCTACGAAAGGGACCGCAGACGGAGGCAGGCCGCGGTGATCGGCGAGGTCGCGGGACGGGTTCGCGATCTGCGTCGCGGTGGTGCGGCCTCGTTGGACCTGTGCTCGGTGGCGGCCGGCTGGCTGGACGGCTATGTCGAGCACGGCCTGCACCGGTGGGACTGGGCGGCCGGCGCTCTGATCGCGGAGGAGGCCGGCGCCGTCGTGCGGTTGCCCGGTGACGCGATCCGCGACGGACTGGGTGCCGATGCCACGTTCGCCGCCGCCCCTGGCATCGCCGAGGACCTGCGTGCCACCCTCGTCGACGCCGGGATCGGATCGGTCTGACCGCCGCCGGGCCGTCAGCAGTGCACGTCGCGGGCGGCTTTGATGAGGTTCGCGCTGATCGGCGGCCGGTTGGTTGACTGGGCCAGCTGGCCGCCCTGCTGCGGTGGCTGCCGTTGTGTCCAATCGGCCAGCTGGTCGAGCACCTGTTTCGCGTCGGGGTTCACACGGATCTGGTCGAACTTCCTGCCGATGGCGAAATCGACCGTGGTGTCCTGCCGATCGTCGCGCACCAGTTCGGCGCACGGTTCCACGATGCTCAGGGTTCGTGCCGCGGACGCCCCGTTCGGGCCGAACCGGATCTGGCCCCGGCACGACATGTCGCCGGCGGGATACTGCGGATCGTTGTCTGGCTCGGCGGCTCCGCCGAACCCGGTCTGCGCGAGGGCGGCGGCCACGATGGACGCCTCGTTCTTCTGCCCGCTCGCGTTGAGCACTCTGACCTGGACCTGGGCGGCCGCCACCAGCGCCGTCTCGTCCAGTGCGTCGTGGTCGAGCACCTGTCCCTGACGTTGCGCCGGCTGCCCCCGCGGGCTGTTCGTTGCCGAACCCGGCGGATTGCAGTGCGCGGCGGCCCCGGCATCCGCCGAGGTGTGTATCACCTTCAGCCAGACGAATCCGGCGACGACAGCGAGAACGATGAACAGCGCGAGAGCCGGCACGGGGTGTCTCTTCCGGTACAGCGGATTCCCGCCGTCCCCTGTACCGCGTGCCGCTGCCACCGTCCTGTCCTCCTCGGTCAGTTGGATCCAGCCACGGTCCGCCCCGCCGGCACTGATCAGCCTAGGCGTTGTCGAGCCGTCCGCGCCGATGTGGACACCGTCGTGTCGCCCTGGCGTCCCACGGTCGTGCTATCCGCCGCACGGGCTCGGAACCCGCATGGGATCACGTGTTCACCCCGGTGGCAAGGCCTTGCGTCGGAACGTGCACCAGTGATCCACGTGTGGCGCGGACGGCGCCGGCGGGCCGGCTGCCGGCTCATCACTCACACAGGTGGGTGATCATGAAAGCGAACGGCCACGCGATGGGCTACGATCTCGGCGCTCCGAGGAACTGAGATCCGACTGGGGATTGACGGATTACGACGACCAGGAGCTCGGACTTTTTTCGTGGCCGCCGGTTCGCCCTGTCACGCGGGACGATCGGCCATTCGTGTCGCCACGCTGAAAGCCGGGAAACGAGACCTCCGTCACTGTCGACGGTGGGCACAAATTGGGGCGCTGGAGCGTTGACCAGCGGCACGAGCACAGTCTGAATGTGACTGCAGGGGTGACAGAAGATGGCGACCGACTACGACGCTCCGCGCCGGAGCCAAGAGGACGAGCTGGCGGAAGACTCTCTCGAGGAGCTCAAGGCGCGGCGCAATGAGACCCAGTCCGGCGTGGTCGACGTCGATGTGGATGCGCCGGACGAGAACTTCGAACTGCCCGGCGCCGACCTGTCCAACGAGGAACTCGTTGTCAAGGTGCTACCGAAGCAGGCTGACGAGTTCACCTGTTCCAGCTGCTTCCTGGTGCACCACAGGAGCCGGCTCGCCGAGCAACACGGCGCGCAGCTGATCTGCCGCGACTGCGCTTGAGCAGCCCGCGCCGGCCACCGCCGGGTCCGGATGTGTCCACCTCGGACCCGGCGGCCGGCATGCCGGCCGCACGGTGGCTACCGCGACTCGGGAGAGGGGGGCGCGCCGGCGGCGAGCACGCACGCGAGCCGTTCGGCGGACCGAACACTGAACAGCCAGTACGGAGTGGGGTCGACCGGATTCCTCAGGTAGACCCGCACGGCCGGCGCCACCCAGGGACGGTGCACGACGAACGCGGCCGGATCCAGATCGGGCCCCATCGCTCTGCGCTTGTCCTTGGCGCCGACGACCTCGACCTCGTCGACGAACCGGAGCGGCACGTGCGCGTCGCCGACCCAGAGTTCCCCGCCGGCGACCCGCACCCTGGACCGTCCCGCCAGCACCATGACCAGTACGACCAGAGGCACCGTGACCAGGTACGGCAGCCATGCTCGCACCCCCGGGTAGCCCATGTGCACCTCGGCGGCCAGCAGCACGGCCGCGACAAGCGGCAGCGGCCATCCCCACCAGGGCACCCAGAGTCGCTCGTCGAACGAGGGCCGCTCGTCAGGTTCGGGCCGCTCGGGCGAGACCCCCGCGGCTGCGCTGTCGGTCACCACACCAGGGTAGTGTCGCCGCCCATGCCCCCCGTGCAGGTCTTGCTGTCCCGAGTTGATCCCGACGTCCCGGTGCCCGGCTACGCGGCTCCCGGTGATGCCGGAGTGGACCTGGTGACCACAAGTGACGTCGTGCTCGGGCCGGGGGAACGTGCCGTGGTCGGCACCGGGATCGCGATGGCACTGCCCGACGGGTTCGCCGGCTTCGTGCACCCCCGTTCCGGCCTCGCGGCAAGGGTGGGCCTCAGTGTGGTCAACACACCGGGCACCATCGACTCCGGCTACCGCGGGGAGATCCGGGTATGCCTGATCAACCACGACCCGCGGGAGTCGATCGAACTGCGCCGCGGCGACCGGATCGCGCAGCTGGTCGTGCAGCGGGTCGAGCACGTGACCTTCCAGGAGGTCGCCGACCTGCCCCGATCCTCGCGCGGGACCGGCGGATACGGCTCGACCGGCGGACATGCGATGCTCACCGGACAGCCGGCGACGAAGGAGTAGCAAGGATGTTCGGCAGGCGTGGCAAGCATGGACGACACCATGCCAGCCGGGGTAGCCGCGGCAGTAGTCCGGCCGCGACCGTCGAGGCGTTCGAGGAGGCACCTCCAGTCGACGAGCGTCCCGCTGGCGGTCCCTATGACGTCGCCGAGGCGCCCGAGGACGGGAAGACCCGGCTGGACCTCGGCTCGGTCCGGGTTCCCGTGCCCGACGGGGCACAACTGCAGGTCGAGGTCGACCCGTCAGGGCCGGTCCGGGCAGTGCACCTGGTCACTCCGATCGGCCAGTTCACGGTCAGCGCCTACGCGGCGCCGCGATCGGGTGGGCTGTGGCGGGAGATCTGTGCGGAGCTGCTCGAGCAGCTGCGCGGTGACGGTGCCAGGGTGATCCGGGAAGGCGGAGTGTGGGGCGAGGAACTGGCGGCCTCTGCCAACGACATCTCGCTCCGTTTCGTCGGTGTCGACGGAGACCGGTGGATGCTTCGTGGTGTTGTCGCCGGCCCCAGCGAGCATGCCGCGGCCGCTGGGACAGTGCTCCGCGATGTTGTGGGAGACACCGTTGTCGTGCGCGGACTGAATCCGCTGCCGGTGCGGACGCCGCTTCCGGTCGAACTGCCGCCAGCCATCGCCCAGCACATCGAGCAAGCAAGGGGAACGGGTTAACGCGAACCTTGACTACCCTGACTGGTGAACGGTCCCGATCCGGGGCCACAAGGCACACAGGAGTGCGGCCGATGGCGAGCACGTCAGGCGGTTACTTCCGTCGTCTCGTACGTCGACTGACCAGCGATATCGCTGATCTGGACGCCGATGATCTCTCCCGGACCGCCGAGGCGGTCGGCGCGCAGAAGGCCTGCGACTGCCGGTCTGGCGAAGAAGTCACCGTGTTGGGCAGGCTGCGCAGCGTCGAGATGTGTCCTCGGGATGCCGCCGCCACCCTCGAGGCGGAGCTCTACGACGGAACCGAGGGCATCACGCTAGTCTGGCTCGGCCGTCGCCGGATTCCCGGTATCGAGCCCGGCCGAACCCTCAAGGCGCGGGGCCGGATCGCGGTTCGTGACGGACGCAAAGTTCTCTATAATCCCTACTACGAGCTGCAGACAACCTCATGAGCACTGTGAGCCGCGGCTTGCCCACGGGCAAGCAATCAGGCCAGACCGACGCGCGGGACACCTCCGACGGTGCCGCGGACAGCCGTGAACAGACCAGTCAGCCGACCCTGCTCGAGCAGATGGGTGGCGTCTGGGGCCTCGTCTTCTCCTCGGTTCCCATCGTGGTGTTCGTCGCCGTCAACGCGGTGTTTGACTGGCAGCCGGCGATCTGGTCCTCGGTTGGCGTCGCGGTGGCCATCGCGGTGTGGCGGCTGGTCCGCAAGGAGCCCCTCCAGCCGGCGATATCCGGTCTGCTCGGCATCGCCATCGCGGCCTTCATCGTCCTACGCACCGGATCGGCGAGGGGCTTCTTCCTGTTCGGTATCTGGACCAGCCTGGTGTACGCCGGCCTGTTCCTGCTGTCCGCTCTGGTGCGATGGCCACTGGCCGGAGTGGCCTGGTCGGCACTGAACAATACCGGCTTCCGGTGGCGTTCTGACCGGGTCGCCACGCTGTACTACGACGTGGCCACTCTGGTGTGGATCCTGGTGTTCGGGTCCAAGTTCGTGGTGCAGAACTGGCTCTACGGCCAGGACCAGGTCAGTCTGCTCGGGGTAGCACGCATCGCGATGGGCTACCCGCTGACCGCGGTCGCCATCGCCGTCACCGTCTGGGCGGTGCGCAAGGCCGACAAGCGGCTGGCCAGCATCGAGCCGCCGGGGTCCGCTGCGGCTTGACCGCGGCGGAGGCGCCGGCCTGGTCCGCTAATGCAGGCCGAGCGCGCCCCTGATCTCGTGCTCCACGTCGGCCGATGCCACGAACAGCAGCTCGTCGCCGGCCTCGAACGGGTCGTCCGACTGCGGCACGATCACCCGGCCGCCGCGCAGAATGGTCACCAGCGCCACATCCTTGGGCAGCGTCAGTTGGCCGACGGGCTGTCCGGCGAGGACCGTGTCCTCCGGCAGGGTGATCTCCACGAGATTGGCCTGCCCCTGTCGCAGCGTCATCAGCTGCACCAGGTCGCCGACGCTGACCGCCTCCTCGACCATCGCGGCCAGGATGCGGGGTGTCGACACCGACACGTCGACCCCCCAAGCCTGGGTGAAGAGCCATTCGTTGGCGGGGTCGTTGACCCTAGCCACCACGCGCCGGACCGCGAACTCGGTCTTGGCCAGCAGCGAGACCACGAGGTTGACCTTGTCATCACCGGTGGCGGCGATCACCACGTCGCACAGTTGGAGTCCGGCTTCCTCGAGCGAGGACAGCTCACAGGCATCCGCGTGCACCCACTCCGCCGCCTCGACCGTGCTCGGTTCGAAGTGCCTGCGGTCCCGTTCGATCAGCATCACCTGATGTCCGCCGCCAAGCAGTTCCTGGGCTATGGACCGGCCGACGGCACCGGCGCCCGCGATCGCGACCCTCATCAGTGGCTCTCCTCCGGAGCTTGCGCCGCCGTCGCGGTGACCTCGGTGACGGTGCCGGACAGTGCGGCGACGTAGATCTCGTCCTCGGCCTGGACGACGGTGCCCGGCTCGGGGAGGACACCGGTGCCGAACCGCATGATGAAGGCGACCCGGCACCCGGTGGCCTGTTGGAGTTCGGAGATCGAGCGGCCAACCCAGCCGTCGTTGACGGGCAGCTGCAGGATGGCCACGGCGCCGGACGGGTCACGCCATGCCGTCGCGGACCCCTCGGGGAGCAGCATGCGCAGGAACCGGTCGGTGGCCCAGGGCACGGTGGCCACCGTCGGGATGCCCAGCCGTTCGTACACCGCGGCGCGCTTGTGGTCGTAGATCCTGGCGACGACGTGCCGCACGCCGAAGGTCTCCCTGGCCACCCTGGCGGAGATGATGTTGGAGTTGTCCCCGCTGGACACCGCGGCGAGCGCACCCGCCCGCTCGATCCCCGCAGTCACCAGCACGTCCCGGTCGAAACCGTTGCCGACGACCTGCTGGCCGTGGAACTCGTGACCGAGCCGGCGGAAGGCCTCGCCGTCCTTGTCGATGACGGCGACCTGGTTCCCGAGCCGCTCCAGTGCCTTGGCCAGTGAGGCCCCCACCCGGCCGCAGCCCATGACTACCACATGCACGACGTGCCTCCTCCGCTGCGCGCTGCACGCTACCTGGTGCTCTGTTGAGGCGGCGCGCCTCCCACCCCTACAGGGCGCCGAACGGGGTCGGCGAAGCCGGAACGGACAGGATCACCGCCAACCTCGGCCGGGCACCTCGGCTCCCGCACGGTCCTCGCCTACGCTGTGCCGTTGTGTCCAAGCTCGCGACCGCAGCCAAACGGCTCCTGCTCGGCCGGCCCTTCCGCAGTGACCGTCTCGCCCACACCTTGCTGCCGAAGCGGATCGCCCTTCCGGTGTTCGCCTCCGATGCTCTGTCCTCCGTCGCCTACGCGCCGGAGGAGATCTTCCTGACGCTGTCGATCGCCGGACTCGCCACGTTCACGATGGCGCCCTGGATCGGTGCCGTCATCGTCGTCGTGCTGCTTGCGGTGGTCGCGAGCTACCGGCAGAACGTGCACGCCTACCCGAGCGGCGGCGGCGACTACGAGGTCGCGACGGTGAACCTCGGCCGCTACGCCGGCCTCACCGTGGCGAGCGCACTGCTTGTCGACTACGTGCTCACCGTCGCGGTGTCCATTTCGTCCGCCGCGGCGAACCTCGGGGCGCTGGTGCCCTTCGTCGCCGACCACAAGGTCGCCTTCAGTGTCGCGGCGATCGTGGTGATCACCGGGATGAACCTGCGTGGCATCAGGGAGTCCGGTACCGCGTTCGCGATTCCGACCTACGCCTTCATGGGCGGGATCGGGGTGATGATCGTGTGGGGACTGGTCCGCGCCTTCGTGTTCGGCGAGCCGCTGCGGGCGGAAAGCGCGGGTCTGCAGCTGCATGCCGAGAACGAGCATCTGATGGGCTTCGCGCTGATCTTCCTGGTGCTGCGTGCGTTCACCCAGGGATGCGCGGCGCTGACCGGTGTCGAGGCGATCAGCAACGGAGTGCCCGCGTTCCGCAAACCGAAGTCGCGCAACGCCGCATCCACGCTGCTCCTGCTCGGGCTGATCGCGGTGAGCATGTTCTTCGGCATGATCGTGTTGGCCAGGATCACCGGGGTGGTCGTGGCCGAGGACCCAGCCGTCCAGCTGACCAACGCGCCGTCCGGCTACCAGCAGAACACCCTCGTGGCTCAGCTTGCCCACGCCGTCTTCGACAACTTCGTGCCCGGCTACGTGTTCGTCACCGTGGTGACCGCGCTGATCCTCGTGCTGGCGGCCAACACCGCCTTCAACGGCTTTCCCGTGCTTGGCTCGATCCTGGCGCAGGACCGCTACCTGCCCCGCCAGTTGCACACCAGAGGAGACCGGCTGGCGTTCAGCAACGGCGTGATCTTTCTCGCCGGATTCGCCGTCGTGCTGGTCGTGGCCTACGGCGCGGAGGTCACGAAGCTGATCCCGCTGTACACCGTCGGCGTGTTCGTGTCGTTCACCCTGAGCCAGACCGGCATGCTCAGGCACTGGAACCGGCTGCTGCGCGGGGAGTCCGACCGCAAGGTACGGCGCAGGATGCGCCGCTCACAGGCGATCAACGCCTTTGGGCTCGTCATGACCGGGTCTGTGCTGGTCGTGGTGCTGATCACGAAGTTCACCGCGGGGGCGTGGATCGCGATCGCCGCGATGACCGCGATCTTCGCGCTGATGACCGGCATCCGCCGGCACTACGACACGGTGTCCAGCGAACTGCGGATGGACCAGCACGAGCGCCGCAACGCGGTGATGCCCTCCCGCAACCATGCCATCGTGCTGGTGTCCAAACTGCACCTGCCGACGCTGCGTGCGCTCGCCTACGCCAAGGCGACCCGGCCGGACGTGCTCGAGGCGGTCACGGTCAACGTCGACGAGGCGGACACGAGGGACCTCGTCGCTGAGTGGGAACAGCAGAACTTCTCCACCCCGCTGAAGGTCATCGAGTCGCCCTACCGCGAGATCACCAAACCGGTGCTGGAATACGTCAGGCGGATCCGCACCGACAATCCGCGGGACGTGGTGACCGTGTTCCTTCCGGAGTATGTGGTCGGCCACTGGTGGGAGCAGCTGCTGCACAACCAGAGCGCGCTGCGCCTCAAGGGACGGCTGCTGTTCCAGCCGGGGGTCATGGTCACCAGCGTGCCGTGGCAGCTGGCCTCGGCCAAGGACCGCAACGAGCGCGGCGTGATGCCCGGCGCGGTCCGGCGGGGCCTTGACACGCCGGTCGGCCAGCACAAGGTCACCAAGTGAGCTGGGCGGGACGGCGGCTGGAGGTCGAGGTCGGCAACGTGGCCCACGGCGGTCACTGCGTGGCGAGGGCCGACGGCCGAGTGGTGTTCGTGCGCCACGCCCTGCCCGGCGAGCGGGTGGTTGTCGAGGTGACCGAGGACAAGGGCGGCTCCTACTGCCGTGCCGACGCGATCGAGGTGCTCGACGCGTCGGCCGACCGGGTGGAACCCCCCTGTCCACTGGCACGCCCCGGCGGTTGCGGCGGATGCGACTGGCAGCACGCGTCGGCGCCGGCTCAGCGCCGACTCAAGGCCGTCGTGGTCGCCGAGCAGCTGCGGCGGCTGGCCGGTCTCGAGACGCCGGTCGAGGTCGAAGAGCTGCCCGGCGGTCTGCTCGGCTGGCGCACTCGGGTGCGGATGGTCGTCGACGGCAGGGGGCGACCGGGTTTCCGCGCGCACCGCGGTCACCGGGTCGTGCCAGTACGGCACTGCCCGATCGCCGTACCTGATCTTGTCGAGGAGGCAGGGCAACGGCGGTGGACGCGGGGCGCGGAGCTGGCGCTGACCGCTGACTCGCGTGGCAGGGTGCACGCGGTGGAACGGCCGCGACGCGGTCGTGAGCGCACGGTGGCTGGCGACGGCGTCGCGGTGGAGCGGGCCGGGGGCCGGGCGTGGCGTGTCGACGCGTACGGCTTCTGGCAGGTGCATCCCGAGGCGGCCGAGGTGTTCGCCGAGGTCGTCGCGGAGTGGGCGGCGGCGCCCGTCGGTGGCACCGCGTGGGACCTCTACGCCGGAGTCGGACTGTTCGCCTCTGTCCTCGCCGAGCAGGTCGGCTCCGAGGGGACGGTGCTGGCGGTGGAGTCCTCGCGCGGCGCCGTCGCGGAGGGCAGGGCCAATCTGGCTGATCTGCCCCAGGTCAGCTTCAAGACTGGCGATACCGAAGTCGTGGTCGCCTCTTCGGCCGGCCGCCCTGACGTCGTGGTGCTCGATCCGCCGCGCAAGGGAGCTGGCCGGGCCGTGGTTGACGCCGTGGCCGGCCACGGACCGGCGCGGGTGGTCTACGTGGCCTGCGACCCGGCGGCGCTGGCCAGAGACGTGGCCGTATTCGCCGAACACGGCTACCGGCTGGAACGGCTGCGGGCGTTCGACGCGTTCCCCATGACCCACCACGTGGAGTGCCTCGCGCTGCTGAGTCGCTGACCCATAGCGGGCGGCTATGCCCGCTGCTATTGGCCCTGCTGCGCCATCCGCCGCATGATTGCCGTTGTCGATGGTCGGACGGAGTAGGAGTGGATCATGAGTGACGTCGGCGATCGTCTGGAGGTTATCGAGACCTGCACGCGGATGGCCTGGCACGCCGACCAGCGGGAGTGGGATCTGTTGCGGGGTGTGTTCGCCGACACGGTCAGGCTGGACTACACCAGCCTCAACGGGGGAGAGCCCGCCACGCTGACGGCCGAGCAGGTCGTCAGCGCGTGGTCCGGTCTGCTCGGCGCCTTCGACGCCACCCAGCACCTGGTCACCAACCATCTGGTGACCATCGACGGCGACAGTGCCGTGTGCACGGCCTCGTTCCAGGCCACTCACCGACTGGCCAACCCGTTCGGTTCGCCCCTGTGGACGTTGGGCGGCACCTACCGCGTCGACCTGGTACGCGCCGAGACGGGCTGGCGAATCAGCGGCGTGGTGATGACCGCCACCTGGGCGGACGGCAACAAGGACCTGATGTCCATCGCCGCGGGCGCCCAGTGATCGCGCTGGTGACCGGCGCGAACCGGGGCATCGGCCGGGAGGTCTGCAGACAGCTCGCCGAACTCGGGCACACCGTACTGCTCACCGCGCGGTCGAGGGAAGCCGCGAGAGCGGCAGCCGCGGAACTGGGGCCGGGCATGCACCCGTATCGGCTGGACGTCACCTCCGACGGTGACGCCGAACGGATCAGCGGGGACCTCGGCGACCGGTTCGGCCGGCTGGACGCGCTGGTCAACAACGCGGCGATCGGCTACGACCCCTGGCAGGACGCCGTCACCGCCGACCTCGACGTCGTGCGGGAGACAGCCGAGACCAACCTGTACGGCCCCTGGCGGTTGGCCAAGGCACTGGTCCCGCTGCTGCGCCGGAGCCGGCATCCCCGAATCGTCAACGTCTCCAGCGAGGCGGGCTCGCTGGCCGCCATGGGCGGCGGCACACCTGCCTACGCCGTGTCCAAGGCCGCGCTCAACGCCCTGACCAGGATGCTCGCCGCCGAACTTCGCGGCGACGGGATCCTGGTCAACGCCGTGTGCCCCGGGTGGGTCGCCACCGACATGGGCGGCTCCGGCGGCAGGTCCGTCGCCGAGGGCGCGGCGGGCGTCGTGTGGGCGACCACCCTCCCCGACGACGGGCCCACCGGAGGGTTCTTCCGGGACGGGCGCCCCCTACCGTGGTGACCGCGACTCCGCAGGGACGGCACGCTGAGCTGCAATGATGCTCGGATCGTATTGCGCGTTTCGCAATAGGTCTTGGACTGAGGGCACTGAGTACCACCATTGTGGGGTCACGCGCGCGACCCGGATCGGTTAGCACAGCTTCGGAGGAGTCGAGTGATGAGGACCGATGTCAGGTTCCCGAGCAATGGGCTGATGCTGGCCGGGCACCTGTACACCCCTGACGAGGACACCGGGGAACGGCGTGCCGCGATCGTGGTGTCGCACCCGTTCGGCGGGGTCAAGGAGCAGACCGCGGGTCTGTACGCCCGCATGCTCGCTGAGCAGGGGTTCGTCACGCTGGCGTTCGATGCCTCCTACCAGGGGGAAAGCGAGGGTGAGCCGCGGTTGCTGGAGAACCCCTTCGCCCGTGCCGAGGACGTCAGGAGCGCCGTGACGTTCCTGTCGGTGCGCGACGAGGTCGACCCCGACCGGATCGGCGCGTTGGGAATCTGTGCCTCTGGTGCGTATGTTCCCTATGCCGCACAGACAGAACACCGGATCAGGGCCGTGGCCACGGTCAGTGCCGTGGACATCGCCGCTGGGTTCCGCGAGGGGTTGCCGGAGATGCTGGACGAGTGCGGCAGGGCGCGCACGGCGGAGGCCCGAGGCGAGCGGCCGCGGCTGGAGCGCATCGTCCCGGACAACGACGAGGAGCTCGCCGCCGCGCGTGACTTGCCCGCGTTCGCGCGAGAGGCCTACGACTACTACCGCACGCCGCGCGGCCAGCACCCCAACTCGACAAACCGCTTCCTCTTCCGCAGCATCGACCAGATCGCCCAGTTCTCACCGTATACGCTCAACCACCTGATCGCGCCGCGCCCGCTGCTCATGGTGGCGGGCACCGCGGCCGACACCGCCCCCTTCAGCCAGGAAGCGATCGAACGGGCTGCCGAACCTAAGGAACTGTTCTGGGTCGAGGGCGCCACACACGTCGGCCTGTACGACAGGCCGGAGTACGTGCCGGGGGTCGTGGCCAAGCTCGCTGAGTTCTTCCAGAAGAATCTCGCCACCGCCTGAGCCGGGCGACTCCGCCTTTGCCGACGTCGACCGTTCACCGGCCACCCGCCGCGGTCGTTCCGCGACTTCCTCCTCGCCCATCGGCACGAGCTCGGTCGCGCCCAGTGACTTGTCGGTGCCGGATGGCACGATCCGGGCATGAGTGCGTGTGAGCAGTTCGACCGAGCGGCGGCCGAGGTCCAGCGGGTGGTCGACGCGGTGGACGAGGCGGGGCTGACGCTGCCGTCGCCGTGTTCGGAGTGGGACGTGCGGGCGGTGGTCAACCACATGGTCACCGGGAACCTGATGTTCGCCGCGATCATGCGGGGTGAGCCGTTACCCGACCAGACGGCCGACTACCTCGGTGCCCGGCCGGCCGAGGCTTTCGCGCGGTCGGTGTCGGCGTTCCGGGAGGCCTCTGCGCAGCCCGGTGTCCTCGAGCGCGGCTACCCGACGCCGATCGGCGAACGGCCGGGCGAGTTCATGGTGCACATGCGGGTTAACGAGATCGTGGTGCACGGGTGGGACGTCGCGGCGGCGACGGGACAGTCCACCGATCTCGTTGCGGACCTGGCCCAGCAGGCACTGCGGATGTGGCGGACCCGGCTGGCCGGCCAGCCGAGACCGCAGGACGGGCCGTTCGGGCCGAGCGGCCAGCGGCCAGCGATGCCACCGCGGCCGACCGGCTGGCCGCGTTCCTCGGCAGGCGGCCACCGGTCCGCCCGGGCAAGTATGCTCCGGGTGTGACGGATGACTCGGTCGAGTGATCTGGGGGTGAGGAGGGCAACCACGGCACAGCGTCTGGCATCGTCAGGGATGTGAGGCCGCGCCAGGTGTCCACGATGTCGCCGCGGCGTGTGCAGCCGACCTTCTCTGCAGGCCAGCCTGAACGTGACTGGGCTGGGTGCGTTCGGCGATGACGTGTGACCATGCCCCGGTGCCAAGGACGAGGTGAAGTGGTGACGTTGCTGGATTCCGTACACGGACCCGCCGACGTGAAACGGATGGGGCCGGACGAGCTGGTACAGCTCGCGGCTGAGATCAGGTCCTTTCTGGTGGACAAGGTGTCCCGGACCGGCGGCCATCTCGGCCCCAATCTCGGTGTGGTCGAGCTGACCCTGGCGCTGCACCGGGTGTTCGACTCGCCAGACGACGTCCTGCTGTTCGACGTCGGCCACCAGTGCTACGTCCACAAGATCCTCACCGGTCGGCGGGACGGGTTCAGCCTGCTCAAACAGACCGGCGGCGTCTCCGGCTACCCGGCACGGGCCGAGAGTGAGCACGACTTCGTCGAGAACAGCCACGCGTCCACCGCGCTGTCCTACGCCGACGGCATGGCCAAGGCGTTCCAAATCACCGGCAGCCGGCGGCACGTCGTCGCGGTTGTCGGCGACGGCGCGCTGACCGGCGGCATGTGCTGGGAGGCGCTGAACAACATCGCCGCCGACCAGAACCGGCCGGTGGTGATCGTCGTCAACGACAACGGACGGTCCTACTCGCCGACCATCGGTGGCCTTGCCGACCACCTCGCCTCACTTCGGCTGCGACCCGGGTACGAGCGTGCTCTGGAAAGCGGCAAGCGGACCCTGCAGCGCACCCCGGTCGTCGGCAGCGCCGTGTACGCCGCACTCCACGCGGCCAAGCGCGGCATCAAGGACGCGCTGGTGCCGCAGGCGATGTTCGAGGATCTTCGGCTGAAGTACGTGGGTCCCGTCGACGGGCATGACATCACCGCACTGGAGATGGCCCTGCGCAGGGCCAAGGCGTTCAACGGCCCCGTGATCGTGCACGCGGTCACCCGCAAGGGCAACGGGTATCCGCCCGCGGAGAACGACGAGGCCGATCAGATGCACCAGACCGCGGCGATGGACCCGGCGACCGGGCGGCCGATCGGTCCCAAGGTCACCTCCTGGACCTCGGTGTTCGCCGACGAGCTCGTCCGTGCCGGCGCCGGACGCGAGGACATCGTGGCGATCACCGCCGCGATGCTGCATCCGACCGGACTCGACACGTTCGCCCGCACCTACCCGGACCGATGTTTCGATGTCGGCATCGCCGAACAGCACGCGTTGACCTCGGCGGCCGGCATGGCCATGGCCGGCCTGCACCCCGTGGTCGCTCTCTACTCCACGTTTCTCAACCGCGCGTTCGACCAGCTGCTGATGGATGTCGCCCTGCACCGGCAGCCCGTCACCCTGGTGCTGGACCGGGCCGGAATCACCGGATCGGACGGGCCGAGCCACAACGGCATGTGGGACCTGTCCATCCTGGGCATGATCCCGGGCCTGCGGGTCGCCGCGCCGAGGGACGCCGCGACGCTGCGGGAGGAGTTCCGGGAGGCCATCGCCATCGAGGACGGTCCGTCCGCTGTGCGCTTCTCCAAGGGTGCCGTGGTCGACCTGGTGCCGGCCGTCGAACGGATCGGCACCGTCGACGTACTCGGCCGGCCCGCGGACGGCGCCGACCGGGACGTGCTCCTCGTCGTTATCGGGGCGTTCGGCGAGCTCGGCGTCGCCGCCTCCGCCCGACTCGCCGACCAGGGCATCGGTGTCACGGTCGTGGATCCACGCTGGATCATGCCCGTGCCCGAGGAGCTGATCGGTCTTGCCGGCGAGCACCGGCTCGTGGTGACGGTGGAGGACAGCGGTCGGCACGGTGGTTTCGGGTGGTCTCTCGCCGCCGCGCTGCGCGACGCCGGGGTGACCGTTCCCTTGCGTGATCTCGGTGTGCCGCAGCGTTTCCTCGAGCACGGATCCCGCTCGGACGTGCTGGCCTCGATCGGCCTGACCGCACAGGACGTCGCGAGGCGGGTCACCGAACTGGTCGTACGGCACTCAGGTCAGCCCGCCGCGGTCGCCGAGGTCGAGGAGCGTGAACGCGGCTGACCCGGCCGTCGTGGCCGGCTACCGGCCCTGACGGCGCACACTCCCTCGGCTGTGGCACCGTGGAGAGGTGCGGATCCTGATAGTCGAGGACGAACAGCCGCTGGCCGAGGCGGTGGCCCGAGGCCTGCGGCGCGAGGGCATGGCGGTCGACGTCGCGTTCGACGGTGAATCCGGCCACGAGAAGATGTCCGTCACCCGGTACGACGTGGTGGTCCTGGACAGGGACCTGCCCAGGATGTCCGGCGACGAGCTGTGCCGGGAGATCGTGCGATCCGGGGTGATCACCCGGGTGCTCATGCTCACCGCGAGCGCCGGCGTGCAGGACCGGGTCGACGGGCTGTCGCTCGGTGCCGACGACTATCTTGCCAAGCCGTTCGCGTTCGCCGAGTTGGTCGCACGGGTGCGGGCGCTGGCGCGCAGGGCCACTCCGGCCACGCCGCCGGTGCTGGTGGCCGCTGACGTCGAGCTGGACCCGGCGCGGCGGACCGTGACGCGGTCGGGTCAGCTGATCGACCTGACCCGCAAGGAGTTCGGTGTCCTCGAGGTGCTGATGTCGGTGGGAGGCGCCGTGGTCAGCAGCGAGGAGCTGCTGGAACGGGTGTGGGACGAGAACGCCGACCCGTTCACCACGACCGTCCGGGTGACGGTGATGACACTGCGCAAGAAGCTCGGCGAGCCGGGGATCATCGAGACCGTCGTTGGTGCCGGCTACCGGGTACCGACCGCGGACAAGGGTACGGACACGACGTCCGACGATGCCGCGTCCGTCTCGGGAGCATGATCCTCGGGTGAGCGACCGACGGCGCTACGGCCCTGGCCTGAGGCTGCGCATCACGCTGGCCACGGTCGGTATCGTCGCCGTCGTCAGCGCGCTGCTGCTATGGCTCGGCTGGTGGCTGGTCGGCGCCGTCGTCAAGGGATCCGTTCCGCTGCTGCCGGAGGGAGCCAGAGTCGTCGTCGACGGTGTCTCGGTGGACGCGGCCCTGCTCGGCGACGTGCTGCGGGACCACGCCCGCGCCCAGGTGCTCGGTGCCGGCGCCATCGCGTTCGCTCTCGTGCTTGCCACCGGCGCCATCCTCGCCTGGACGTTGACCGGGGGCGTGCTGCGTCCACTGCGCGAGGTGACCGCGACCGCACGACGGCTGTCAGCGGAGTCCCTCGGCGAGCGACTCGGTCTCGACGGGCCGAGAGACGAGGTGGCCGAACTCGCGGACACGTTCGACGGCATGCTCGACCGCCTGCAGGCGGCATTCGACGCCCAGCGCCGGTTCGTGGCCAACGCAAGCCACGAGCTGCGCACCCCGCTCTCGGTGATCCGCACGGAGTTGGACGTCACGCTGGCCGACGCCGACGCCGACGCCGACGAGCTGCGCCGGATGGCGGAGGTGGTGCGGACCGCGACGCTGCGGGCGGAACAACTCGTCACGGCGCTGCTGCTGCTGGCCAGGACCGAGGGGACGGGACTAGCCGTGCGCGAACCGGTCGACCTCGCCGTGGTGGTGTCCGGGGTATGGCGCGCCTCGCGGGCGGAGGCCGACCTCAGGGGACTCGGCGTGGTGTTCCACACCGCACCGGCTCCCACGATCGGCGATCCGGCGCTACTGGAGCGGATCGTCGGCAACCTCGTGGAGAACGCGGTCCGGCACAACGTGGACGGGGGCTGGCTCGACATCCGCACCGAGAGCGGACCGCGGTGGACGGTGCTGCGGGTCAGCTCCAGCGGTCCGCCCGTCGACGCCGAGCGGGTCGCGGAACTATTCGAGCCGTTCCGTCGCGGCGGGGTGGACCGGACGGCGAGGAGCGGAACGGGGCTGGGGTTGTCGATCGTGCGGGCCGCCGTAGGGGCACACGGTGGGCAGGTGCTGGCCGAACCCGTGTGTGGCGGCGGCCTCGCCGTGACGGTGCACCTTCCGAGCCAGCCAGAAGGTCAGTAGGTGTCTCCGCCGGAGAACTGCTCCTCCAGGGTGTCCACGGTCCCGGCGAGCAGCTGCAGCGGGTCGATGAACTCATTGATGTCCAAGTTGGACAGTGGAAGCGAATGGCGCAGCACCACGTGGTTTCCCATAATCGCCGCCCCTCCGACGACGGTGGTGTGTCCGATCTCGGTGAGCAGTGCGCGCAGGTCTACCTGATCGGCGAGTGCGCACGGTGAGACGATCTGGACCCATTCCTCCTTGCCGTCCAGCACCTCCCGGCTGAGCCAGATGTGTTGGCTGCGCTCGTCGTCGAACTCGATCTGGATCGTAAGCTCGTCCGCTCTCTGCTCGACAACCCGGTACTCGGCACGTACGAAGGCCACCAGGTCGTTCCATGTCGCCATGCCTACCGCCCGCCGTCCTTCAGCCGACCTTGGTCGATCGAGATCGTACTGGCGGGAGGATGTCGCGCCGTACCGATGGTGGCCCGGTTGGCCTCGAAAGAGTGACGGATTCGTTCAGGGTCGGCTCAGGGCGCGGCGGTGTCGAGCCGGCTGGCCAACGCGACCGCGTCGTGTGGAGCCCTTGCCCGCATGGTGTTGTCGAAATAGACGAAGGCATCGCGGTCGCGAGCCCAGTCGCGGATTCGCGAAGCCCAACGGTCCAACGCCCTGTCGGTGTAGCCGCTGGCGTACAGTTCCTCATCGCCGTGCAGCCGCACGTAGACGAAGTCGGCGGTGATCTCGTCGAACCGGGGCCAGGTTCCCGCGGTGTCGGCGACGACCGAGGCGACGTTGTTGGCGTGCATCAGCCTGAAGAAGGTTGGGTCGCGGAAGCTGGGGTGCCGGACCTCCAACGCATGGCGCACCGTTCGCGGCAGCAACCGCAGGAACCCGTCCAACACCTCGGGATCGAACCGCACACTCGGTGGCAGCTGCCACAACACGGGGCCCAACTTGTGGCCCAACTCGAGAACGCCGGAGGCGAAGAAGTCCGCCAGCGGCCGCTCGATGTTTCGCAGCCGCTTGACGTGGGTCACCTGGCGTATTCCCTTCACCGCGAACACGAAGTCGTCCGGTGTCGTGGCCGCCCATGCCCGGTAGTTCGACGGTTGCCGCAGCGAGTAGAACGAGCCGTTGATCTCGATGGAGTTCACCCTGCGCGACAGGTACTCCAGCTCCCGGCGCTGCGGCAGCCCCTTCGGATAGAACACGCCGCGCCATTCCGGGTACACCCATCCCGACGTCCCGACTCGGATCACGCCGTCGATCATGCACCAGTCCGACGGCCACGGCACGTGCCGAGCATGAGTAGTAGTGGTCCTAATTCGGTCTATAATTAAGACTATAGAGACTTTGCCTATCACTGACGTGAAGGCTCGGCTGGCCGAGCTGGTCGTCCAGGTGGAGAAGCAGCGGGATCGGGTAACCATTACGCGCAATGGCAAACCCGTCGCCATTCTGGTCTCGGTCAACGAGTGGGAGAGCATCAACGAGACGCTTGACGTACTTGGCGACCCGGCGGCACTACGTGACATTCACGAGGCGGACGAGGCCTACGTGCATGGTGAGATCTACAGCAACGCCGACATAGCGTCCATTCTGAGCGCCCGTATGGACGGAACGGACAATGTAGCGTGACTGAGCTCTATGACGTGGCCTGGCCTCCGCAGGCTCGCCGAGCACATACCCGTCCAGGTCGCCATGGCGGTGTACGAGCTGGTGGCTGGGCCCTTGGCGGCGAACCCGCACCGGGTAGGCAAGCAGCTCGATCCACCCGTGGACGACCAGTGGTCGGCCCGGCGCAGTGACTACCGCGTGCTGTACCGCATTCACGACGACAAGCGTCTGGTCTACGTCACCCGGATCAGCCATCGACGTGACGCGTACCGGGCGTTCTGACGTGGTTCAGACGGGCACTGAGGCGACACCAGGAGCGAGGAACCGTTTCCCGGTTACCCGCTCGGAGACCCCGGCGCGATCGAGGTACGGCGTAATCCCGCCGAGCCAGAACGGCCAGCCGGCCCCGAGCAGCAGGCACAGGTCGACGTCCTGCGCCTCGGCCACCACGCCGTCGTCCAGCATCCGCCGGACCTCGTCGGCGAGCGCCTCCTCGGCGCGGGTACGCACCTGCTCGGCCGTCTGTGGCTGGTCACCCCCCTCCCACAGGGCGAGGACCTCGGGGTCGACCCGCTGGTTGCCCGCCTCGTCCCAGAGGTAGACGGCAGTCTTGCCGGCCTCGACGAAGCGCCGCAGGTTGGGGCTGACCGGGAACCGGTCGGGGAACGCCTCGTGCATGGTCTCCGCGACGTGCAGCGCGACGGTGGGCCCGACCAGCTGCAGCAGCACCAGCGGGCTCATCGGCAGGCCGAGGGGTTCCAGTGCGGCGTCCGCGACCTCGAACGGGGTGCCCGCGTCCAGCGCGCTGACCACCTCGCCGAGGAACCGGGTGAGCAGCCGGTTGACCACGAAGGCGGGCGCGTCGGACACCAGCACGCAGGACTTCTTCAGCTGCTTGCCGACGGCGAAGGCGGTGGCGAGTGACGCGTCGTCGGTCCATTCGCCGCGGATGACCTCCACCAGGGGCAGCACGGCAACGGGATTGAAGAAGTGCAGTCCGACGACCCGCTCCGGATGGGCGAGTTCCGCGGCCATCTGACTGACCGACAGCGACGAGGTGTTGGTCGCGAGCACACACTCGGCGGACACGTGCTGTTCCACCTCGGCGAACACCTGCCGCTTGACGGCGAGCTCCTCGAAGACGGCCTCGATGACCAGGTCCGCGTCGGCGAAGACGGCCTTGTCCAGCGATCCCGTCACCAGCGCCTTGAGCCGGTTGGCGGCGTCGGGGGAGAGCCGTCCCCTGCCGAGCAGCTTGTCGATCTCGGCGTGCACGTAACCGACACCCTTGTCGACACGATCCTTGTCGATGTCGGTGAGTACCACCGGCACCTTCAGCCGGCGGACGAACAGCAGCGCGAGTTGGCTGGCCATCAGGCCTGCGCCGACGATGCCTACCTTGCCAACCGGCCGTGCCAGTGCCTTGTCCGGCGCGCCGACCGGTCGCCTCGCCCGCTTCTGCACCAGGTCGAACGCGTACAGCCCGGCGCGCAACTCGTCGGTGAGCAGCAGCTGTGCCAGTGCGTCGGTCTCGGCTGCGTAGCCGGCGTCGAGGTCGTGGTCGCGGGCCAGCTCCAGCAGCTCGAGCGCCTTGGCCGCGCCGGGGGAGGCGCCATGCGTCTTGGCCGCGACGAAGGCTCGACCGCGGGCCAGCGCGGCCTGCCACGCCTCGCCCCGGTCGATCTTCCGCCGCACGGGGGTGAGGTTCTCGCTGACGACGTCGGCCAGCCAGCGCAGCGACTGCTCGAGGTAGTCCGCCGAATCGAACACGACGTCGACGATGCCCAACTCGGCGGCGCGGGCCGGGGACAGCATCTTGTTCTGGTTCAGCGCGTTCTCGATGATCACCTCGACCGCGCCGTCCGCGCCGACCAGATTCGGCAGCAGCTGCGTTCCGCCCCAGCCGGGGAACAGGCCGAGGAACACCTCGGGAAGGGCGATCGCCGCCGCATTGCTCGCCAGCGTGCGGTAGTGGCAGGACAGGGCGAGCTCGAGCCCGCCGCCCATGACCGCGCCGTTGACGAAGGCGAAGGTCGGCACCGCGGCTTCGGTGAACCTGCGGAACACCTCGTGTCCGGTCTCGGCGATCCGCCGCGCCAGGTCGGGGGAGGACAGCCGGCCAACGCCGGAGAGGTCGGCGCCGACGGCGAAGACGAACGGTTTGCCGGTGATGGCGATGGCCACCGGGTCCGCGGCGACCGCCTCGTCGAAGGCGCGGGCGAGGCTGAGCAGGCCCTGCGGACCGAAAGTGGACGGCCGGGTGTGGTCGTGCCCGTTGTCCAGGGTGATCAGGGCAACCTCGCCGGACAGGCCCGGCACCCGCACCAGCCGGGTGACCGCGGTGGTCACCACCTCGTCGGGGAAAGCCTCCCTGGCCTGTTCCGCCGTGAACGTCGCCCGCCCTGTCGAGGAAGTCACTGTCCACCGCCGGTGTAGTTGGGGTTTTCCCAGATCACGGTGCCGCCCATGCCGATGCCGATACACATCGTGGTGATGCCGTACCGCACGTCTTGCCGAGTGGTGAACTGGCGCGCCAGCTGGGTCATCAGCCGCACGCCGGAGGAGGCGAGCGGATGGCCGGTGGCGATGGCACCACCCCACTGGTTGACCCGCGGATCGTCGTCGGCGATACCGAAGTGGTCGAGGAAGGCGAGCACCTGAACGGCGAAGGCCTCGTTGATCTCGATGAGGCCGATGTCGTCCATGGTCAGCCCGGTGCGGCGCAGTGCCCGCTCGGTGGCCGGCACCGGTCCGACGCCCATGACTTCGGGTTCCACACCGGCGAAGGCGTAGCCGACCAGCCGCATGCCGGTGGGAAGGCCCAGCTCGGCCACGGTCGACGAGTCGGCGAGGATGCAGCCGGTCGCCCCGTCGTTGAGGCCGGCGGCGTTGCCGGCGGTGACCCGGCCGTGCGGCCGGAACGGCGTCTTCAGGCCGGCGAGTCCGGCGACGGTGGTGCCGGGACGTGGCGGTTCGTCGGCGCTGGCCAGACCCCAGCCTCGCTCGGCGGAGCGGGTGGCCACCGGCACCAACTCGGGGCCGATATGCCCGGCCTTGACGGCGCGGTCGTACCTGTCCTGGGAGGCCGCGGCGAACGCGTCGGCCCGCTGTTTGGTGACGGCCGGGAAGCGGTCGTGCAGGTTTTCCGCGGTCTGCCCCATCACCAGGGCGGAGGGGTCGACCAGTCGGTCAGCCAGAAAGCGCGGGTTGGGATCGACGCCCTCGCCCATCGGGTGGCGCCCCATGTGTTCGACGCCGCCGGCGATGGCCACGTCGTACGCGCCGAACGCGATGCCGCTCGCCGCGGTGGTCACGGCTGTCATCGCGCCGGCGCACATCCTGTCGATGGCGTAGCCGGGCACCGACTTGGGCAGCCCGGCCAGCAGAGCCGCGGTCCTGCCGATGGTCAGGCCCTGGTCGCCGATCTGGGTGGTGGCCGCGATGGCGACCTCGTCTATCCGTTCGGGGGGCAGCTCGGGGTGTCGTCGGAGCAGCTCGCGGATGACCTTGACAACTAGGTCGTCCGCACGGGTCTCCGCGTAGATCCCCTTCGGGCCGGCCTTGCCGAACGGAGTGCGTACGCCGTCGACGAAGACCACGGTGCGCAGGGCACGTTCCGACGCCACCAGTGCGGCCACGCCTGCTCCTTATCCTCGGACAGGCGCCGACCAGACGGTTCCGGTCGGCGATGACAGGAACTCTAGACCGAGTTACTGGCCGGTAACCAGTGGCGGTTTGTGGCGTGCCTCACGGGGTGCCGCGGTGGCCAGCAATGCGCTACTCAGCGCCTCGGCGGTGAGTTCGATCTGCCACGGGCGCGCGGCGCCGGCATGCAGGGCCGTGCCGACCGATTCCGGTGTCGGTTCGGCGGGTGGCTCCCAACAGGTGCGCCGGACGAGGTCGGGCAACAGCAGGTTCTCCACAGGCATGCACACCCGCTCGCTGATGGCCGTGAGCGCCGCTCTGGCGGCCGCGAGGCGAGCCGCGGCGTCCGGGTCCCGATCCGGCCACCTGCTGGCGGGAGGTGGCCCGTCAGGGGGTGCGGACGACTGGGGGAGCTCCCGCGGCGGCAACCCGCGCGCCTCAGTGAGCGCCTCCCACCAGATCCGCACGGACTTGCGCTGCGCGCGGCCGCGAAACACCGGCAGTGCCAGCAGTTCGGCTTCGGTGGCCGGTTCGGCGGTCGCGGCCTCGACGATCGCACTGTCGGGCAGCACCCGACCCGGTGCGATGTCGCGGCGTCGGGCTAGTGCGTCCCGCGCCATCCAGAGCGCCCGCACCGCGGCGAGCTGGCGAGGGTTGCGCAGCCGGTGGATACCTGAGGTGCGCCGCCACGGCTCCGAGCGGGGCCTGGCCGGCTGCGCGGTGCGCACAGCCTCGAACTCCTGCAGAGCCCAGTCGAGCTTGCCCTGGTCGGTGAGCTCGCGTTCGAGGACATCGCGGAGGGGGATGAGCAGTTCGACGTCCAGCGCCGCGTAGTTGAGCCACTCCGTGGGCAGTGGGCGCCGTGACCAGTCGGCGGCACCGTGCCCCTTGTCGAGGCGGTACCCAAGCAGGCGTTCGACCATAGAGCCGAGCGAGACACGGTCGAAGCCGGCGAGCCGGCCGGCCAGTTCGGTGTCGAACAGCACGCTCGGCCGCAGGTCGAGCTCGGCGAGACAGGGCAGATCCTGGGAGGCCGCGTGCACCACCCATTCAATGCCGGTGAGGGCGTCGGCCAGCGGACTCACCCGGCCGCCGAGCGCGACCGGGTCAACGAGTACCGTGCCGGCGCCCTCGCGCCTCAGCTGCACCAGGTAGGCACGCTGGGAGTAGCGGTAGCCCGAGGCTCGCTCGGTGTCCACCGCCACCGGACCGGTTCCACCGGTCAGCGCTGCGGCCGCGCGCCGCAGCGCCGCCGGATCGGACACCACCGGTGGAACGCCCTCGACCGGTTCGGTCAGCGGCACCGGGTCGGTGCCGGAGGGACCTGTCTGTTCGCAGCGGGGTGTCTCCACACTCGAGGACCCTAAGGGGTCACCGAATGACTCCTGCACGCATCGCCAGCGCGACCATCTGCGCACGATCCCCTGTGCCCAGTTTCCGGCCGATCCGCGACAGGTGTGACTTCACCGTCAGCGCGGACAGGTTCAGCGCCTCACCGATCTCCTTGTTGGACTGGCCATCGGCGACGAGCTGGAGAACCTCGACCTCACGCGCGGATAGTTCCCGCGGCGTGTTGTCGGTTCCCGGAACCCTGGTACCGGCCGCGAGGACCGGTGCCACACTCGGGTCCGCGTACACCCCGCCGTCGAGTACCCTGCGCACTCCGTCGGTGACCACCATGGGCGAGGCCGACTTCAGCAGGTAGGCCTGAGCGCCTGCCTGGAAGGCCGACCGGACCGCATAGGGGTCGTCGGAGGACGCGAGTACCACGATCCGCGGCCAGCCCTGGGCACGAAGTTCCGTGACCAGGTCGATGCCGCTTCCGTCGGGCAACCCGAGATCGAGGATCGCAAGGTCGCACGGTCCCGTCGCCAGAGCACGCGCCCTCGCTTCGGCCACCGATGCGGCTTCATGCACTGTCCCGGCCCCCATCTGGGTCAACCGGGCCGCTATCGCCTCCCTCAACAGTGGGTGGTCGTCAACCACCAGCACCGAGAACAACTCTTCCCGCGGATGCGGGACCATGTTCGCCGGCAATGAGCCGGCTGGCGTGGTACGAACGGCCTGACCTAAGCCGACGGCAGCCACGTCACTACCTCCCTGGAGTCGGTCGTGCCCCCCGACCGGCACCGGGACTCTCGTCCAATCAGCCGCGCCACTGATCGACCGAAAGTGGTGTCGACGGCAGCAGCGTAGCTGCCCAAGCGGGTCAGCGGGACGATCAAACGGGTATCTATCCCGATCGAGTTGTTACTGCGTGCAGGTTTTGTACCTCGATTGAGGGACTCCTGCTGAGAAGGCTAACGCGAGAATGGTTCACAACGATGAACCATAGTTGGGGCACAGTTGTCATGGGGGTGTTCATGGTCGGGGCCGGGGGCTCGGCGCGGCGCGCGACGGACCTACTGCGGCGGACCCAGCTCGCTGATGGGCACAACGATCTGCCGTGGGCTCTGCGCCAGCTGGCGGGAGGACGGCCCTGGTCGGCGGACTGGGCGGCGCCGGACCTCACCGTCCGGCAGCCGGCGCTGCACACCGACCTGGTCCGGCTCGCCGAGGGACAGCTCGGCCTCCAGTTCTGGTCGGTGTACGTGCCGTGCGAACTGGCCGCCGGGGACGCCGTCGCCGCCGTCCTCGAGCAGATAGAGCTGGTCAATGAGCTTGTCGTGCGCCACCCGGACCGGCTGGCCCTCGCCCGCACCGCCGATGAGGCGGAGGCGGCCTTCTCGGCCGGTCGGATCGCCTCACTGATGGGAGCCGAGGGCGGCCACGCCATCGCGGAGTCGCTCGGCGTGCTGCGGGCCCTGTACCGGCTCGGCGTGCGCTACCTGACGCTGACACACAACTCGAACACCCCCTGGGCCGACTCCGCCACCGACGTGCCGGTCGCCGGCGGGCTCACCGACTTCGGTCGGGACGTGGTGCGTGAGATGAACCGGTTGGGCATGCTGGTCGACCTTTCCCACGTGGCGCCGGCGACGATGCGTGCCGCGCTCTCGGTGAGCAGGGCGCCGGTCATCTTCAGCCACTCCTCCTGCCGCGCGGTCACCGATCACCCCCGCAACGTGCCCGACGACGTACTCGTCGCGATGGCTGGGCAGGGCGGCGTGTGCATGATCACGTTCGTGCCGTCCTTCGTGTCGACGGCCTGTGCCGAATGGGACGCCCGGCTGCGCGAGGCCATGGCCGGCGCCGGCGAGGACCACCGCGACCTCGTCGCGCGTGGGCGGTTCGCCGAGGCATGGGCCGACGGTGGAGCCCGGCCGCGGGCGGGCCTCGGCGACGTCCTGGCACACATCGAACACGCCCGCGAGGTCGCCGGCATCGACCACATCGGGCTGGGCGGGGACTACGACGGCGTCGACTCCCTGCCGGCCGGCCTCGAGGACGTCGCGAGCTACCCGCGTCTGTTCGCCGGCCTGCTGGACCGGGGCTGGAGCGAGTCCGACTGCGCCAAGCTGGCCGGCGGCAATACGCTGCGAGTGCTCCGCGAGGCCGAATCGGTGGCACGGGCGACGAGCTGACGCCGCGTGCCGGACCGCCGCGGGTGACCAGGTCATGACGAGCCGCGGCCCTGGCTGAACAGGGTGACACCGACGGGAGGCAGCCCGACGGTGCTGGACATGAGCTCGCAGAAGGCGTCGCCGTGTGCGGCGAGCTCGACGTCCCGCGAGGTCCACGAGGCACGTAGTTCGAGGTCGTCGGTGCGGGCGGGACCGGAGATCATGCCGAACCGTGCCGACGACGTCTGGGTGACGGTCCCGCCGAGCGCGGTCCAGTTGGCGGCCGAGTCGTCCAGCGCGTCGGTCAGCCAGGACCAGGCCACTGCCGGCAACAGCGGATCGGTGGCCAGCTCGGGATCCAGTTCGGCGCGCACGAAGGCGACGAGCCGCAGCACTCCGCCCCAGGCATCCCTGCCGTCCGGGTCGTGTAACAGCACCAGCCGCCCGGTGGCCGTCTCGCCGGCGGGCCCACCCGCTTCGGCGCCGAAGGCGAACGACCACGGCGCCAACCGCTGTGGCGCACGCATCTCGGTGAGCTCCACCTCCGGTCGAGGCCGTACCGACGTGAGCGCTTCCACCGCCCGCCGGAACAGCTCGGGAGGTCCCGACATCCCGGTCACAAATAGTGACCTTAGGCGCATGTGGCGTCGGTCTGCGGTAGCACACGCCGAGCGGTGCCGACCGAGTAACGGGGCGGCCGGGCCCGTCGGCCTCTTGCCCGGGTCCATCGCCCGCGTGGGAACATGAAGTCGACATGACGAACACTGCGCCGGTCCCGGTCCGCCGTGACCTCTCCGAATCCCCGTTCCTGGCCGCCGCGCACGGCGGAGTCCCGTCGAGGACTCCGGTGTGGTTCATGCGGCAGGCTGGTCGTTCGCTGCCGGAGTACCACAAGGCGCGCGCGGGAGTCCCGATACTGGCCGCCTGCCTCGACCCCGAGCTGGTCTGCGAGATCACCCTGCAGCCGGTGCGCAGGCACGGCGTCGACGCCGCCATCCTGTTCAGCGACATCATGGTGCCGCTGCACACCGCCGGCGTCGACCTGGACATCGTGCCGGGCACCGGACCGGTGCTCGCGACGCCGGTGCGCACCGAGTCCGACGTCGCCACTGTTCCGGCCGCGCTCGGTGAGCGCGCCGACGCGGTCGCCGAGGCGGTGCGGCTGCTGGTCGGCGAGCTCGCGCGGACACCGCTGATCGGGTTCGCCGGTGCCCCGTTCACGCTGGCGTCCTACCTGGTCGAGGGCGGTCCGAGCCGCAACCATGAGCGGACCAAGGCGTTCATGCGCTCCGCGCCGGGGGCGTGGCACGCGCTGCTGGACAAGCTCGCCGAGGTCGCCGGCCAGTTCCTCCGGCTGCAGATCGCGGCGGGGGTCGACGCGGTCCAGCTGTTCGACTCCTGGGCGGGCACGCTGTCGGAGCGGGACTACCGCGAATTCGTGCTGCCGCACTCGGCGAGGGTGCTCGCCGGAATCGCGGACGCGGACATCCCGAAGATCCATTTCGGGGTCGGCACCGGCGAGCTGCTCGCCGCGATGCGCGAGGCCGGTGCCGACGTGGTCGGCGTCGACTGGCGCGTGCCGCTGGACAAAGCCGCTGACCGGCTGCGCACCGCCGCCCCGGAGGCCCCCGATCCGGTTCTGCAGGGCAACCTGGATCCGGCACTGCTGTTCGCCGACTGGGCGGTCCTCGACCGCGAGGTCCGCAGGATCCTCCGCGACGGACGGTCGGCCGGAGGTCACATCTTCAACCTCGGCCATGGCGTGCTGCCGCAGACCGACCCCGCGGTGCTGACCAGGGTGCGGGAGTTGGTGCACTCGCTGTCGACACCGCCCGAGACGCCATGACCCCACCCCGGGTCGCCGTCATCGGCGGCGGTGTGGCCGGGATGGCGGCGGCCTACCGGCTGCGCTGCCTGCTCGGTCCGGCCGCCGAGATCGTGGTGTTCGAGCAGTCCGGCCGGCTCGGCGGCAAGCTGTGCACGATCGAGTTCGCTGGCCGGCCGTACGACGTCGGCGCCGAGGCGTTCCTGGTGCGCCGTGCCGAGGTCGTCGAGCTGCTCACCGAGCTCGGCATGCTCGACGAGCTCATCCACCCGGCGCCCGTCGGTGCGTCGATGCGTGCCGGGGGCAGGACGAACCCGATGCCGGGTCGGACGCTCCTGGGGGTGCCGGCCTCGGCGGACGCCGTGCGGGACGTGCTGTCGCCGGAAGCGGTGCGCCGGGTGGCGGCCGAGCCGAGCCTGCCGCCCGTCCGGCTCGACGGCGACGTGTCGGTCGGTGCCTTGGTTCGTGAGCGGTTCGGTGACGAGGTGATCGATCGGTTGGTCGATCCGCTGCTCGGCGGCATCTACGCCGGACGTGCCGACGCCCTCGGACTGCGCGCGACAATCCCGACGCTGGCCGGTGCCCTCGACAGCGGCGTCGGCTCGCTGGTCGCCGCGGCGGCCGCGCTCACGCCCCGGGTCTGGACGTTGGGCGCCGGGCAGCCGCGCACGCCCGTGTTCGGCACCCTCCGGCACGGCCTTGGCTCTCTGATCGACCGGTTGGCCGAGGCGTCCGGCGCACGGCTGCGGCTCGGCGGCACCGTCACCGGTCTCACCCGCGTCGACTGCACGTGGCGGGTGCACCTCGGATCGGACACGGTCGCGGTGGACGGTGTCGTGGTCGCCGCGCCGGCGCCGGCCGCCGGCAAGCTGCTCGCGGAGGTGGCCCCGGCGGCGGCCACGGAGTTCGCGGCCATCGAGGTCGCGTCGATGGCCGTGGTGTCCCTGGCGCTGCCGGCCGGTACGCGGCTGCCGGCCAACTCCGGTGTGCTGATCGCCTCCGGTGACCGGCGGCAGGACGGCATGCCCTTCACCGTCAAGGCCTTCACCTACTCCAGCCGCAAGTGGGCGCATCTCGACTCGACGGGGCCGGTACTGGTCAGAGGGTCGATCGGCCGCGTGCGGGAGACCGCGGTCTTGCAGGTCGACGATGCCGACCTGATCGCGGCGGCACGGTCCGACCTCGCCGAGCTGGCCGGTGTCGCGGCCGAACCGGTGCAGGCGAGCGTGACCCGCTGGGGTGGCGGCCTTCCGCAGTACGACGTCGGCCACGTCGGCCGCCGTTCCCGTATCGAGGCCGCCGTGGCGGAGGTGCCCGGGCTGGCCGTTGCCGGCGCGAGCCTGCGCGGAGTCGGCGTGCCGGGCTGCCTTGCGACCGCGCAGGCCGCCGCCGCTCGTGTTGCCGCCCACATCCTTGGTCGCTACCGGCAGCCCAGTGGAACGATGGGGTCATGTCCCGCCTGAACTACACCGAACTGAACGACACGATCCGGTACACGATGTGGTCGGTGTTCCGGGCGGAACCCGGCCGGCTGCCGGAGGACCGCGGCCCGGCCGGTGCGCGCGCGCAGGAGTACCTCGATTCGCTCGACGGCAAGGGCGTCGTGGTTCGCGGCGTCTACGACCTTTCCGGCCTGCGCGCCGACGCCGATTACATGATCTGGTGGCACGCCGGGGAAATCGAGCAGTTGCAGACCGCCTACTCGGGCTTCCGCAGGACCGCCGTCGGACGGGCGTCGGTGCCAGTGTGGAGCAACGTCGCGCTGCACCGGCCGGCGGAGTTCAACAAGAGTCACGTCCCCGCGTTCCTCGCCGGTGAGCCGGCCCGCAAGTACGTGAGTGTCTATCCGTTCGTGCGGTCCTACGACTGGTACCTGCTCCCCGACGACGACCGCCGCAGAATGCTCGCGGAGCACGGCATGCAGGCCCGCGACTATCCCGATGTCCGGGCCAACACCGTGGCATCGTTCGCGCTCGGGGACTACGAGTGGATCCTGGCCTTCGAAGCCGACGAACTGCACCGGATCGTGGACCTGATGCGGCACCTGCGTGGCAGCCAGGCACGACGGCACGTGCGCGAGGAGACGCCGTTCTACACCGGCACCCGGGTGCCGGTCTCCGAGCTGGCCATCGCGCTGCCGTAGCCCCGGCTGGGCACGATCGGCGGCGGCCGGGGAACATCTTGACCGTGTCGTCCACCCTTGCGGACGTCCGCCGCGGGCGTGACACGTGTGTCAGCCGTTCGTGGTGATCGTATCCCTCCGTCGGCCCCTTTTCGACTGAGCGTAACGATCACTAGCCTGGACGCGAACAGCTGAACGGGGTGTGATGCTGTGACGTCGACGGTCTCGAAAGGCTCCCCCGGATCGGGTTCCGCCGTACCCGAAGCCCGGGAGCCGCAGCTCGCCGGGGCTGACGCGCCGGGCGACAGTCCGCTGCCGCCCGCGCCACCGACCGAATGCGACCTGGTCATGCAGGGCGGAGTCACCAGCGGTGTTGCCTATCCCGCCGCCGTCATGGAGCTCTACCAACACTTCCGGTTCCGTTCCATCGGGGGTGCCTCCGCCGGTGCGATGGCCGCCGCGGTCACCGCCGCCGCGGAGTACGCCAGGGACACCGGGGGATTTCAGCGGCTTGAGGCGCTGCGGGAACAGTTGCGCACGTCCGGCATGATCGCGAGCTGGTTCAACCCCAGTCGACGGGCCGCACCGATCTTCCACATCCTGCTTGCCGCGCAGGCCAAGCGGACCGAGGGAGCCAAGGTGATGGCCTACCTCGGCGGCGTACTGCGGTGGCTGTTCCTTCCAGCCGTGGTGATCGGCGCACTGGCCTATGGGCTCGGGGTCGTGTTGGTGCACAGCGCCGGCGGCACCATGGGCGGTCTCGGCGCGGCCGGCTGGGTCGTGCTGTGCTTCGGTGTCCTCGTCACCGCCACACTCGGCCTGGTCGTCGCCCTGCTCCGCTCGGTGTCCGGCATGCTGCGGGACATGCCGAAGAA
>JAFAZC010000069.1 GCA_019239965.1 Kutzneria sp. | reverse complement strand
CATTCGATCAACCACCGTGCCTCGGTTAGGCTCGCTCAGCTTGCTCGTGACGCGGGTGTGCGGCGGTTTCTGTACGCTTCAACCTGTTCGGTTTACGGTGCCGCGGGAGAAGATCTGGTAACCGAGGATGCTCCGCTACGGCCCGTGACTCCGTACGCCGAGAGCAAGGTCAGGGTCGAGGACGATCTGTGTGAACTCGCGGATGACGACTTCACACCAGTATTCCTCCGCAATGCCACGGCGTTCGGGTTCTCGCCGCGTCCACGCGCCGACATCGTGCTGAACAACCTCGTCGGGCACGCGGTGTTGAGCGGCGAGGTTCGAGTACTTTCCGACGGTACACCGTGGCGTCCACTGGTTCATGCTGAGGACATCGCAAGAACCTTCGCCGCTGTCCTGGTGGCGGACCGGTGCGCCGTGCACTGCAAAGCGTTCAACGTCGGCTCGGAGGACAACAACCTGACGGTGGCACAGATCGCGGCGGAGGTGGTGGCGACTGTGCCGGGTGCGGAGTTGTCGATCACCGGCGAGACAGGCGCTGACCCACGGTCGTATCGGGTCGACTTCTCTAAGATCCGAGCAGCGCTTCCGGGTAATCGGCCCAAGTGGACCGTACGAGCAGGTGCCGAGCAACTCGCCGACGCGTACATACGACACGGCCTCACTCGCCAACAGTTCGACCGGAGGTTCACCCGGCTGGCGCGGTTGGCGGAGCGACGCGACAGCCGGGACATCGGAGACGACCTGAGGCCGGTGCTGCGATGAGATCAACCGACCAGATCGATCCACGAACCTGCCGAGGCGTCCCGTTCGCTGAGCAGCGACACGGCGAGCGGCCATCGGATGTCCAGGTGCGGATCATCGAACCTGACCGCGACGTCCTCGGTGGGAACGTGTGGACGGTCGATGCGGTAGCAGACATCGGCGACGTCTGTCAGCACCTGGAAGCCGTGCAACATGCCTGGCGGCACGTACAGATGACGAAAGTCGACGTCATCGAGCCGGAATACCTCGTGTCGGCCGAACGTATGAGAGTCCGGCCGGGCGTCGACCACCACGTCGTGGATGGCCCCGCGAGCACAGCGAACGAACTTTGCCTCGCCCCGCCCACCGCGCCCGTGCAGGCCCCGCAGCACGCCCAACCAGGACCGAGACTGCGAGTCCTGCACAAAGGCGGACGGATCGATGCCGTGCTCGGCGACAATGCCGGCATCGAAAGTCCTGGTGAACATGCCTCGGTCGTCCCGACGAGGAGCCGGCGTGAACAACAGGACGCCGGCGAGCGACGTGGTTTCTGTTCGCATGGACACATCATGGACGTGCCATGGTGAGCCATCGCTGCCGGGCATGTGGCTCGGGTCGTGGTGACGTGGTTGTCGACCTTGGACGACAACCGGCATGCCACACCTTTCCGCTGAGTACAGATCCTGGACCCGATCTGACGTATCCACTTCGGATGTGGCTGTGCGCCTCCTGCGGCCTGGCCCAACTTGTCGAGGATCCCACCGTCGCGGACGAGCCACGGGGAATCGAGCCACAGGCCCTTGTCAGGCAAGCAGCCGAGGCAGTCGACAGGCTCGCCGACGCGGGGCTGCTGAGTGCGGGGCATTCGGTCGCGGAGTACGGCAGCCCCCATGGCGGATCATGGCTTTCGCTGCTCACTGGTCGCGGGCTCGTACCCGCCGCAACGGGAGAACAAGCCGACCTCATCATCGACTGCTTCGGTCTGATGCACGAAGCCGACCAGGCTGCCGCGATGGTGGAGCGGGTCGACAGGCTGAAAGAGAATGGCGTACTTCTCATCCAGTACCACTCGCTGGCGAGCATTGTCCGAAACGGACAGTGGAACGCGCTTCGACACGGACACTTCGCGTACTACTCGACGCCGGCACTCACGTCCATGCTTTCCACGGCCGGTCTGGTGGCACGCGCCGCGTGGCAGTTCGATCTCTACGGCGGAACGGTGTTGCTCGCCGCGAGTCGAGGTGGCTCACCGGACACGTCGGTTGCCATGGCGATCTCGCGCGAGATCGGAACAGGTGTGCTTGACGCGAACTCCGTCAGCGGACTGCAGCACACGGCGGACAACAGCACGGCGGAACTGAGGGGATGGCTGGAGTCGGCGCGAACACATCCGGTGTACGCCTACGGCGCGGCGTCGCGGGCGGTTGCCCTGTTGTGCCGTGCCGGCGCCACTCCCCGCCTGCTCTCGGCTGTCGCCGATGCTTCCCCGGCGAAGTGGGGAAGGCGAATGCCCGGCACGTCGATCCCCGTGATCAGTCCCGCCACCCTTGTCGAAGCAGACCCGGCCGCGGTTCTGTTGTTCCTTCCCGATCTGCTTGAGGAGGTCAGCAGTGCTTTGCCCGAACTCGCCGGCCGACTGGTAGTCGCTGAGTCGGCGCAGGCATTCGGAACGCCCAGGATCGTCGAGCAGACAAGGTGAAGGGGGACATCGTGACCAAGCAAACCGCGGCCCTGATCCGACTCGCGCCGGCACCGATCGCGATCGGGCTGCCGGTCCACAACGGTGAGCCGTACCTGCGCACCGCGTTGCGCGCCCTACTCGACCAGACGGGCGTGGACTTCGAACTGTGGATCGGTGACAACTGTTCGACCGACGGAACCGAGGAAATCTGCCGCGAGGCGGCTCGCAACGACAAGCGGGTGCGGTACCGCAGGCGGGCGCGCAACCTCGGTTCGACCGGCAACCACAACCTGCTCGTACGGGAGACCGCGAACCAGTACTTCACCTGGGCTGCCGCGGACGACGCCTACGAGCCCGACCGGTTGGCCAAGATGCATGCCGCGTTGTGCGAACAGCAGGACGCGGTCCTGGCGTTCACCTGGGCCCGGCAGATCGACGCCAACGGCGAGACAGTGGGTGCCTGGCACAATCCGTGTCGAACCGGCCATCCAGATCCCGTGGTCCGCCTCCGCGATCTGATCCGTCTCCAGCACGAGAACTACCACTGCTATGGCCTCTACCGTCGAGACGTGCTGAGTCGCACCCACCTGCTTCCTCCCGTCAAGAACAACGATCGCATCTTGATCGCGGAATTGGCCCTCTATGGCAGATTTGTCGAGATCAGCGAGGAACTGCTGCTGCACAGGCTGCACGATGGCCGCCTCACGCAGTCGACGTCGTCCCGTGACTGGTACCGCACTCAGCGGACCGACACCAGGCGCATAGTGCTACCCAACGTCGAGGAAGCAGGCTGGTACCTGCGAGCGGTGGGCAGTTCCCCGTTGGGGACACGGCAGCGTGCTCTCGCGCTGCTGGCGCTGCGTCCATGGTTGCGCGCAAACGCGGTGCCGATGGCACGCAACATGGTGCGCGCCGTCGTCGACGGGGCCGGCCTGGCAGGCAGGTCTCTGATCGGACGGCCGATGGGTGAACCAATTTCATCCAAGTAGTTCCTGTGACGACATCGAAACTGAAGGGAAAACGGACGTGGACGCGTTGGACATCGCACGAGTGATGCGGCAGAGATGGGTTCTCACCGCCGCGACTGGTCTCCTGCTGGCCGTGCTCGTCGGCGTCGCGGCCTTCCTGGTGCCTCAGCAGTACAAGGTGACCGCGATCGGTCTGGTGACACCGGCCAGCAACGCCTCCGTGCAGAATCCTTACGCGACAGCGGACCGATCACAGTCACAGGTCGCGGCGCTGTTGGTCACGGTACTGTCAGCGCCGCAGACAATGGCCGGCTACACCGACTCGGGAGCCACCGGCTCGATCCAGGTCACCGGGGGCAACGGTGCGACGGACACCGCGCAGACCGACAGCGCCTTCATCACCATCACCGTCACCGACTCCTCGCCGACGGGCGCCGTGCACACGGCACAGATCGTGCGCGAGCGAGCCGTCAGCGAACTCCGGGATCGCCAGGATGCCCTGCGCGTCGACCCTGCGCAGCGACTCGCGCTCACCGAGGTCCTTCCCACCACGGGGGTCACGACGACGAGGGCCGCACAGGTCCGCGCCGTTGGTCTCACAGCCGCGCTCGGTGCGGTCCTCGGCGTTCTCGGCATCGTGCTGGCCGATCGGGTGCTGAGGCACCGGGAATCAAGGCGCGCCGACGGAGTCGAGGCCCCGGCTGCCGCGACAACGGGCGATGGCGGTTCCCGAGGCCGCGGCAGGGCGCCGCGCCGCAAGGCGGACGCGCTTGCCGGCATCACGGGAGAGCCACGGTGACCATGGCGGTGTCTCCGTCCGTGGCGGCGACGGGCACCTCCTCAGCCGCATCCGTTCTCCGCATTTCGCCGCAGGTCGTCATTGGCGCATACCTGCTGATGTTGGCCTTGCCGCAGAACAATGTCCTTGCCGGCGGCGGCGGCGCGATCACGCCGGCACGCCTGATCGCCGGCCTCTGTCTGCTGTGGTGGCTGGTCGCCAGATACGCCGGAGGCTTCGGTCTGTCTGCGAAGGGCAATCCGATACGGCGCGTCCTGTTGCTCGCTCCGGCGGCGTTCATGGTCGCGGACATCACGGCGTTCGTGGGCGGAGTCGACGACTCCAGGATCGCCGGGGCTGACCGGGCACTGATGCTGTTCGTCCTCGCCGTCGCCACTGGCCTGCTGTTGTGTGACGCCGTCCAAGACGCGCGATCCTTGCGGATCGTCTTCGGTGCCGCGGTCATCGGGTTCAGCTGTTCCGCCTTTGCCGCCGTCCTCCAGTTCCTCACCTCGGTCGACCTGCGGCCGTTCACCGTGCTCCCTGGCCTCGTCACACAGGACCTCGGACCCATCGATCTCGCCCGCGACGGGCTCCAGCGTTCCATAGGCTTCGCCAACCATCCCATTGAACTGGCCGCGAGCAGTGTGGCGATGCTGCCACTGGCTATGCATCTCGCCCGTCACGCCCGATTCAGACCCTTCTGGTGGTGCTGCACGGCGGTCCTGGTGTGCGGTCCGCTGGTATCCATCTCGCGCACCGGTCTGCTTGGCATCGCGGTGGTTGGACTGCTGTTGCTGCCGAGGTGCGGGCTGGCGCGCTGGCTGTTGTCAGCAGCACTGCTGGGCAGTGCCGTCTTGCTCGCCGGCACCGTGGAACCGCGACTGATCGATGCCCTCGTCAACACCGTCCTCGGGGCGAGCAAGGACAGCAGTATCTGGTCGCGGCTGACCAAGTATGACTACGTGTGGACACACCTGCTCGAAAGGCCCCTTGGCGGCCAAGGGTTCGGCACCTACGTGACACCTGTGCAGCCTTTCCTGGACAACCAGTATCTGCTTACCGCCGTGGAGTCCGGCCTGCTTGGCCTTGTGGGATTCGTTGCGCTGCTCGCCGTGCCGACATGGCTGATGTTCAAGGTGTGGCGGGGCCGCCCAGCGTCCGTGACGCCGGTCGTCCGGGACGCCGCCTGGGCGGTTGCCGGCGCCCTCCTGGTCTGTGTGATCAGTTTCGGAACCTACGACGGATTCGCGTTTCCCCAGTTCGCTGGCGTGACGGTGGTATTGGTCGGTGCCGGCGGCTGCGTCCTGGCCATGGCGCGTGAAACGGGAGCGCACCGATGACGAGAGTCCTGGTGGCGGTGGTCACCCACGATTCGACCAACGATCTTCCGGCGCTGCTGGCGAGCATCGAAGCCGGTATGTCCGGTGTGGACCAGTGGCGCCTCGTGGTCGCCGACAATGCCTCCACTGACGGCAGTGTCGATCTGGTACGTGAACTGCTTCCCAGCGCCACCGTGGTCGAGACAGGCGCTAACCTCGGCTACGCCGCTGGGATCAACGCCTGTGCTTGTCTGGCGGAGCCCACGGAGGACCTGTTGGTCCTCAACGCCGACGTGTGCCTTTCACCCGGCTGTGTCCTGGAACTGGTCCGGGCCTGTGAGAGTGGCGCCATCGGTGTGGCCGTTCCGGTGGTATTCCGTGGAGACGGTGAACCGGAGCCCACCTTGCGCAGGAAGCCGACGGTCGTGCGAGTGCTCGCCGACGCGCTGCTGGGAGCAAGGGCCGGTCGTCTCGGAGAGGAACTGGCCGTGTCGGAGCTCAGGCCGCACGGACCCACCGATGCGGACTGGGCCAACGGTGCCGTGTTGTTCATACCGGCGTCGGTGCGCACCAGTATCGGCCCCTGGCGGGAGGATCTTTTCCTGTACTCCGAGGAGGTTGACTACTGTCGTCGAGTCGTCGACGCGGGGTGGCGAGTGTGTCAGGTGCCCGGCGCCACCGCGACCCACCGAGGCGGGGACGTGACGAGGTCGCCAGCACTCTGGGCGCAGTTGACCACGAACAAGGTGGTGCACATGGCCCGATGGGAAGGCCAGCGTGCCGCCGCCATGACGTGGGCCATCCTTGTCGCCGCCCAGCTGCTCAGGTTGCCGCTGCGACGAGGAACTCACCGGCGCGCTCTGCTGGAGCTGTTGCGTGGTAGACGAAAACTCGTCAACGGTGTGCCAACGAATCCGGCCGCACCGAAGGGCTTCGCCGCCCACGTGCCGGCGCCCAAGTCGGTCGGAGGACACCGGTGAACGACTATTCCCTGCTGCCACGACCCGCCAAGGACCTACTGCGGCAGCATGTCGGCAGGTACGTGGTCAGCGACCTCTGGTGGCGACTGCGGTTCGCCGCGCAGCGGTTCGCGGCAGAACGTGCCGAGAAGGACGAGGTGACTCGGCTGGCGACCAGGCTGCACCCGCTTCCGTCGGCGACAGTCGCCGTCGTCATGCCGACTTTCCGACGGCCCGAGCGGCTCGCCGCCGCGGTTGACAGCGTTCTCGGCCAGACCATGGGCGACTTCGTTCTCCTGGTTGTCGACGACGGTGGCGGCCAGATCTCCGGCCTTCGAGACGATCCCAGGATCGTTCCA
>JAFAZC010000054.1 GCA_019239965.1 Kutzneria sp. | reverse complement strand
TTCCTCGACCATACCGGCCTTTCCCTATGACCCGCCTCACTCAAATACCGAAAGATCTTTAATGGTGACGTGCAGCAGCGCGCTGGCGGCTTCCTGGGTCCGTGCACCGATTCGTTCGGTGCGCGCGAGCGACCAGGTGACGCCTTCGGTCCCGATCCGCTCGGTCAGCTGGTGACGCACCAAAGCCGCCTTGCCCTCCACACGTGGTCCACACAGGACGAATGTCATGGAGTTGCGGAACCCGCCGAGCCGGTTGAGGCAGACCTTGACCTCCGGCGGGGGCGGCAGACCGAGCACCCCGCTGATCCGCACCCGGTCCTCGCCGTCCCGGCCGAGCCGAATCGTGTCGAACCGGGTCACCACGTCGGGGCCGAGGTAGTCTGGGCCGCTGATCTCGTACAACAGTTGCGCGGTGACGGTCTCGACGGTGACCATGCCGCCGGTCCCGGGGTGTTTGGTGATGACCGACGAGCCGTCCTCGTACACCTCGGCGATCGGGAAGCCGGCGTGCACCAGGTCGGGAACCTCGGTGAAGAAGGCGAAGTTGCCGCCGGTGGCCTGGGCACCGCATTCCAGGACGTGTCCGGCGACGGTGGCGCCGGCCAGTGCGTCCCACTGCTCGTAACCCCACCTGTGGTGGGCGGCGGCCGGGCCGACCACCAGCGAGGCGTCGGTGACCCGGCCGGTGATCACCACGTCCGCGCCGGCGTCCAACGCCGCGGCAATGCCCCAGCAGCCCAGATAGGCGTTGGCCGCTAGGATCGTGCCGAACCCCAACTCCTCGGCCCGCCCGCGCAGGTCGTCCCCTTCGACGTGGGCGACCCGGACCGGTACGCCCAATCTGCCGGCGAGCGAGCGGACCGCCTCGGCCAGCGCGCCGGGGTTGAGCCCACCGGCGTTGGTGACGATCTTCACACCATTCTCGGCCGCCAGACCGAGCGTGTCCTCCAGCTGCCGCAGAAAGGTCTTGGCATACCCGGACTTCGGGTCCTCGCGCAGGTCCCTGCCGAGGATCAGCATGGTGAGCTCGGCGAGGTAGTCACCGGTGAGCACGTCCAGCGGGCCGCCGGTGAGCATCTCGTGCACCGCGCTGAACCGGTCCCCGTAGAACCCCGACGCGTTGCCGATGCGGATCATGTCGGCCCGCCGGGGGCGCGGCCGGCACCAGGCGGACCGGCGAACGCCTGCGCGACCTCGAGCCAACGGCACGCGAGGTCGCCGACGGCCAGCAGAGCAAGGTCGTCGCGGTGCCGCCGCTGGGTCACCAGCTGGCAGAAGTCCAGAGCCGGCCCGCGAACCCGGTTGGCCGCGTCTTGCGGGCCCCAGCTCCACCGCGTGCCGTCCGGCGCGGCCAGCTCCACCCGAACCGGTTCCAATGCCACCTCCAGCCCGTTGGCCTGGAACGAGAACCCCAGTGTCCGCACGCCGATGTGCGCGACATGGCGCAGTCTGGCGGTCGGCGCGCGGCTCGCCCCGAGGGCGTCGGCGACGTCCAGACCGTGTGCCCACGTCTCCATCAGCCGCGCGGTCGCCATCGAGGCCGTTCCCATGGCCGGGCCGAACCAGGGCAGCTTCTGGCCGGCCGGCACCGCCCGCAGTGCGGCCGCCAGCCGGTCGCGCCCGGCCCGCCAGGCGGCGAGCAGTTCGGCAGGCGGCTGGCGGGCCCCCTGATCCGCGGCGGCGTCGACGAATCCGGCCGGGTTCGCCAGTGCCGCTCCGGCCTCCGCCGCGAAGCCTGCGGCGTCGGTGGCCGCGCGCACGGCCTGCCGGTCGGTCCACGCCAGGTGTGCGATCTGGTGGGCGATCGTCCAGCCCGATGCCGGTGTCGGGCGGGCCCAGTCGGTGGCCGGCAGGTCGCCCACCATCGCGTCCAGCTCGGCGCTCTCCGCCGCCAGGTCGGCGAGCAGGCTGTTCAGCACGGTCATGCCCGATCCGCCGCGAGTACGGCCTGGACCATGCCGGCCCACTGCCGCACGATTCCCGCCCGGCGGTGCGAGTCGTCGGTCAGCTGGTTGGCCAACGCCAGGCCGCGCGCGAGGTCGAGGGTGGCCTGCACAGTCTCGCGCACCCCAGGCCGGGACTCGTTGACACCGAGCAGTTCGACCGCCAGCCGATGGCATTCGCGACCCAGCCGGGCCTGCAACGACACCACGACCGGCTTGAGGTCCGGGTCGGTCCGCGCCGCCACCCACAACTCGAGAGCCGCGGTGAACAGAGGGCTGGCGTAGAACTCGGCGAGCAGCTCGACGACGGCCTCGGTGCGGTCCGGCCGGGCACTGAAGGCGGTGGCCATCTCCAGCAACCGCCGCACGCTCTGGGTACCGACGTGCTCCACCGCCGCGGCGACCAGTTCACCGCGGGTGCGGAAGTGGTGCAGCTGCGCCCCTCTCGACACGCCGGCCCGGTCGGCGACTCCGGTGGTCGTGGTGCCCGACCAGCCGTGCTTCACAAGGCATTCGACGGTGGCCTCCATCAGCCTGCGCCGCGTCTCCCGGCTCCGGTCGGCCTGTGTCCGCCTGATCAGCTCCTGCGTCACACCCCGAGTGTCGACTCCTAGTTACAAACAGTCAAGATTGTTTGTAACTAGGAGCACCGCGCCCGGCGAGCTCACGGGTTCGTGATCCCCTGCACAGTGCGTGGGAGTGGCCGCCGCGATCCGCGAGGATCGTCCTATGCCGACAGAGATGGCCACCGACCGCCGATCATGGTGGACCCTCGCGCTCGTGGCCTACACATTCTGGGTCGTGATGGCCGGCACCACGCTGCCGACGCCGCTGTATCCGCTCTACCAGGCAGAACTGCGATTCGGCAGTCTCACCACCACGGTCATTTACGCCGTGTACGCGGTGGGGGTGATCGCCACCCTGCTGATGGCCGGCCGCTCCTCGGACGCTCTCGGCCGGCGGCCACTGCTGGCCGGGGCGGTGGTGCTCTCGATGGCCAGCGCGGCGGTGTTCCTCTGCGGGACCGGGTTGGCCGTGCTCACCGTCGGCCGGATCGTGTCGGGGTTCTCCGCGGGCCTGGTGACCTCGACCGCGACCGTCGCGTTGGTCGAACTCGCCGACAAGGCACACCGCGCACGGGCCACCCTGGTCGCCACCGCCGTGAACATGCTTGGCCTCGGGTGCGGCCCTCTGCTGTCCGGGCTGCTGGCCGAGTACGCACCCCATCCGCTGCGACTGCCGTTCCTTATCGACCTGGTTCTGCTACTGCCAGCCGCATTCGCGGTGTGGCGCACGCCCGAGACCGTGGCCGTCGCCCGTCCCGCCCAGCCGTGGCGCGAGTTGACCCGCTGGCAGCGCCCCGCGGTGCCCGCGCGAATCCGGTTCGTGTTCATCCCCGCTTCGCTGGCCACGTTCGCGGCGTTCTCGGTGTTCGGCCTGCTCACCGCGATCGAACCCGGACTGCTCGCCGCTCTGTTCGGCCAGTCCGACCGCGCACTCGCGGGTGCGGTGGTGTTCTCGATGTTCGCCGGATCGGCACTCGGCCAGCTGGGCTCGGCGCGGCTGGCTACGCGCGTCGCGCTGCCCGCCGGCTGTGTGGTGCTCGTCGCCGGTCTCGCCGCGATCGCCGCCGCCCTCGGTACCCGCTCACTCGCCCTGCTCGCGGTCGGCACCGTCGTGGTCGGCCTCGGGCAGGGCGTCTGTTTCCGGTCCGGGATGGCCGCCATCACCCTGCACAGCCCCGACGATCACCGCGCGGAGGTTGTTTCCGCCTTCCTGTGCGTGGCCTACCTCGGGATCTCCCTGCCCGTCGTCCTGGTCGGCGTCGCGGTGGCCATTGTCGGCCTCTATCACGCCGCGGTCGCGTTCACCGCGGTCGTCGCCGCGGTCGCGGTGGCCGCCATGGTGGCGATCCTGCGCCTGGGTCGGCGCCTGTCCCCTGCGTGAGTGCCTTGCGCGCTACCGATCCTGATCCGCCGTCTGGGCCGGCGCAGGCGGCGGAACCGGCTGTCGGCGCTGCACCCGCACCTGCGTCTCCTCGTCGGCGAAGCCGACCGAGCGGTACACCCGGATGGACACGTACCCAGGATCGGCCACGATCACGAGCCTGCGCGCACCGAGCCGGTCCAGGGCGTACCGGCCGGCGGTGTACACCAGCGTTCCGGCGAGACCCCGGCCGCGGTACTCGGGATGAGTGTCCACGTGCTGGAAACGGGCAAGCCCGTGACCATCGGTGAAGACACCGAGCCCGCTGACCATGCGCCCGTGGTGGAAGGCGCCGAACCAGGCACCGAGCCCGCGCTCCTGCAGCCGCCGCAGGCCCACCAGCCTGCGCCACGCGAACACGCGGAATCCCTCGACGTCGGGTAGCACGTTGTTGGCCTCCCGCAGCGCCAGCGCGGCGCGCCAATCCTGGTCGTCCACAAGGGGGCGCAGCTCGGCGTCCCGATGGGGTCGCGGTGGCGGGCACACCGCGGTCGCGGTCAGCACCGTGCCGACTTCGGCCTCGAGGCCGGCGGCCTCCAGTTCCGCTGGATCGCCGCTGTCTCCCTCAGTGCCATCGACGCCGAGGGTGACGTGGTTGGCGTGCGGGAACTCGTGGCGGAACACAGTGACCCAGGAGGCCACCGTTCCGGGCGCGGGCGGGGCGCGCAGCAGGACCAAGTTCCCCCAGTGGAAGGTCGGGTTGGCCGGGGTCCGGATGCACGAGTAGCCGTGGTGGAGGCTGACGACACTGCCCTGGAGTCCCAGCAGCATCAGGTCGGTCCGGTATCCCAGCGACACCACAGCCATGATCCCCTATGGTACGGGCGGTGTTTCCGGCCCGCTGCCTGATCGCACGGCGAGCCGCGCGGCGGCGCCTGGCTCAGGGTGCGACCGCGTGCGCCGGCGATGGCCTGGTGGTGCCGAACATTTCGTCGAGCGTCACCGGAGTCAGCTCACGCTGCCTGATCAGGTCCTGGATCTGGTCGAATAGGCCGAGAACGGTCGGATGGTTGGCGTGTCCGAGCATGATCGTGCCCGGCTTGAGGTACTTGCGCGCCTGGGAGAGCAGGAACTGTGGGGTGATCGCCTCGGAATCGCTGTACGAACCGTTCCAGAGCACCGTTTTCGCATATCCCAGCCGGGCGGCCGCGCGGTCGACGGCCGCATTACGCAGACCGTACGGCGGACGGTAGTACGGCCGGGTCGTGGTGGCGAAAGTTCTGTTCACCCACTCCTCGTTGCGCTCCAACTCGGCACCGATCTGCTGCTCGGTCATCGTGCGCAGGTCACGATGGCTGAAGGTGTGGTTCATGATCTGCACCTGGCCGCGTTCGATCAGCGGTGCGAGCTGCTTGGCGCACGGCTCCCAGACGTGCCCGTACGTCCCGTTCGGGCTGAACGTCAGGTGGACCCCGGTGCGCTGGGCGAAGGCCACGTAGCCGCGGACGCAGTCCTGGCAGTAGCCGTCGTCGATCGTCAGCGCGATCTTCTTGCCGCCGTCAGGGCCGTGCGTGAGCGTGGCGAGCGAGTTCGCCGAGGCCGTGGTGGTGGTGCCGGGTGTCGTCGTCGACGGCGCGCTCGGTGGGGCCGCGGTTGTCGTGGCGGGAGTTGTCGGAGCGGGGCCGGTCGCCGCCGGCCTCCCCTCTCCCCTGACCGGGCTGCACGAGACGACCGCCGAGGACGTCACTGTCCAGGCGAGACCGGCGGTCAGCAGGGCGAGGAACGACCGGCGGTCACGGCGAGCGGCGGGGCAGTGCACCACACAAGGATACGGGGCCCGGCTCGAGGGCATGTCTGGACGTCACCAAGCCCACCGCGCGTTCAGTCACGACGCCGCTGTCGACGACGGCCCGCCTGGGCGGCCATAGTGGTCGGCGGGCCGCGGCCGACCCCCCGGCTCCGTCCGCTTCCAGGAGGTGCCTATGCGCGGATCTCTCGGCGCGACCAGCGGCCTTGCCACCGCTATCCTCGCCGTGACGCTGGCGACCCCGGGTGTCGCCGTGGCCACCCCGACGGCGTCCTGGCACCCCTGCCCGGAGGATTCGACCGCCGACTGCGCCACGATCAGGGTTCCCGTCGACTGGAACGACCCTGGCGGGCCAACCTTCGACCTGGCGATCGCCCGTATCCGGGCCACCGATTCGGCCCACCGTATCGGGGTGCTGACCACCGACCCCGGCGGGCCCGGCGGCTCCGGCATCGACTTCATCCTGCACCGCTTCGACGCCGACGGCGTGCTGCGCCAGCGGTTCGACATCGTGAGCTGGGATCCGCGCGGGGTCCAACGCAGCCAACCGGCCCGGTGCAGTGCCGCGCTGCTCGCTGAGGGGCCGACCGAGTACCCGGCCAGCGAGGCCGACTACCGCCACCTGCTCGACTACAACGCCGAACTCGGCGCGGACTGCCGGGCGCACACCGGTCCGGTGTTCGACCATCTGGACACCACGAGCACCGCCAAGGACATGGACGCGATCCGGGCCGCGCTCGGCGAGCGACAGCTCACCTACTACGGGGTGTCCTACGGAACCGAGATCGGCCAGCGGTACGCCGAGCTGTTCCCCGACCGTGTGCGGGCCATGACACTGGACTCCAATGTGGATCACAGCGTCACCTCGACATATCAGTACCTTGCCGACAACACAGCCGACTTCGAGAATTCGTTCGCCGAGTTCGCCGACTGGTGTGATCGGGAAGCCGGCTGCGCACTACACGGCAGGGACGTGCGTGCGGTGTGGGACCAGCTGTACGCCAGAGCGCGGGCGGGGCGGCTCACCGATCCGTCGACCGCGGAGCCGATGAGCGCGGCCGATCTGCGCGCCGCGGCGTTCGATCCGATGTACCACCCGGACCCGGAGTGGCCGAAGCTGGCCACCCGGCTCGCGGCGCTCGCCGACGGCACCGCCAGCGGTGCACCGGTACTCGCGCGGCCAGCGGTTCGGCACGGCGGTCGGGACGACCTTGGCGACGACACCTACCAGGCGGTCTGGTGCGAGGACTACCAGTACCGGGTCAGCGGATTCGCCGAGCTCGACGGCTACCGCAGGGCACTGGACCAGATCGACCCGCACACCCACCTGTCGATGTTCTTCAGTGACGTCACCGGCTGCCTCAACTGGCCGGCCGAGGTGACCAATCCGCAACACCGGCTGTCCATCCACGGCACCCCACCGATCCTGGTGACGGCGAGCCGCTTCGACGTCGGTACTCCGAGATCGTGGAGCCTCGCCGTGCACCGACAGATCGCCAACTCGGTGCTGCTCAACTATGACGGCGTCGGACACGGCGACTACTTCCTGAGCCCCTGTGCCCGCACGGCGATCGAGACGTACCTGACCGACCTTCGAACGCCGGTTCCGGACAGCCACTGCCCGGCGGTGTGGCCCTCGGCCGCCGCCTCCGATCTCAGCGAGTCCACATCGGACAGCTATCCCGCCGAGTTGATCGGCGTCCGAAACGGTTGATCCACGGAGGCCGGCGAGGTCAGTTGGGTTCGACCTTGACCGGGACAACGCCGGACATGACGATACGCGGGTGGCCCACACCGATGACGTCCGTCCTGCCGGCCAGCTGATCCTGGTGCCGTTGTCCACCCTGACCGCCGAGCAGCTCGCCAGCACCGTGGAGATCTACCGGGAGGCCTTCCCCGCACGGTTGCGCGCGCCGTTCACCGACCTCACCGGGCCCGCGGGCACGGGACGCACCGGGCTGGCCCTGCTCGACCGGGAACGGCCCGTCGGCTTCCTCGCCCTGCTCGTGCTCGGCTCGACCGACTGGGTTCTCCTGCGCTACTTCGCCACCGCTGCCGACCAGCGTGGCCGCGGACTGGGCCGGCAGATGTGGGGTCTCATGAACCGTCATCTCGCCGCGCGGGGGCCACACCGGGTAGTCCTCGAGGTCGAGGATCCCGCCGGGGCCGGCCCCGGGTCCGCGGAACGCAACGTCCGTGACAGCCGGATCCGGTTCTACCGATGCTGCGGCGCGATACCCGTGCCAGCCAAGGGATACTCCATGCCCGCACTGGACGGATCCAACGCCGCCCCCGAGCCGATGCTGCTGATGGCCGCCGAGACGACTCCGGGCTCCGGCCTGGACCTGTCCGCCGACGCCGCCGCGATGCTGCTGGAGGCGGTCTACCGTGAACGCTACGGCCTGCACCGTGGGCATCCGCTGGTGACCCGAGCGCTGGCGCTCACCGGGGACGCCCGGTGAACCGGCCGAAGGCCCGTGCCTCGAAGGGCGCTCCCCCGGCTCCCCGCGACCTTGTCGACCTGCCCTACTTTTCCGCACTCGTGCCGGCCGACAGCGCGCCGTCGCGGGACGAGGACTACGACCTGGTTCATGTCGACGACGCGAGTTTCGCTGATGTCCAAGCCGACGGCGTACGGTTCACCGAGTCCGCGTTCTCCTCGGTGCGGTTCGCCGAGGGACGGTTCGGCCGATCACGGTTCGTCGACGTCTGGCTGCACACCGCCACATTGATCGGCACCGACCTCGCCGCCGCCTCCTGGCTGGACGTGGAGGTCGTCACCAGTGCCTTCGCCGGAACGGCGATGTACGACGCCGCACTGCGGCGGGTGGCCTTCTTCGGGTGCAAGTTCGTCGCGGTCAACCTGCGCGCCGCCACGCTGCGGGACGTGACGTTCACCAACTGCACGCTGCGGGACGTGGATTTCGCCGGGGCGACGCTGACGAACGTGGCGTTCCCCGGCTCCTCGCTCGAGGAGATCGGCTTCGACGGGGCCACCATGACCGACGTCGACCTCCGTGCCGCCGCCGCGTTGGGTATCAGGAACGGATACCACTCGCTCAAGGGCGTGACGATCAGCACCGCGCAGTTGCTGGATCTCGCACCGGCGTTCGCCGCGGCGCTCGGTGTCACGGTCCTGGACGGCTGACGGGCGCCAGCCAGCCCGAAAACACAGGTCACCGGCGGGTAACGATCCCGTGATCACGGCGAACCCACGGCGAACGCGGCCGTCTGGTACCACGTACGGCCCACAAACTCTGGGGGACATCACCCATGCACGATTCACGGACTGTTCACGCCCGCCGCCTGACCGCGGGACTCCTCGCCGCGGGCATTGTCGGGCTCGCGGCCACCGGATGCACGTCAGCGACTCCGTCCACAGCGCCATCAGGCTCCAGCTCGACGACCCCCGGCTCCACGTCGTCCGGATCCGCCGTCCCCTCGACGTCCCACGCGGCCCCCGCCAAGGCCCCGAAGTTCGCCAACGCGACGCTGACCGTGGAGCTCACCGGCTACGACGCCGCCGTGCACATGATCGAGTTTCGCAAGGTCATCCGGCACACGTCCGAGCAGATCCAGGACCACTTCGAGGTGGATCCGGCCGATTCAGCCGCCTATCGACTCCCCACAGCGGCCGGAGTGGCCGTCGACGGCATCGGCGGCGGTGGCAGCGCCATCTGCGGGGCCGCTCAAGGCGACGTCGCACACTGCACGCTGAACGAGCTGATCACCGCACTGCACCAAGGGAATCCGCTGCCGGCCCAACTGATAGTCAACGGTGCCGAGCAGATCACCCACGTCAACGAACAGCTGGGCGTCATAGTCTGATCCAGTGGGGCACCGCGGCCACGGTTGCCTGGCTTTCGCCGCCATGACTAGGGTGACTGTCATCAGTCGAGCCACGCCGCAGGCGCCGTTGACCGGAGGGTACCGAGTGCCGGCCGTCGGCGGTGCTCGCCGGCGGTTCCCACGGGGTGCTGGAATGGACGGGTCGGATTCGCCGGTATCTGGTCTGATCCACATCAGCCAACGACGCCCACGTCCTGATCTCGTGGTGGTGCGTGTCACCGGCGACGTCGACACGCTCACCGCGTCCCTGCTCGCCGCCGCGCTCGACGATCGGCTGGTCCGGGACTCGCCGCACCGGGTCGTCGACCTGAGCGGAGTCGGTTTCCTCAGTGCTGCCGGCATCACCGTGCTGGTGCGCGCGAACGAGCGGCCCGGCCTATGTCTCGTGCTCGGCCACGGCGCGGCCATCAAGCCGCTGCGCGTCACCAACGCGCTGGCCGCGTTTAGCCGGTACGGCACGGTCGAGGAGGCACTGCGTTCACTGCGCCCGTCCTGACCGGATTCAGCCGGACTGGGGGCGGATTGACACTCGCAAGCGGACGATCGTGCCGAACTCGGCCGACGAGCGGACCTGGACCAGGTCACACAACTGGTTGGCCATCCACAATCCACGACCGCGGGCCTGGTGGGGGTTCGGCCGGTGCCGTCCGACGAACGGGTCCATGATCAGACCAGTGTCGAGGACGTCGCACACGAAGTGGTCGCCGTCCTGCCACATCCGCAGCAGGCCGCTTCCGCCGCCGTGGTCGATGCTGTTGGCGGCCGCTTCGTGTGCCGCGAGCATCAGGTCGTCGCCGGCGTCGGCGTTCAGCCCGGTCTTCCCGGCCTGCTGCCCGACAGCGTCGCGCAGGGCCGCGAGATCACTGGACCCGAAGGGGAATTCGACGATCGGCTCCCGGGCATCCGGCAGCGGCTCGGTGAGGAAACCCACCAGCGCGGGGGGCCGGTAATCGGCGTTGGCCCGGTCGTCGACGACCGGGTGGTTGGCAACCGCGATGTCGATCACGTTCTTGTCGAGGGCGGCCATGTCGTACGGACACAGGAGCCGCCATACCGGCAACCCGCCGAACGCCAGGTTCAGCAGGGACTCGTGCTGGTGACATTCGACCAGTTCGGCCGGTGACCGACCAGGCCAGACGGGTTCCCCCACACCTCGGAACGGCCGACGGCTGTCGTGTTCGGCCACCCAGTCGCGCCAGGCCGGGATGATCCGCGCTGGATTGCGGCCCACCACAGCCATGTCCAGGAAACGCACCTGGTCGGCATCCCTGCCCAGTTCGTCGCGCAGCAGCTCGACCTTATCGTCGAGCACGGCGACGAGGACGGCCTCTCCGGCACGCAGTCCGTCCCGCACGAACGAGGCGACACCATCGCGGTACTGGGCGACGCCGTCGTACAGAAGCGCTTGGTGACAGAAGGCGATATCGGACAAGTTCTCACCCCCGGTGCGGGTAGGTCCACGGTACCTCGCACCAGATCGTCATGGACGGTCGCCGGGCACCGGGGTACCGGTCGCCGACGGCCGCACACCCCGCCCCGGTACCGACCGTCCACGGTGTCGGCGCGCCGACACCGTGTGCGCGAAGGCCGTCGTCACGACCGTCGTTCACAGTGTCACCCGCGGCCAACCCGTACGGCCGTGCTGGCATCGGACAGTACCTTTCAGCGTGTGGAAGCGTGACCGAGACAGGGCGGTGTCGGCTCGGCACCTCGGCGACCAACGCCGCCCGTGGTCGGAAAACCACACCGCGGTGGCCATGACGCCCCTCACCGCGACATGGCACCCAGCACCGTGCCGAACACGGTACCTGGTAACGACGCCGGCTCGCGGTCTCCCTCGGGAACAGATCTCATCGTGTGACCTCAGCGATCGTCTGGCCGGCCCCGGGCACGGCCCGTTCCTCGCGCGACGCTCGCGGACAGCGTCATCAGGGCGGCGTGGTCGGCTGTGCCGGGAATGGCCTGGTAGACCGTTATCCGCTTGCCGGCCTCCGGGAGGCGGAGCACCTCGAAGGACAGGGTCATGTCACCGGCAACGGGATGATGGAACGTCTTGTCTTCGCCTCGGCGGGCACGCACGTCGTGCCGCCGCCACAGCTCGGCGAACTCGGCACTGCTCGCGGTGAGCTCAGCCACCAGTTCGCCGAGGTCCGCGGCGTCCGGGTCACTCACGACGACGGTCCGCAGGTTCGCCACAGAGGTGGCGGCGGCGTGCTCCCAGGCCGCCCCGAACAGGGCAGGAGCCATCGGGTGCTCGAAGACGTACCTGATGGTGTTCCTGTTGCTCTCCGGCCAGTCGGTGATACCGGCGAACAGCGCTAGCGCCTCGGGGTTGGCGGCGAGAACGTCGCTGGTGCGGCTCAGCAGATACGCCGGCCACGGGCGGAGGTTGTCCAGCAGCAGGCGCACGCCGGGCCGGACGGTCCGGTCGACGGCGCCACCCGCCGCACGCCCGCCCCGACCGGCGTTGTCGGCAAGCGAGCGCAGATGATCACGCTCCTCGTCGCCAAGGCGCAGGGCAGTGGCCAGCATGTCCAACACGGCGCCGCTGGGGTTGGTCTCCCTGCCCTGTTCGAGCCGGACGTAGTAGTCCACGCTCACACCGGCGAGCGTGGCCAACTCCTCGCGGCGCAGTCCGGGAGTTCGGCGCAGGCCTGTGCCGGGCGGCAGTCCGACGTCGCCCGGTCCGAGCCGCTGTCGGCGTGCCCGCAGGAACTCACCCAGCTGACCAGGCCCTGTCATGAACCGAGTATGTCCTGCCCCCGCCCGCGCGGCCTGGGTGGCCCTGGCACTGCTGGGAACACGGCGCCCTGGCGGGGTGCCCGGGTCTTCGGCACCGTTGACGGCTGGTTGCCATGCACGGAAAGACGGAGTCAATGACGAATGGGTCGACGACGGGCGGCGTGCGCGCCTGTCCTGCCGGGACCGGTCTCAGGCGGAGTCCGGACCCGCACCAGCTGGCGTTTGGCGCCCGCTTCGTGGCGGCCGTGTCGGCGGGATCGGTGCTCAATCCGATCAATTCCTCGATCATCGCCGTGGCCATGGTCTCGATCGGACAGGCGTTCGGTGTCGGTGCCGACACGACCACATGGCTGGTGTCGGCGCTGTATCTGGCGACCGCGGTGGGCCAGCCCACAATGGGCAGACTGGCCGACCTGTTCGGGCCTCGCCGGGTCTACCTGGCCGGTCTTGGCCTGGTGGCGACCGGTGGTCTGCTGGGCTTCTGCGCACCGTCGTTGGGTGTGCTCGTCGGTGCCCGTGTGGTGATCGGTTTGGGCACCTCCGCCGCCTATCCGGCGGCGATCGCGCTGCTGCGCCTGCGGTCGGAACGGGTGGGCCGGCCGCCTCCTGGCGGTGTGCTCGGCGCACTGGCGGTCGCCGGCCAGGCCAGCATGGCCATCGGTCCCCCACTGGGTGGGCTCCTGTTGGCCATTGGCGGATGGCGGTCGGTCTTCGTGGTCAACCTGCCGCTGGCCGTCCTCGGCGCGGCACTCGCGCTGCGCTGGCTGCCCGCCGACAAGCAGGTCGGACACTGGCGCTGGCGGCAGATGTGGCACACGCTCGATCCGCTCGGACTCGGCCTGTTCGTACTCGCGATGACAAGCCTGCTGGTGTTCCTCGTGGACGTCACTGAACTCCGCTGGTCCCTGCTCGCCGCCGCGGCGGTGGCGACGCTGGCCCTGATCGTGCGGGAGCTGCGGGCGGCGACACCGTTTCTCAATGTGCGGATGCTGGCCGGCAACCGGCCGCTGGTGGCGACCTACGTCCGTTACATGGTGACCTTTCTGATCACCTACTGTGTCGTCTACGGCTGGACGCAGTGGTTGGAGCAGAGCGCGGGGTACTCGGCCTCTGGCGCGGGACTGCTGTTGATGCCCTCGTTCGTCGTTGCTGCCGTGGCCTCCGCGCTGATCGCACGCCGAAACCACGTCCGAGCTCCGCTGGTCACCGGCGCCGGTGTGCTGCTCGCGGTCAGCGTGAGCCTTCTCAGCTTGACCGCGAGCAGCTCACTCTGGTCGCTGCTGTGCGTCAGTGCGGCGTTCGGTTTGCAGAACGGGCTGCTCGTGGTCGCAAACCAGGCTGCCATGTACACCAAAGCACCAGCGGATCAGATCGGCGTCGCTGCCGGCCTGCTGCGCACGTTCATGTATCTGGGTGCCATGCTGTCCGCCAGCCTCATCGGCGTCGCCTTCGGCTCCGGGGCGAGCGACGCTGGCCTGCACCGCCTCGCGGTGGTGCTCACCGTCGCTTCCGCCCTGCTGTTGGTGTCCACCTTGGTCAGCGGGAATCTGCCGCGTAGCGGCGATAGGTCGGCACACCACCCACAGGCACACAAACACTGACTGGGCGGGCGGCTGACGGTTCAGCCGCCCTGGTCCCCGAAGGGCATCTCGGGAGCGTCCTCGTCACGGGTACCCTGCTGGCCCACCCCCGTGTAGCCCTCCGCGGTCGTGGTGCCGGTGGGTCGTTGTGCGGGCCCCTTGTGGCCCGTGTGCTCCCGACCGGGCTGTTCCTCGGTCGCGGCGATCTCCTCGCCTCGACGGCCGGTGCTTTCACCGACGCCCAGCGGTGTGGCACCAGACATGTCGGTCGCGGGCACGCCCGCACGCTCCTCCTCGGAGACGATTCGGCCCGGTCCCGGCTCGCCGGCTTGGCTAGCATCGAACGCCTTGGCCTTAGCCTCCTCGGCCGCGCCCGTTGGCTCGTCCATGTCAGGAGCCCAACCGTGATGGTCTTCGCCCTCGAACCGACTGACGTCGTCTCGGCCGGTCGGCTGGTTCTCGCTGCTGCTCATGACGCATGCTCCCTGAATCGGGAAGAAATCCTCATCGGGGCGATGACGGCGAGAGTGCCCACTTCCCAACCCGTTTACACGCGGCTTCCTGCTGATGTAATGGCGTCACCGACAATGGCCGCACCGCCGACGTGCCGTGCGATCGGTACTGGCGGTCGCCCCACTATCGCCGACTGAGAAACCCGAGCACCCGCTTCCTGAGGGCCGCGGCGGCGTCCGCGTCGTACGAGGGCAGCGAACTGTCCGCGAACAGGTGTTGGTCACCGGGGTAGAGGAAAAGTCCAACGCCGTCGGTTTCCGTGGCAAGCGCCCTGGCGGCCTCGATGTCACCGTCGCCGACGAAGATCGGGTCCGCGTCCATCGCATGCACCTGCGCCGGCACTCCGGAGGGCCATCCCGAGTCGAACTCCGCCACCGGTATGCAGGCATGGAACAACAGCGCCCCCCGCGCTCCCGGTCGCGTCTGCGCCAGGCGTTGAGCCGGAAGCACGCCAAGGGAAAATCCGGCGTACACCAGCTCAGCGGGCAGCCCCTGGACCACCTGGACGCCACGGTCGCTCACCTCACCGAAGCCGATGTCCCCGGCGTGGCGCACTCCCTCCTCCACGGTGCCGAAGGTCCGGCCCGCGAACAGGTCGGGTGTGTGCACAGTGTGTCCGGCGCCGCGCAGCTGGTCGGCGAACGCGAGGACACCGGACGTGAGTCCCAGCGCATGATGGAACACCACCACCTCCGCCATCTCTCACCTGCTGCCCTGGTACCGGAACGGTCCATTTCCTCTCAGCGAATTACGGTATCGCGTTTGATGCCGGCGGCCTTGCTTGCCTCGACATCGGGGGCACGACACATGTTTGCCACCGTCGGACTCGGGTACGGCCGGTAAACGACCGAGCCAGCAGCTGAGGAGGCAGGATGAGCGACAAACCGAATCCCATCCAGATGCAGAAGTTCCTCGCCGGCATCGACTACCCAGCCAGTCGCGACGACATTGTGGAGCACGCCAGGTCCCAGGGCGCCGACAACGAGGTGCTCACCACCCTCAACGCCATACCGGACAAGACCTACAACGGGCCGAACGCCGTCAGCCAGGCATTCTCCAAGACCGACGCCACCTGAACGCACCGCCCACCTGTCAGGCCGGAACCGCCGCTGTCTCGCGATCCCAGGCCCGGTGGGCGGCCAATGTCGCGATCACGGCGGACACGAACACGTCGGACAGCTCCTCACCGGCCTCGACGGTGGTGACCACGCCGCGGTCGGACACGACTGGGGCGTCCTGGCTCGCCACCTCGACGTCGACGATCGATGCCTGCGCCAGGAAGTCGACACCAGTGCCGAACGCGGCGACCGGCTTGCGGTGCTTGAAGGCCTCGGCGACGAAGTGGACCGCGTCGCCGCTGGCCGCCAACGCCTCAACGCTGCTCGGGCCGCATGGCACAACGACCGCGTCGTAGAGCACGGACGCCGTCGTCTCCAGCGGGTGGTCGACGATCAGATCGTGTCCGTTGGCCGCTCTCGCCTTGTCTGGGGCGAGCCCGACGAAGTCGCACACGGCGCCGAGCACCGTCATGCCGTCAATCACACGCCTGGTGCCGACACCGTCCACACCATCGGCCACGAGGAACGCGACCTTCCGGGTCGCGATCGACGAGGCTGGAGCGCCCAGCTGGCTCAGCGCCGGTGAACTCCGACCGTGGTTGGGACCGACCGGCTGGGCGGGTGGGACCACCCCGACACCGCGCGCGACGGAGCCGGCCAGCTCGTGATCGACGTGGTTGAGCTGGTCCACGACGGCCTGCCGAATCGGTCTGTGTCCAACTTTGTTGAGCTCAAAACGGAACGCGGCGACGATGTGCTCCCGCTCCGGCATCGACATGCTGTTCCAGAACAGCGTCGCCTGACCGTAGTGGTCCCCGAAGCTCTTGCTGCGGCGGCGGATCACGGTGCCCTCGACCTTTTCCTGGTAATGGGTGTAGGCGCCGTCGCCGACCGCCGGACATCCGCCGCCGAGTGTGTTGGGAAGGTAGCTGGCGCGTCCCTGGTGTATCCGGTGCTGGTGGTAGCCATCGCGGTGGTCGTTGCTGACGAGGGCGACCGGCCGGT
>JAFAZC010000146.1 GCA_019239965.1 Kutzneria sp. | reverse complement strand
GCACCCGGGCTTCGGTGCCGCCGCGCCACTGGGCACCTACGCCAACTGGGGGCAGCGGGCCGGCGGATTCCTGATCGACATCATTCCCATCGCCGTGATCTACGTGCTCGTCATCGTGATCGGGGTGGTCGCGAGAAGCAGTCTCGGCCTGGTGGCAATCGTCGGCCTTCTCGGGTGGCTGGTGGTACTCGGCTACCTCATCTGGAACGTCGTGATCCGGCAGGGCAGCACCGGCCAGACCATCGGCAAATCGGCCATGAAGATCAAACTAATCAAGGAGGAGACCGGTCAGCCCGTCGGGCCCGGCATCGCGTTCGTCCGCTGGCTCTGCCACATCGTCGACGCGTTGCCGCTGTACATCGGTTTTCTCGCACCGCTGTGGGATGCCAAGGGTCGGACGTGGGCCGACAACATCATGGGCACCGTGGTCGTTCCGGCCACCGGGGGAGGCCCGGTCCAGCAGCAGTACAACACCCAGACGCCCGCGTACGGCACCCAGTCACCGGCAAGCCCGCCGTACGGACAGCCGCAGCAGTCCCCGTACGGACAGCCGCCCCAGCCAGGGCCCGGCGGGCAGAACCCGTACGGATACTGATCGTTCCCAGCCTGTGGTTGCGGTGGTGTGAGCCGGTCGGCGCGGACGTAAACTGCTGCCCATGACGGGCAGCGCGGACCGGTTCGGCTTCGAAACCAGGGCGATCCACAGCGGACAGGAGCCTGATCCGCGCACCGGCGCGGTCATCGTCCCCATCTACCAGACCTCCACCTTCGCGCAGGACGGTGTCGGAGGGCTCCGCGAAGGCGGATTCGAGTATTCGCGGACCGCCAACCCCACCCGCGGCGCGCTCGAAGAATGCCTCGCCTCGCTGGAGGGAGGCCAGCACGGGCTGGCGTTCTCCTCCGGCATGGCGGCCTCGGACATCGTACTGCGCGCGATGATCCGGCCCGGTGACCACGTCGTCATCCCCGATGACGCCTACGGCGGCACCTTCCGCCTCATCGACAAGGTGTTCAGCCAGTGGGGCGTCGAGCACACCCCGGTCCGGCTGTCCGACGTCGGCGCGGTCCGAGCCGCGATTCGGCCCGACACCAAGGTGATCTGGGTCGAGACGCCGACCAATCCGCTGCTGGGCATCGCCGACATCAGCGCGCTCGCCACGCTCGCGCACGAGGCTGAGACGCGCCTTGTAGTCGACAACACCTTCGCCACCCCGTACCTGCAGTCGCCGCTCGGGCTCGGCGCCGACGTCGTCCTGCACTCCACCACCAAGTACCTCGGTGGGCATTCCGACGTCGTCGGCGGCGCCGCCATCACGTCGGACGGCGAGCTCGCGGAGAAGTTCGCCTTTCTCCGCAACGCCGCTGGTTCGGTTCCTGGGCCGTTCGACTCGTGGCTGACGCTGCGCGGCTTGAAGACCCTCGCCGTGCGGATGGACCGGCACTGCGACAACGCTGAGCGGATCGTCGAAACACTCCTCAGCCATCCCAAGGTCGACAAGGTCTACTACCCGGGACTGCCGGAGCACACCGGGCATGAGGTGGCAAGCAAGCAGATGCGGCGGTTCGGCGGCATGGTGTCGTTCACCGTGGCTGAGGGAGAGCAGGCCGCACTGGAGGTTTGTGCGCGCACCCGATTGTTCACCCTTGCCGAATCGCTCGGCGGTATCGAGTCGCTGATCGAGCACCCCGGCAAGATGACCCACGCGAGCACCGCAGGGTCGGCACTCCAGGTGCCCGACGACCTCGTCCGGCTATCTGTCGGCATCGAAGACGCCGACGACCTCGTCGAAGACCTGCTCGCGGCGCTCGACTGAGCGTGCTCAGGGACGCACGCCGGACGTCATGAGATTGTGCCGCGCGGCCACGCTCGTGTCAGCCGGTGCCTTCGGGAAGTCCCGGCTGCTCAAGCAGCTTCCCACCAGCTCGATCGCCCCGTCGGGACGCTGCACGTATTGACCCGCGTCAGAACAGCTCGTTGTCGCGACGGTGAACACGGCGGCACCCGTCAGCGCCCCAGCGGTGGCCATCGCGCCGAACAATGGCAACACCCCGACCAGCCGGGCCAAGCGCGCCATGCCACCTCCAGGGACAACATCGACCAGGTGACCCAGCGTACTCGCGTCCGACCCGGCGCATCACCGGGTCATGGCGACAGGCGGGTTTTAGCGGTGCGGGCGCCTCGGCGCTGGAGATTGCCTCGGCGGTGCTGTCTTGCCGCCTCGGCGCTAGAGATTGCCTCGGCGGGCCTGCTCGCGTTCGATGGCCTCGAACAGTGCCTTGAAGTTGCCCTTGCCGAACCCGAGCGAGCCGTGCCGTTCGATCAGTTCGTAGAACACCGTCGGTCGGTCCCCGACGGGCTTGGTGAAGATCTGCAGCAGGTAGCCGTCCTCGTCCCGGTCGACCAGGATCCGATGCTGCTTGAGCACGTCGATCGGTACTCGCACGGCACCGATTCGCGCACGCAGCTCCGGATCCTCATAGTAGGAGTCCGGGGTGTCGAGGAACTCGACACCGGCGGCGCGCATCGCGGTCACCGTGGCGATGATGTCGTTGGTGGCCAAGGCGATGTGCTGGCAGCCAGGACCGTCGTAGAACTCGAGGTACTCGTCGATCTGCGACTTGCGCTTGGCCACCGCGGGCTCGTTGAGTGGGAACTTCACCCGGTGGTTTCCATTGGACACCACCTTGCTCATCAACGCCGAATAATCGGTCGCGATGTCGTCGCCGATGAACTCGGCCATGTTCACGAAGCCCATGACGCGGTTGTAAAACTCGACCCAGTAATCCATCTTGCCGAGTTCGACGTTGCCGACGCAGTGGTCGATGGCCTGGAAGAGCCGCTTCGGGGCCCCGACGGGCCGAACGACAGTGCCCTGCTTCGCTACGTATCCGGGCAGGTAGGGACCGGTGTAGCCGGTGCGGTCGATCAGTGTGTGCCGGGTCTCGCCGTACGCGGCGATGGCGGCCCTGCGCACGGCGCCGTGCTCGTCGGAGACGTCGTTCGGCTCCTCGAGCACCGTGGCTCCCTGCTCACGTGCGTGCTTGACGCACTGGTCGACGTTGGCCACCTCCAGCGCGAGGTCGACGACACCGTCGCCGTGCCGGCGGTGATGGTCGAGCAGCGGACTGCCGGGGCCGACACCGCCCTCGATCACGAAGCGAGCCGACCCGGACTCGAGCACGAAGGACTTGCGGTCGCGGCGCCCGGTCTCGGGGCCGGAGTAGGCGACCAGCCGCATGCCGAAGGCAGCCTGATAGAACCAGGCGGTCTGGGTGGCGTTGCCGACCACGAACACGACAGCGTCCATCGCCCGGACCGGGAACGGGTCCTTGGAGCCGTCGTAGTCGACCAGGCCGACCAGCTGTCGCAGCGACTCGAAGCTGACGTCGTCCATCATCTCGGTCACGGTGCCCTCCCGGCCTGCTGTCTCATAAACAATTCGACAGCCGAAGGATGTGCCCTGTTCGCATTATGAGCAACAGCGACCGATTTTACTGGGCATACTGTGCGAGGATTGGCCGTTCTCGACGGCGAGACTGGGCATGCTGCCCAGACATGCGGCTCGACCAGGAGGCCAGCGGATGCAGCGCGAACCGCTCGACGCACTGGATGCCCGTCTGCTGCTGCTACTCACCGACGAACCGAGACTGGGCGTGCTCGAATGCTCACGGCGCCTCGGTGTCGCACGCGGCACGGTGCAGGCTCGGCTCGACAGGCTCACCGACAATGGCATTCTGCTCGGGTTCCCGCCCGCGGTGGATCTGGCCGCCATGGGATACGGGCTGACCGCGTTCGCCGTCCTGGAGATCGCACAGGGACGGCGAACCGAGGTCGCCAGGCACCTGGCGGCCATCGACGAGGTGTGCGAGGTCTACGCCACGACCGGACAGGGCGACCTGCATGTTCGCATGGTCGCCAGGTCCAACGATGACCTACAACGGGTCATCGACGAAGTGGTCGACGTTCCAGGGGTGCGCAGGACCTCGACGTCCATCGCGCTGTCCACACCCGTCGAGCCCAGGGTCCGTCCCCTGCTGGAACGCGTCGCCCATGAGTGAGGACAATCAACCGCGGCCCGGTGGCCAGCAGTCCAGCGGTCATCCGGTGTAGGGGACCGCCTTGACCAGCGTCACCTTCATGACCTTGCCGTTGGGCAGTTCGTACTCTCTCGTCTCGCCTTCCTTGGCGCCGAGAAGGGCTTTGCCGATTGGCGACGCGGGGGAATACACCTCGAGCGGCCCCTCCGCACCCTCCTCGCGAGTGGCGAGCAGGAACTGTTCCGTCTCGGTGTCACCTTCGTAACGCACGGTCAACACCTTGCCCGCGGCGGCGGTGCCGTCGTTGGCCGGAGCCTCACCGACCTTCGCCGCCCTCAGCAGCTCCTGCAGCTGGCGGATCCTGGCTTCCTGCTTGCCCTGTTCCTCACGTGCTGCGTGGTACCCGCCGTTCTCCTTCAGGTCGCCTTCCTCACGGCGGGCGTTGATCTCGGCGGCTATGACCGGGCGGTTCGCGATCAGCTCATCAAGCTCCTGCTTGAGCCGGTCGTAGGATTCCTGGGTCAGCCAGGTCACCTGGGTCTCGCTCACGGTCACCAACTCCTCGTCGTACTCCGGACACCGCACCCGCGAGCAGGCACCGGCACGCCCGCGCCGGCCGCTTCCCGGCTGTGAGGCCTGGAACGGAAAAACACGGCCCGACGAATGGGGCCGTGCTGAGCCTCAATGGTAACACGCCGGCATTGGTCGACGCCGGCCTTTTCGCAGGTGAGCAGTTCCGTCGATGGAGTTCACCCGCTTGGCGCACCGTTGATCGTCAGGTATGGAGGCACCTAGTGAGAGCCGGCCCGCGGCAGACACCAGACCCTCGATGCCGGCGCGAAACCGCGGCGATCATTGGCTTGCTCGGGGTATCATGCCGTCTCCTCGTGAGCGCCGTCTCCCCGCAGGCACCGCCGGAGCCAAACACTGTCGGAGCACTGTCAGGCCGATCGGTCACAATGGGATTCGACGCTGGCACGAGTATCCCGCCACTGTCGCCGCACCGTCCGCAGGCAGGCGGGCCGGCCGGGAGACCTGCCACATATCGATAGAGGGGAATTCGGCGATCATGGCTGAGCAACTTCGCCTGATGGCAGTGCACGCGCACCCTGACGACGAGTCGAGCAAGGGTGCGGCCACGATGGCGCGCTACGTCGCCGAGGGTCACGAGGTGATGGTGGTCAGCTGCACCGGGGGGGAGCGCGGCAGCATCCTGAATCCCGCGATGGACCGTCCAGATGTGCTCGCCAACATGACCGCGATCCGCCGTATGGAGATGGCCGCCGCCGCGCGCATTCTCGGCGTCCGGCACCACTGGCTCGGTTTCGTCGATTCCGGCCTGCCCGAGGGCGACCCGCTGCCGCCGTTGCCCGAGGGCTGTTTCGCGCTCGTGCCTCTTGAGGAGTCGACCGAGGCGCTGGTCAAGGTGGTACGGGAATTCCGCCCGCACGTGATCACCACCTACGACGAGAACGGCGGCTATCCGCATCCGGACCACATCCGCTGCCACGAGGTGTCGGTCGCGGCGTTCGACGCCGCTGGCGACCCCGACCTGTTCGAGTCGGCGGGGGAGCCGTGGCAGCCGCTGAAGCTGTACTACTCGCACGGCTTCTCCCGAGCCAAGCTCTCGGCGTTCCACGGGGCGCTCACTGCCCGCGGCATGCAGTCGCCCTACGCGGAATGGCTTGAGCGCTGGGATGCGGACCGGCCCGACGTGATGGAGCGGGTCACCACCAGGGTCGAGTGCTCGGCCTACTTCGACGTGGCAAAAGAGGCACTGCGGGCCCACGCCACCCAGATCGATCCCGAAAGCCGGTGGTTCGCCGTATCCTTGGACGTACAGCGTGAGGTCTGGCCGACCGAGGAGTACGAGTTGGTTCGCTCGATGGTCGACACCACGTTGCCGGAATACGATCTCTTCGCCGGAGTTCGAGAGAAGGTGCGGGTGTGACCGGTCTGCCAGGGCCGATCGTGGCGGCGCTGCATGATCGGGCGGTGGTGGGTGTCCAGGTGGTGGGCGTCCCCGTGGTCGCCGCTGGTACACAGGGCAACGACCAGGGCAGTCAGGGAGAGGACTTCGGCAAGTCCACGCCCGTCGGATTCGTTGTGCTGGTCCTGTTCTTCGTGGCGGTGGCGTTCCTAGTCCGGTCGATGACCAAACATCTCAAACGGGTGCCGGCCAGCTTCGATCCGCCCGATCAGGACGTCGTGTCGAAGCCACCGGCCGAGGACTAGGTGAACGAATCAGAGCTCACCAGGCTGTACGGACCGTGGGCGGTGCTCACGCCTGGCGCGGCAGCCGAACTGTGCGACGGACTGGACGCCCCGTGGTGGGTGGCTGGTGGCTGGGCCATCGAGGCCTATGCCGCAGTCCGCCGCGAACACAGCGATATCGACCTTGGCGTGTTCCGGCGCGACCTGCCCGCGATCCTGAGCCACTTCACCCGCTCGCACCACGTCTGGGCCGCCGGTTCCGGGACGCTCAAGCCCATCACCAGTGCTGATGAGCTGCCGGGCTGGGCAAACCAGCTGTGGATCAGACAGCATGCCGGCGCGCCCTGGCTGCTCGACCTGCAGCTGACCGACGATCGGAACGGCGACTGGGTGTGCCGGCGGGACCCCTCGCTCGCGCTGCCGCTGACGGAGGCCACCTGGGAGTCGCGGGGCATCCGCTACCTCAAACCGGAACTCGTGCTGCTGTTCAAGGCCAAGCACGCCCTGCCCAAGGACGAGGCCGACCTGTACGCCACGATGCCATGGCTGGACGCGGCCGGCCGGCACCGGTGCGCCGACCTGATCGGCAGGGTGCACCCCAACCACCCATGGCTGGCCATGCTGGCCTGACGTCACCCCGATAAGGGACAGGCCCTGTCCGGCACGCTGAACAGTGAGGATCTGGACAGCGAGGAGGTGGTACCGATGGCCGCACCGACCTTCGATCCGCTTGTCGACCTCGATGGCTTGTGGACCACCGAACTCGCCGAGCGGTACCTGCCCATTCCAGGCATGCCGGCCGCGAAGTACGAGTGCCTGGACGGAAGACTGTACGTGAGCCCCTACGAGTCGAGTGCGAACTCCTACGCCGCCGGCAGCCTGCTCGCCGTTATGCGGCAGGCGGCGCGTGGCACGGGTGCCCGGGTCTACGGCACTGTCAATCTCCCAGTTCATCCCGGCCGGTGGATCCAGCCGGATGTCACCGTGCTGACCGAGCCCGCCGGCGGCGGGGTGTGGGTTCCCGCCAGCCTGGTGATGATGCCGGTGAAACTGGTGTCCCCCTCCAGCCGCAAGCGTGACCGGATCGACAAGCCGGCTTTGCGTGCCGAGCTGGGCATTCCCCACTACATGGAGGCGGAGATCCCCCCTCAGCGGAGCACCGCCACCGTTCGTCTGCTGAAGCTGGACGGCTCCAGCTATGCGGAGCACGCTTCGGTCATCGCCGGCCACCTGTTCGAGACCGACCTGCCGTTCCTGATGTCGTTCGATCCGGTCGAGTTGCTCGACCTCTGAAGCCGGCCCGTCACCGCGGTTGGCCCAGCGCCGATCGGCGTCGGACCGAGATCAGCCACTGTTCGACCTTTGTCGTGTCCGGAGCGACAGGCAGGGGAGAGCGCAGCACGGCACCGGCGGTACGGTCACGCAACTCCTCAACCCAGCGTTCGACGTGCGGCCACGGCACGTCGCCCGCCTTGACGGCGAGCAGCTGGTCCCGATGGTCGCCGACCTCCAGCACCAGTTCGCCGGTGCGCAGCAGCCGCTCGCACAGCGTCAGCAGGCGCAGCACGTGCATGACCTGTGTCCACCGCGGCGTGCCGCCACTGGCCATCGCGGCCGCGGCCCGCGCGAATTCGTGCGCGGTGGCCCGGCGGTAGCTGTCGGCCGCACGCTGGGACAGCAAGGCCGGCAGCTGGGCGCGTAGCTCGTCACCCAGCGGGGTGCACGTCTCCACCAGCCGAGACGCCAACACCTCGAGCACCGTCGGGTTGGCCCTGAGCGCCAGCACGCAGAAGTGTTCGAGCTCCCAACTCACCCGTTCAAGCCCCGGGCCGTCCACTGTGGACGGAGGCTTGTCAAAGCCCCAGAACATCGATGTCGGCGGGCAGTAGACACCCCGGCGATCCACGTCCGACTCGTCGATGTTCAGTCCGTACGCGTGCGAGCCGACGACCACCGAGATCACCGTGTGGTTGGCGACCAGCTCGTGCTCTTCCATGTCACAACCTCGGATTCGGTGTCGAGGCAGATCATATTGTCGACCACCTCAGTCGCGGTCACCCGGCGTGCGCCTGTAGACCATGATCACCGTCGTACCACCGTGTCGAAGGTGGCAGGCTTGAGGCATGGCAAACAGGCTCGCCACCTCGACCAGCCCATACCTGCTCCAGCACGCCGACAACCCGGTCGACTGGTGGCCGTGATGTGACGAGGCGTTCGAGCAGGCAAGGGCCCGCGATGTACCCATCCTGCTGTCAGTCGGGTACTCGGCGTGTCACTGGTGCCATCAGCCGGCCAGGGCCCGGTCCACGAGCGGGCCGGCCGCGCCGGTGTAGGCCGTTGGATCGCACAGTCCGGCGATCTCCTCGGCGGCCAGCACGCCGTCCAACTCCTTGGCCTCGGAGAGCAGTTCGGCCAGCGGCCGGTGCTCCTCCGCCGAGCGCAGCGAGACCTCGGCGAGCAGCTGCCGGGCGGGCCCGCGCCCGAGCAGCGGGGCCAGCACGGCCGCGATCCGCTCGGAGACCAGCGCACCGTCGGTGAGCCCCAGGTTGGCGGCGATCCGTCCGGTCCGGACCTCCAGGCCCTCCGCCAGCTCCACGGCGGTCTCCGCCGCGCCGCCCACCAGTCGCAGGCACTCGCGCAGCAGCTGCCACTCGGCGTGCCAGGCACCGCCCGAGCGCTCGTCCTCCGCCAGCAGGCACTGCGTCAGACCGGCGGCGAGGACGGGTACTTGGAGTGCCGCGCTGCGGATCAGCGTGGCCAGCACCGGGTTGCGCTTGTGCGGCATCGCGGAGGAGGCGCCGCGCCCGCTGCCGCCCGGCTCGACCACCTCGCCGACCTCGGTGCGGGTCAGCGTCTGCACGTCGACCGCCAGCTTGCCGAGCGCCCCGGCGGTGAAGCCGAGCGCGGCCGCCAGGTCGGCGATCGGGGCGCGCAGCGCGTGCCAGGGCAGGGCGGGGCGGGCCAGGCCGGTCTCGGCCGCGTACGTCTCGACCAGCAGGTCGAGGTAGGCGCCCGGATCGGTGTGCCCGCCGTCGATCCGGCCGTACTCCAGGTACCCCGCCAGGGTGCCCGCCGCGCCGCCGAGCGAGACCGGCAGGCTCGCCGCGACGGTGGCCAGCCGGTGGTCGGCGTCGAGCACCAACTCCCGCCAGCCCGCCGCCTTGAGCCCGAAGGTGGTCGGCACGGCCTGCAGCGCAAGGGTGCGCCCGGCCATCGTGGTGTCCCGGTGCTCGGCCGCCAGGTGGGCCAGCGCCTCGGCGGTACGGGCCAGATCCGCCCGCACCAGAGCCAGCGCCTCCACGGCCACCAGCATCGCGCCGGTGTCGAAGATGTCCTGGCTGGTCGAGCCCCGGTGCACGTACTCGGCGGCCGCCTCGCTGCGCACCGCCACCCGCCGGGTGAACGCCTGGACCAGGCCGACCACCGGGTTGGCCGTCTCCCGTGAGGCCAGCGCCAGCGCGCGGACGTCCAGCTCCTCCTCCCGGGCGGCGGCGCTGATCACCTCGGCGGCCGCCACCGGCACCGTGCCCAGCCGGGCCTGGGCCCGGGCCAAGGCCGCCTCGGCGGCCAGCATCGACCGCACCCAGGCCTCGTCGGTGACGACCGCCTCGACGGCCGTCCCGGCGCGGACGGGCGAGAGCAGACCGGAGTCGGCGCCAGCGGGAGAACTCATACGATCACCCCGATGAGCTCCTCCTCGGAGTACGGCGGACGGACCCCGGCCGGCACGCGCGCGACCGACGGCGCCACCTGGAGGGCCGCGCGGGCGATGGAGTCCGAGTCACCGAGCGTCACGGAGTCGACGCCCGGACGGATGCCCGCTGCGGTGACCCAGTGCACGGCCTCGGTCGGCACGCCGTAGGCGAAGCGGCGAGGGTGCGCCCGGCCCTTGGCGTCGAGCAGCCGGTACGGCCGCTCGGTGACGGCCAGGCCGCCGGTCTCGTAGCTGGTACCGCCGACGGCGTCGATCCGGAAGGTGGTCGCCTGCTCGGTCTTGAGCAGGTGCAGCAGCAGTGGGTCGGCCGTGCGGCGCAGGTCCGGCTCGGGCAGGCGCGCCTCGATCAGCACCGTGGAGCGCACCGGCGGACCGGGCACCGCGGTGGAGGAGAGCACGTAGGTGCCGGTCGTGACGTCGAGCCGGATGACGCTCTGCGGCCCGGTCAGCTCCAACACGCCCGCCTCGATCAGCGCGATCATCTCCTCGATTCGGGAGGCCGGCGGGCCGATCGAGAGGAAGGCGTTGAGCGGGGTGTACCAGCCCTCGAGGTCGTCCCGGTGCGAGCCGCCCTCCAGACCGCCGTGGTCGACGGCCAGCCGGATCTCGTTGCGCAGGTCGCGCAGCACGTCCAGTGCCGCCTTGAGCGGACCGCTCAGGTTGCCCAGGCGGGCGGCCTTGACGTCCTGCGCCAGGTAGTCGAGCAGCCAGGCGCGGAACTCGGTGCGGTCGGCGAACTGGCGGTCACCGTAGGGGCGGGACAGCTTGTCCCAGGACCAGCGGGCGTGGGTGGGTATCTGGTATTCGTCGAGCAGGGGGCCGCAGTCCGTGCCGGAGTCGGCCGTGAGGTAGCGGTCGCAGAGCTCCTCGG
>JAFAZC010000138.1 GCA_019239965.1 Kutzneria sp. | reverse complement strand
ACGACACGGTGATCAACGCCCTACTCGGCAGCTACTATGCGGCCAAACTCGCGGGCGCGACATTCGACCCCGGCTGGAGCGCCCGGGTTGTCGATTATGTGTTGACTGGTCTTCGTCACGTATGACGAAGACCAGGAGGAGCGCCACGCACGCCAGTAGGAGCGGAACCTAGCGCCAGATGTCGGTTATCGGAGTAGCTGAGGCACTCTGGCCCGCATACGGCAGTCCATATGCGTCCTCTATGGTCCGCAGTACCGTGTAGTGGTTGATGTTTTCGTCGTAGTTGCCGACTTTGACACCGGCTCCTGTGATTATTGTCGGGATCTGGTTGTTCGGCCCGTTGTCGTCCTCATCGAAAGTCAGCACGAACAGACTGTTGTGCGACTGTGCCCACTGCACGTAGCCGTCGAGGTTGGCCTTGAGCCAGGTATCACCCTGAGACACGCTGCCATCGTGCATGTCGTCCTGAAGATTCGGGACGACGAACGAGATCGTGGGCAACGTGGAGTAGTCACTGGGGAAGTTGGTGAAACGCAGATTGGAGCTGACCGGTACATCGGCGAAGTCCACCCACGGATTGTGTTTGCGGGCATAGGTACCCGATGTACAGCCGAGGTAGCCGTCGCTGGGCATGCTTTCGGAATAGCCGGCGAAGCCAAGGTGCGCCGCCAGCGCCTCGCCGCCGAGATCCGCGGCGGTGAACGCGTTGCGCGGACACGAGTCGGTGAATACACCCTGCGTGCTCCCGGAGAACAGGGCGAGATAGTTGGGCTGGCTGGGATGGGTGATGGCGTGGGAGTTGGTGAAGTTGGCGCCCTGCCCGGAAAGCCCGGTGATGTAGGGGGCGTTCGCGCTGCCGACGACTTGTTCCTGGGAATGGTTCTCCTCGATCGCGATGACGATGTGGTCAGGCCGGGGCGTGACGGGACGCAGGAGCGTGTTGGCGATGCCCACGACCGACTCCGCGGTGGTCCAGTTGGTCGCTATCGCGTCCTGTGCCGCGTTCAGGGCGACTCGCCCATCACACACCGCCTGCTTCAACTGGCTCTCGACGCCGTCCTTGGTGATGGAGCTCTTGCTGCCGGCATGTGGTTCGGGCCAGAGATTGCGTGGATCGCGTGGGGAGCCGCCGAGTTCTAGGGGGATCAGGTGATCCTCCTCGTAGTCCGACATCTTCGTGTCGGTGTAGCCATAGTCGACGATTCCCTGTTGTTTCAGCTCGTTGGTGTACGAGGTCGGTGGGCGAACCGTCGCCGTCCAGCCGGGAACGCAGATCGTGTTGTTGATGGTGGCCTGGGTGACGTCAGGGTTCCTCGCCCCCGGTGTGCAACGCGAGTCGGGCAGGGGGAGGGTCGCACTCGAGCAGGACGCTGCTGGTCCTGCGATGGCGGAAGCTGCGGCGACGGAGCAGATGATGCTGGCTACTGTCGTGCATACGGCGAGCATCCGGCTGCTTGGTCGGAAATCAGTCATGGCGATCTCCTGCTGGAGGTCCTGGGCAGTATCGCGTCCTGATGGATCCGCGTGGAACGCTATGCCTAGTGCGGCCAGCCGTGAACCGCCGAACATCGGCAGAAAACCGTTGTCTTTTCACGGAAAAAGGCAAGTTCTGTGAAGAGGTGGAACTGTTCAGCCGCTGTTGGCTGACAGTTCTTCTCGGTCCTCTGGAAACAGGGCTGTGCCACATGGCGCCAGTGATTGCGATTGCCTCGAGGCCGGATGGTCAGCAACGCGGCTCATGGGGGAACAGGCGGCGCGACGCTCACCGTGATCGCGTACCAGAGTGAAGACGGGTGTCGTTCTAGTTGCCATGCGACACGGCGATGCGCTAACTTGCGCCGCCATGATCCTGCACGCCACCGTCGTACTGTATTTCATGGCCACGCTGTTCCTGGTGCTCTTTGCGTGCAGTGTCTACCGCGATCGCCGACGGTTGCGTAACGGTGTGTTTCTTTTTCTCACATTGCTCTTCGCTGCTGGCGGGGTGGTGACAACGATCGCGGCAAGTTCGCGTTCGGCCGATGTGGTCGCGGCCCGGTTGGTTTTTTGGTTCGCCGCGGTGCTGACTCCGCTGACCATCGTCATCCTCGCGTTGTTTCTCATCGCCAACGGCGTGACGATGATCCGTCGGGAGGGGACACGCCCGGCGAACCTGCTGTCTCTTGCCGCTGGGGTGGCCATATGCGGGGTCATCACGATGAACGTTACTGCTGTGATCGTCAGGTCGAGAGTGCTGATAGGAGTGATGTTCTCGATCACACTGATACTTGGTTACATGTCGTTTCTCTTCCTGTGTTACTTGCTCTACTCGGTCGTCTATGGGCGAATGCGTCACCGCCGCGATGCCGACTTCATCGTGATACTCGGATCAGGCTTGGTGGGCTCGAAGGTGCCGCCCCTGTTGGCCAGCAGGCTCGACCGGGCGCGGGCGGCCTATGCGGCCGAGCTGGAAAAGGGACGGAATCCTGTGCTGATCACCTCGGGTGGGCGGGGACCCGATGAGGAGGTGGCTGAGTCACGTGCCATGGCCGACTACCTTATCTCTCACGGTGTGCCGGAAGACGCCGTCGTTGTGGAAGACCGTTCGACGACGACCGAGCAGAACCTGATGTTCAGCAAGTCCATCATGCAGGAGGCGAAACCGGACTACCAGTGCTTGGTCGTCACCAACAACTTCCATGCCTTCCGTGCAGCCCTCACGGCTCGCAAGGTGAACCTCAACGGCCAGGTGATCGGCTCCCCGACGGCCCCGTACTTCTGGCCGAGTGCGACGATTCGCGAATTCGTGGCGATCGTCATGCAGCACCGGGTTGCCAACGCCAGTATCTGCCTGGTCCTTGCCGCTTTCGGATTGCTGTTGTTGAGGGCGTGACGTGTCAGGGGCCCAGGTTCCTGAGACGGAACCTGGGCCCCTGACGTCGGTAGAGCTATGGTCTTGCCGGCGTCGTGCGGTCGACCAATGGGAGCCGCCTCACCGCCTTGCCAGCTGCCACGAGTCGGTCGGCTGGTCGAGGAACTGGTCGGGGTTACCGAGGCCGAGTCCGGTTCCGGTGACGCTCTTGGCGCCGAGGCCAATGGTGGCGTACACGTGCGGACGAATGGTACGCAGAGTCAGGGCCCACACGACAGCGAGAGCACCGACAACCAGGTAGACCGCAGGGATCCCCCACCGAAGCGGTGAGTCCTCGTCGACTCCGACGAGAGCGGCGAAGTTGGCGAGAACCAAGGCAACCGAGACGACGCAGCCGATGGCGGCGATGATCGGCACGACGAGGCTCTGCCATGTGCTGTCAGGAGAGGGGTGACGGAGAAAGAAGCCCACCACGGCGATCGAGGTCAGGGCGACCAGGAGCAGGATGCCGAAGCTGCCGCCGGCGGTCCACCAGAAGAACAGCTGCACGACCGGATCCCAGCCCGCGAACGCATAGACGAGAAGCACGATGAGGGCGAGCACGCTCTGAGTGATCGAGCCGGTCTTCGGTGAACTGGTCCGCTGCGACGTCTTGCCGAGGAAGGCCGGCAGGACGCGTTCGCGGCCGAGGGAGAACTTGTACCGTGCGGCGGCGTTGTGGAAGGCGATCAGACCGGCGAGCACACTGGTGATGTACATGACGCGACCGATGTCGGCCAGCGCACCGCCAAGGTGTTGCCTGGCGATGAAGAAGATAAGGTCCGTGCCGTGCTCGCGGGACTGTTGGACGACGTTGTCCGGGCCGGTGGCCACGCTCATCGCCCAGGAACCCAGGGTGTACAGCACGATCATGGCACCGAGCGACAGGAACGTGGTGACCGGTACCGTCCGACGCGGCTGTTTGGCCTCTTCGCTGAAGACCACCGCGGTCTCGAAGCCGACGAATCCGAGCACCGCGATGGCCAGGAGCACTCCAGCGCCAGGCTTGAACAGGTTGTCGGGTGAGAGAGTGTCAAAGGTGACGGTGTTGTTCGCGGGATGAACCAGGCACGCCACACTGAACAGGACGATCACCGCGCACTCGGTTATCATCAACACCGAGAGGACCCTGCCGCTGAGATCGATGTGCTGCAGTCCAATGACCGCCACCACTGCCCAACCGGCCAACGCAAGGACCCACCAGGGCAGGTTTATACCGAACCAGTCACGGAACAATGGACCGGAGGCGTCCGCAAGGGCGCCGTAGAATCCGATCTGCATTCCGTTGTAGGCGAGTAGGGCTCCCCACCCCGCGGCGACTCCCAGCGGTCGATTCATTCCTTTGCTCACATAGGCGTTGAACGCGCCGGCGTTGGGCACATGCGGGGCCATCTTGACGTACCCGACGCAGAACAGGGCGAGCACAATGCCCATGACCACGAAGCCAAGCGGAATCCCGATGAGGCCGGTGACGCTGTAGCCGGTGGTGACCGCTCCGACCACGATCGTCATGGGCGCGCCCATCGAGATGACGAAGTAGGTCACCGACGGAATGCCGAGGCGGTTCGCGGCCAGCGCGGTTGCGGCGGTTTTCGCCTTTGCGGGTCCTCGTGCTGGGGACATGGGTACGGTGTGGGCCATGGGTGGTACTCCGGTGTGAAGGTGAAGGAAGGAAAACGAGGGCTAGCGCCGATGGCTGAGGACCGCGTCGCCGACCGCGGCTTCTGTTTCGCTGAGCAGAGCGCGCAGCGGCGATGGCAGTGTGGTGAGCAGCTGTCGCAGATAGCGGCCGATGTCCGCGGAGTCGTATTGGAACACTTGTGCTTCCAGCTCGGTGGCGGCGATCAGCCCGGAGAGTACAACGTCCGCTGTACTCAGTGGTTCGCGTTTGGACAGTCGCGTCGCCAGCCGGGCGGCGGGCCAAGCCGCCACGTTGATGTCAACCGGTAGATACACGACCTGTGTCCGCAGCATCTTTCGGGTTTGGGTGGCACGAACATGACCGGCGCGCAACAGCCGTTGCGCAACCTGTTCGTAAGCGTCCTGACCGAGGTAGTGCAGCCAATCGCGGACAGTGGTAACGGACTCGTCCCGAATCAGCTGCTCGAGTACGGCCCGCGCGAGAGAATCCTCTGGCGGGTGGGCGTCTCGCACGACGATCGCACGCCGCTCGATGTCAATCGAACCGAGCAGGAGCAGTTCACCAAGCAGAGCACCACCGAGCCCGAGGCCTGCCCGACCTTCGCTGAGCCGGATCCGGCCGGTGGTGTCGTCGTGAGCGGTGAAGAAGAAGTCGTCGGCGAGTAGTAGTTGCACGGCTACCACTCCCTGCTGAGGTCACGGCGGAGCACCTGCGGCGTCATCACGACCGGGGCGGTCGTCCCTGTCTCGTGACCGACGCGGAAGGATCCCCCCCGCCGAGCGGTGTTCGACAGACAGATATCGATGTGGGTTGGGTCAAGACGGCTTGGGCTGGACGGGAAAAGGCCATGGTCGACGAAACACCGTCCGCCGACGAACTGGGTGCAAGTGGCGCTCCGGTACGGAGACGGCGCTGTCCCCGCCGGGCTCATCACCATCACTGTCGCCATTACCCTGCCACGTTTTGACCGATGGAAAGTCACGAACGTCCGCCCCTCACAGGGACGGTGCTCTCTAGCCGGTGCCGGAGGTCAACCATTTGCTGCGCGAAAGAGTATGCCTCAGATCAGGTGCGGCACGGCACCGGGCCAGACGGTGCGGAACCGGGAAGCGGCTGCGTCTGGGAGAGCGATGGCGCGCCTGCCCGGTTGGCGCGGCGCCGCCCGCCGCGCGCGGGGTGGACGCACGATGCCCTCGGTTTCCGCTGGTCACAGACTTTCGGATGGGAGAAGGGGTGGTGAGACGAGACCCGGTCAGCGTTGCTGCTATCTCGTCCAACAGGGTGACTACCGTGGCTGTTTCCGTCCCCCACAGGGAGGTTACGAGTTCGCTTCAGGACGAATAATTCACTCTTATTGGTGAAGGGTAATCGTTTTCCCTGCCTTGAGAACACCGATGAGCTTGCATCATATCGGGGTAGTGAGAGTTCACCGAGGATCATAGGATGAATTGGGATATCGTTTTCCTCTTGGTGAACCGGTTTCCGCCCGTGTCAGGGTGAATGCGCCGCGTTGCGCAACCGGCTGAACTCGTCGGCAAGCGCTGATGCGCTCCAGTGCGCATTCAACCCGCTGGGATTGGGCAGCAACCAGACGCGGGTACCACCAAGTCGCGCGGGCTGCGGGCCGACCGTGGCGTTCGGGTCCTCGAACGCTGTCCGGTATGCCGTGATCCCGAGCACGGCAAGCCAGCGCGGGCGATACCGGGTGACCCTGCGGGCCAGTTCGACACCACCCGCGCGTAGTTCGGCCTTGGTCAGTTCACCGGCCTTCGCGGTTGCCCTGCTGACGACGTTGGTGATGCCGAGGCCGAGTGCCAGTAGCTGGTGCTGTTCGCTTGGGTGGAGCAGGCGCGCGGTGAATCCGCTGCGGTGCAGGGCGGGCCAGAACCTGTTTCCCGGTCGGGCGAAGTGGTGGCCACTGGCCGCGGAGTAGAGGCCAGGATTGATTCCACAGAACAGAACCCGCAGCCCCGGTGCGATGAGGTCGTCGACGGCTGTGTTCCGCGCGGAGGCGAGCTGGTCTCTCGTCGGTGGTGTGGTCACGGAGCTCTCCTGTTCGGTACCGGGGGCAGCACGCCCGTGTCCGGGTGCGTCTCGTGGGGATTCACCGATGCGGTCGGATCCACTACGGTCAATGGCATCACAGGTTGAACACACAGCCTGCCCCCATGCGGCACAGCAGTGGTGTCGTGGCCAGCGCCGGGAGGCATGCTGCGATGACCGAGTTCACCGACCACAGCGTATTCCGCGGTGTCGTGTCGAGACTGCTCAATGTCACGTACGAAATCGAAGGCCGTGCCGTTGTCGTGCACGCCGCCGGGGAGGTGGATTTGTCCATCGCGCCCCTGCTGGCTGACCAGTTGCGGACAGCGGAGACGGCGGCTATCGCGCCCGCGCCGGTGGTGCTCAACCTGGGGGATGTCACATTCTTCGGCTCACCAGGCCTGTCGGTGCTTGTCGAGCACCACTACCTGTGTGCCGCGCTCGGCACGCCACTGCGGGTGGTCGCGGGGCACAGACCAGTGACGCGACCGCTCGCGATTACGGGCCTCGACCAGATGATCACCACGGTGCCGACGATGCGTCACGCTCTGGACGCCGAGTGAGCGTTGGCGAAGCGGTGTCACGCTGTGTGACGATCTTGGCGGGCGACTGGGCAACGCACGGGCGTCGTCTTGCGACACGTGCCACATCGGGTTCCACGGTCGTGCGCTGACTCCCTGTGGTGGTCGAGGATAACCTGGTGAGCACACCCGACCCCCGGCGTTGGAAGGCTCTCGCCGTGAGCCTCGCGGCCGGCTTCATGACCCTGTTGGACGTCAGTATCGTCAACGTGGCGTTGCCGTCGATGCAACAGAGTCTGCACGCTTCCGCCGGGACCATACAGTGGATCGTGTCCGGCTATGCCCTGACTTTCGGCCTCACGCTGGTGGCCGGAGGCAGGCTCGGTGACGTGCTCGGCCGCCGGCGGATGTTCCTCATCGCGCTTTCCGCGTTCGTGCTGACTAGCGCGCTCGCCGGTGCAGCGCCAGGCGAGACGCCGTTGGTGGTTGCCCGACTGCTGCAGGGTGTGGCGGCGGGACTGCTCACCCCGCAGAACTCCGGCCTGATCCAGGACATGTTCCGCGGCGCCGAGCGCGGACGGGCGTTTGGCATGTTCGGCGCCACGGTCGGCATCTCGACGGCCACCGGGCCGGTCCTGGGCGGGGCTATCTTGTCGCTGTTCGGCGACGAGTCCGGCTGGCGCTGGGTGTTCTACGTCAACATTCCTGTCGGGGTGCTGGCCTTCGTGTTGGCGTGGATCTGGGTGCCGAAGGCACAACGCACGCGGACGAGGATTCGCGATGAGGTCGACTACCGGGGCGCGCTGCTCCTGGGCTTCGCGGTGCTGTGCGTCCTGTTTCCGCTGGTGTGGTCGGAAGGGGCCAGTGCGGGCTGGCTCTGGCTGTTGCTGGCGGCAGCCCCCGGATTCGGCTACGCGTTCGTGCGATGGGAACGGCGCGTGACGCGGCGCGGGGGGCAACCGTTGCTTGAACTCTCGCTGTTCACCGAGGTCTCCGGCTACTATTCCGGCCTGGTGCTCGGCACCGTGTACTTCTGCGGGTTCACCGGCGTCTTCCTGGTGATGTCGCTCTTCCTGCAGAAAGGACTTGGGTACACGCCCTTGCAATCGGGCCTGACCGTCACCCCGTTCGCGCTCGGATCCTCGATCACCGCCGTGGTGTCGGGCAGACTCATACCCCGGTGGGGTCGCCGGCTGACGGTGACCGGCCTGATCCTGGTCACGCTGGGCTTCGGTGCGGTGGCGCTGATGGTGACCGTGGCGCCCGTGCACAGTCTGGGCTGGGAAATGGCGCTGCCCCTGCTGGTCGCCGGGATCGGTGGAGGCGCGGTGATTTCGCCCAACACCACCCTGACCCTGGAGTGCGTGCCGAGCCGCATGGCAGGAGTGGCTGGTGGCGCCCTGCAGACTGGGCAGCGAATCGGCACCGCGGTCGGCACGGCGGTGCTCGCGACCGCCTTCTACACCGCGGTGTCGGACACCCAGGGCGACTACCCAGCCGCCGTCTCGATCACGATGCTGTTCGCGATCGGATTCGTGCTCGTGGCCGTAGCGCTCGCCGTCCGCGAACTCGCCGTCCGAAGAGGCCTCCGGCTGCGGGGTATCCACCGGCACCACGTGATCGCCACCGACATCCAGCGGTGAGGCCAGTGACCTAACCGGACCCCCAGTGATGGGAAAATGGATCGACGCCGCGGCGAGGAGTCCTCTTGCCTGCATGAGCGGGCCCACGACGGGGTATCCATGCCGCAACGGCGGCTTCAGGAGGACCTCATGGAACCGGGTGGCGCCTTGACGCTGGGCGTCGAAGAGGAGTTCCTGTTGGTGGACCGACACGGTCACCTGGCCGACCGTGGGCCGGAGGTGTCCGACGGGGTGCCCGAACCACTGGGCCAGGTTGAGTACGAACTGAGCCGCTGCCAGGTCGAGGCCGCCACGGATGTGTGCACCAGCATGGACGAGATCGTGCAGGGACTGCGTGACCTGCGTGCCAAACTGGCGATCGAGGCCGGCAGTCAGGGGTTGCGTCTGCTGCCGAGCGGCGTCGCGCCGCTGGCGGAGGCCAGGCGGATCCCGATCACCCCCAAAGACCGCTACCAGCGCATGGAGCGTGAGTTCGGTGCGTTGGCTCAAGTGTCGTTGACTTGTGCGTGCCACGTCCACATCGGCATCGCGGACCGGTCGTGCGGTCTGGTGATCAGTAATCGGCTCCGCCCTTGGCTGCCAGTGCTGCTCGCGCTGACAGCCAATTCGCCATTCCATGACGGTGTGGACACCCGGCACGCCAGTTGGCGTCGTGTCACATGGTCCCGCTGGCCGTCGTCCGGACCACCTCCCTATTTCGAGTCCGTAGAACGCTACGAGTCGCTTGTCGACGCGTTGCTGCGTACCGGCGCCATCCTGGACCGAGGAATGATCTACTGGGATGTCCGACTGTCCGACCATGAACCAACGCTCGAGGTGCGGATCTCGGACGTGGCCGCGACGGTCGAGGAGGCCGTCCTGTTGGCAGTACTCGTGCGAGGACTCGCCGGGCGCGCGTTGGACGAGGGGAGCGCGCCCGGTACCCGCGGCGGCGGTCCGTCTCGGGAGGTTCTTGCCGCTAGCCTGTGGCGAGCCGCCCGGGACGGGTTGTCCGGCCACTGCGTCGACCCGGACAGTGGTGCGCTGGTACCGACATGGCGACGGGTTGATGACCTGGTGCGCCATGTGCGGCCGCAGCTCCGGTCGACCGGAGATGAGGAGTTCGTTACCGAGACGCTCGCCCGGCTGCGTGCGGAGGGCGGGGGCGCGCAACGCCAGCGCGCCGCGTTCGCTCGGCGAAACCGGTTGACCGACGTGGTCGACGAGCTGGTATGGCCCGTCGAAGCTGGGTGACAGCGGCGGTGCTTTCGGACTATTTCGTGGTCATTGTGGACACGCGAATGGTGGCGAGACTCTTGTCGGCCGCGTCGGGGATGTACATCCCGGCCGCCAACCCGGAGCGCAGGTACTCCACGACGGTCTTGGTGATGCGCTCGCCAGGAAGAAGGGCAGGCACACCGGGCGGATAGGGACTGATGGTTTCCGCGCAGACGCGCCCGACCGCTTCGTCGGCGCTGACTTGCTCGGCCGGGCCGAAGAAGGCATCGCGCGGAAGTGCGGCCTGCTCGAGTTCGAGCTCACCGGGCTCCGGCAGGTGAATGGGCCAAGCGGAGGGGATCTCGTCGATATGCGTCACCATGTCCGCCATGGCGGAGACCAGGCGTTCGCAGGTCCAGGAGTCGTCGGCAATGGTGATCTGGGCAGCCACGCGGCGATGGTCGGACAAGCCGAGATCGACTCGTTGGTGCGAGCGAAGCCATTCGTTGACCTGGTAACCGGCCACGCCCAACTCGTGTAGGTCGATGACGATCTTGAGTGGGTCGTGATCGATCGCGCGGCCGGGGCCGACCAGGTCGGCGCCGAGCACGCGCAGGCCGGGAATCTTGGAGAGCGCGGCACGTGTGTCGGCGGCCAAGCGCATGGCCTGACCGAGCAGTTCGTGACCGTGCTCGACCATGTGCCGCCGCCAGCCGTCGATGCCAGCATAGATCAGGGCGTTGGGACTCGTGGTGTCCAACAGATCCGCGCGTGCGGTAAGCACCGTGGGCGACACCCGATCGCCCTGCAGATGGTAGACCGAGCCTTGTTCCAGGCCGCAGCCCATTTTGTGCACGCTGGTCACGCACAGATCAGCGCCGGCGTCCATGGCCCAGGCCGGCAGGTCGCGGTGGAACGGCAAATGGGCGCCCCACGCCTCGTCGACGATCAACGGGATGTCGTGGCTGTGGCAAATCTCGGCGGTGCCTGCGATATCCGCACAGGTGCCATAGTCGGTCGGGGTGATCAGCAGCATGCCCTCGGCCCCGGACTCGCGGCGGCACGCTTCGTCAACCGCGTCCGGCTCAGGCGGATAGGCGAAGTGCTGCTCGGCGTCCCAGCGCGGATGCACCCAGACGGGGGCAACGCCGCTGATGATCAACCCTGCGACCACCGACTTGTGCGCGTTGCGGGACACCAGGAGCTTTTCGCCGGGCCCGGCGACGGCGAGCATGGCGCTCTTGACCGACAGTGAACTACCGCAGGTGGAGAAGAACGCATGGTCGGCTCCGACTGCCTCGGCCATCAGTTTCTCGGCCTTGGCCAATACACCGCGGGACATGGTGCGGTCGTCAAGGCCGTTCATCATGATGATGTCGGAGTCGAACACGGCACGGCCCAGCGCGGCGAGTACTCGCGGGTCAGCGCCGCGACCCTGCTTGTGTCCGGGTGGGAGGAAGGACAGGTGGCCCCGGTCGCGGTAGGCCCGAACGGCGTCGACGACAGGTGCATGAGACTGGTCCACGGCGCTCATTCCGTTGATGGCGAACACTCACTCGGTTGTTCTGTCGGCAGCTGGAAGAAACGCCAACGCCATGGTGACCCGCATGCGTCCCGGCTCGGGGCGGCGGCCAGGCGCTGGGGACATGGCGCGCAGCGCCTGGCCGTAGCGGACCAGTGCGGCGAAGTCCGCCGGATAGCGGTCGGGGTCGACGCCGAGTAGCTCGGCCGAGTCGACAAGTTCACCGACGCGTTCGATCCAGTGTTGCGGCGGGACGAGGCCCTGCGAACGGACGCCGTGGGGGAACAGTCCGATATGGGCGGTGGCGTATGCGGGGTCGGCGGTAGCCAGATAACCCCGTGCGGTGTCCAGCGCGGACCGCACCGGGAAGATGGTCCACAGGGGAACGCAACCGGCCTGGAGCGTACGGATCGGGTCCAGCAGCAGGAAAGACTCGACAAGTAGCCGATCAGCCCTGGTTCCGGCGTCTGCCAGCCACGTTCGATACAACCGCGCGACCGGCGCGGACAGGGCCTGCGGCGCGGGATAGTCGAGCACATGCACCGGGTGGCCGTGCTCAGCGGCGAATCGGTGCACGTCCGCGAGCAGATCGTCATCGAAGCCCCACTCGGCTTCGGCCGCCGCGGCGTCCGGGGACAGGCCGCACCGGTCGTAGTCCTCGGCATCCAGGCCACCCTGCGCACCAATCTGGTAGACGTGCCGCTCGGCCACGGTGGTCACCGGCCACCGGGACCGGTCGGCGAGCACGATGATCGGCGCATTCGGCGCAAGCCGGTCTAGGAGAAAGCGTTCATAGGCCGTGCCGAGGCGACGGCGTTTGATCCGGAAGTAGGCCATCCGCTGGATCATCAGTTGATCTTGGTTGGCGTCGTGCATATGGTGCAGGACGATGTCCGGGTTGCGCTCCAGCAGAGCGGGCGCCACGGATGCGCCGAACTCGGCGGCCAGGTCTGGTCGATCCGGCGAGTTTCCGGGCCACCGCACCGGTATCAGTACCGTTTGCGGCAACCAAGGCGCTCCCAACGCGGCCGCTACATGCACGGCGGCACCATTGGAAGCTCCGAGCAGTACCGCCGGGTACCGGGGCCGCGGATAGTGCTCGACCACCCAACCAGCGATGGCCTCGGCATCTACCTCGCCGAGCCGCTCAGGCGGTACACCTTCCCAGCCGCCGGCCGCCGCGTAGAGCCGTTGCCGCAGAGGTCGAGGCAACAGGCCGGCGGCGTGCAGCAGTGCGGCGAATCCTCTGCTCCGACCGAGCCGATCGAAGGGCTGGCCACGCAGACCGCGCGCGGTCGCCTCGAGCATCGCGCTGGCCGAGTCAAAGCCCGCGATCATCCGATGTGGACTCCGGCTCATGGCCGCACTCCAATCCACGATTGGATCGCGCCCGGCAAGGCGTGAGGCACACGGTAAGGAAAGGCGTGTGGCAATCCAGGCAACTCCACCAGGTCCCGGTCCGGCCCCGCAACCAACCCGATTGCCCATTCCGCGCTGCACAAGGGATCCCGAGCACCGCGGATTACCAGTACCGGGCAGCGGACCGCGCCCAACGTCTGCTCCAGGTCGTCGGTCTTCATCGACCGGAACAGCTGCAGCAGTCTCCGTGGCCCTGCCCTGCGCCATTCTGGCAGCTGAGTACTGCTGAGCGAGCGCGGTTCGCGCGTCCCATCTATCAGCCACCGTCCCAATGTTCTTGGCCAGGTTCGGTACCTCGGATCCAACGTTGGACTGCCCAATACCAAGCGGACCACCTGATCCGGTGCGGCAGCGACCACTCGAGCAGCCACCTGAGTGCCAGACGAATGCCCGAGCAGCGTGATCTCGGTGAGCCGGCGTTGCTTCAGCCATGCCAGGATCGACTCGGCGATTTCACCGATACCGAGTGGACGTGGCGGGTCGCCGCTGTCGCCGAATCCCGGGGGATCCACCAGCCAGCAGCGAAATCCCGAACAGGCGAAAGCCTGGACAGTCGGTCGCAGATACGTCGACACTCCGAGTCCCGGAATGATGACCACATGGTCGGCCGTCGGCCGGCCGGCCGTCAGCGCGTGCGTCGCGCCCCACGGTGTAGATGTCCATACCGGACGCATACCCTCTTCGCTTGTACCGCCGGCAGAGGGCGTCGCACTGAAGCCGGCCCCAGCGGGACCGGTTGGGAAGCGGCCAGCCCGACGCCGCGGCTCGCGGCAGGACGAGGAGCCGGATGCCCGTTGTCCACCCATACCGCTCCCTGTTCCCTCCGATGGAATCCGGAACACGGCGCAGTAGCACGACTAGTGCCCCAGGTCAATCGTGGTCTTGCTCTCCTGGATGACCCGTCACGACGATTCCTAAACAACCGTACGGACGCCGAACCGGGCGGATGGCCCCTTCGATCCCGGGTAACCCGGTGCGAGGGAGGCAAACGATCGGAGGAAACGGCGCGAACAGGCAGACGCCGTCCCCGACCGCTGATGCCACACGGAAAGGAGGCAACATGTCGGACGTATCGAACACCGCCGATCGTCCGGTGGCGGTGGTGACCGGTGCCAGCCGCGGCCTGGGCTTCCTGCTGGCTCGCGAGCTCGCCCGGCAGGGGCACGACCTGGTGGTATGCGCTCGGTCGACAGAGGGGATCGCTCGTGCCGGTGCGGAGCTGCGACGAGAGGGCGTCACCGTCAGTACCGTCGCCGCGGACGTTTCGGTCAGGGCAGAGGCCGAGGCTGTGGTGGCACGGGCGGTCGCCGATTTCAACCGTCTGGACGTCCTGGTCACCAATGCCGGAATCATCCAGGTCGGACCGGTGTCCGCGATGACGGTCGACGACTTCGCCATGGCGATGGGGACAATGTACTGGGGCGTGGCGTATCCGGTACTCGCGGCGGTGCCGGTCATGCGCCGCGTCGGCGATGGACGAATCGTCGCGGTCACGTCCCTTGGCGGCAAGGTGCCCGCTCCGCACCTGTTGCCGTATGTCGCTGCCAAGCATGCCGCGGTTGGGTTTTCCGAGGGGCTGTGTGTCGAGTTGGCCAAGTACGGGATCAGCGTCACCACCGCGGTACCCGGACTGATGCGAACCGGGTCGCCTGACAACGCCCTGTTCAAGGGAAACCGGACCGCTGAGCATGCCTGGTTCACCATCGCCGACAGCCTGCCGTTCGTGACGATGGACGCCGAACGGGCGGCCCGTGCCATCGTGCGTGCCGGGTTGCGCGGCCAGGCGGAGATCATCCTGACCCCGGCGGCCAAGGTGGCGGTGCGTGCCCACGGGCTCCTGCCGGGGCTGACTACTCGCGCGTTGTCCCTGGTTGACCGGATGTTGCCCAGGAACGAGAACGCGACAGCGCAGCCTGGGCGTGCGGTGGCGTCCCGATCGGCCTGGTTCCGGTGGATCACCACGCTCACCCGGCAGGCCGCGGCACGTTGGCACGAGGTGGACGACCGGACTGTTGCCGATGGCAGGCCCGCCAGCGCTTCTCGGGCTGCGCCCGCCCAGACGCGCAATTCGCTGTGAATGATCGCACGGTGGAAGCGGGTATGCCGTGTGTCGGAAGCCTGAATTGAGGAGGACGCAGTGAGCGAGGAACACGTCGGATACACGCCTGAAGACATCAAGCCCGCCGATCCCGCCGAGCACGACTCGGCCGCGCTGAGCACGGCGGAGGAGCTCGACGAAGACCGCCTGGAGGTCGACCCGTTTGAGGCTGGCATGGATCCGCCGGAGCGATGGGCGGAGGCCGACAAGTACGGCATGACACCGTACGAGCAGGCACGTCCGAGGCCGCTGTCGGAGCGGCTGGCCGAGGAGGAGCCGGACGTGGGCCTCACCGATGGCGGGGACGCGGACCTGGACCGCGAGGTGCTGAATGAGGCGATCAACCGCGGTCAGGCAGCGGACGAAGCTGGCGGTTCCATCGCGAGTTCCGTGCGCACGCCCCCGCCGGACCGCACCGACTGAGGTGGGCCCTTGGTGTCCTGCGGACGCCCCGGGCTGGCCGCGGCGACGTGTTGTCGTTCGCGGTTGCCGCTCTTATCTGGTGGGTACTCCAGGCTTCTTGCCGGCTACCGATGGGGATCCAGTGGCCAGACACAGTTCGGATCAAACGGCGGGGCGTGTGACAGCCAGGGCTCCTCGTGGTCCGACGGAGTTGTCGAAACGCTCCTGGTGGGCGGTGCTGACCCGAACCGTGAAGGAGTTCCGCCGAGACGATCTCACTGACCGGGCCGCGGCATTGACCTACTACAGTGTGCTGTCGCTTTTTCCCGGGATTCTCGTACTCACCGCGGCTCTCGGTCTGCTCGGTCCGGCAGCGACCCAGACCCTGATCGAGAATGTCCGTCAGATCGGACCGGGGCAGGGCGGCGACCTGCTGATCAACGCCATTCACGAGTTGCAGGGGTCGAAGAACCTGGCGGGACCGTTGGCTGTCGTCGGCGTGCTCAGCGCGCTGTGGACGGCCTCGGGTTACGTCGGCGCGTTCATCCGTGCTTCCAATGCGATCTATGAGGTGGATGAGGGACGTCCGGTGTGGAAGACCGTGCCTCTGCAGATCGGATTGACCGTGGCGTTGATGGTGCTGATCGCGGTGTGCTCAGGCGGCATAGTCGTTACCGGCGCGATAGCCCAGCGCCTCGGTGACCTGCTGGGTGTGGGCTCGACCGCGGTGCGGGTGTGGGATATCGCCAAGTGGCCAGTGGTGGCTTTGTTGGTCAGCTTGGCGTTCGCCTTGCTGTACTGGGCTTCCCCCAACGTCCGGCAGCTGGGGTTTCGGTGGCTCAGCCCCGGTGGCATACTGGCGGTACTGGTCTGGGCAGTGGCCTCAGTGGGGTTTGCGTTCTACGTCGCGCATTTCGGCTCCTACAACAAGACTTATGGCTCCCTGGCCGCGGTAATCATCTTCCTGGTGTGGTTGTGGATTTCGAACATCGCTGTTCTGCTTGGCGCGGAGTTCGACGCCGAGCTGGCTCGCGGTCAGCGCATTGAGGAAGGACATCCCGCCGAACGGGAGCCCTTCCTGGACCCGCGTGACACCCGTGCGATGTCCGGTGATTCCTCCATCGAGAGATGGGAGGAAAGCGATCATGGTCAGTGACCCCACGGGACGGTCCTCTCATGGTTTTGACACCCGGATCGCCCGGTCCCCCTGCTCCCGCGGGCACAGAAAAGCCCGCCGATGATCATCGGCGGGCTGTCTGACCAGCATAGATACCTGGTGGGCGATACTGGGATTGAACCAGTGACCCCTACCGTGTCAAGGTAGTGCTCTCCCACTGAGCTAATCGCCCGAGGCGGAGACGGGAATCGAACCCGTGTACAGGGCTTTGCAGGCCCTTGCCTAAGCCACTCGGCCACTCCGCCGATTGCGACGTGGCCGCCGCAACTGACGTAGTCCCGGCGGAGGTGTTCGCCGGGACATCGACCCGAATGCCAAGGGCCGCTGTCGAGCGGACGACGAGACTCGAACTCGCGACCCTCACCTTGGCAAGGTGATGCGCTACCAACTGCGCTACGTCCGCATGTACACGAGGTTCCTGTGTTCGCCATCGCGCACCCGTTGGTGTGGCGATCGGCGGCACATCGGCTCCTCCGGTACGGTCAAACCTTATCGAACGCCTCCTCGGCGACCAAATCGGGGGTCTGATCTTCGTGTCGTGCCTGGTGGGCTGGTGTGACAGGTGCTGTCGGTCAGCTCGAGTCGTTGGAGATCAAGTGGGTTAGCGCTTGGTCGACGTTGACCCACAGATGCTCGTTGCCGGGTACCACGACGTCGTAGGTGCGATCGAGGAAGTCGACGAGATCCTCGGCGGCGGCTTCAAAGGTCGCATGGCCAGAGGGGGAACTCAACTCGACCACGACGACCTCGGGGTCGTCGTCGGCGGGCCGGATACGGACGTCACCGTCGCCGGACTCGGCAACGAGCCCATCGGCGAGCAGATCCCTTGCGAAACACCACTCGACCCAGCCGGCCCGACCGGTACGGAAGGCGGCCACCGCGGCGTAGGGATCCCGGGTGTCGTAGCGCAGTTCCACCTGGACGGGCACGGTGGAGGTACGTGGGGCGAGTAGGTCGAACAGTGCCGTGGAGCGAAGCGTGACGTGATCATTGCGCATCGTCGTTACCCTTCCGCCCCCTTCTCGCATTTCGGACCGGGACATGACCGTGCTCCTCGGGTGTCAAGCTGGAGTGGGTAGTACCGCTTGCGGAGCGACTTGATCCCCCATCCAGGTCTGAACTACTGCGTAGGGTGATCAAGTGGTGCTGTCCGGTGACCCTACTCTCCCTCATCACCTTCCATCTTGCTCGGTTTACTCTGAACCTGGTACCGCATGTCGCGCGAATGTCTGGACGTGAGGATTTCCGTAGTGGCTGAATTGCCCGTTCCCCCTGCCTGGAGTCATGCCTCCGGTGGAAGGACCGAGAAGGTCACCACGGAGGGAGCGCCGACCGACGTCGTGTTGGTGGGCAGGGTCGCCAACCGGGACTGCGAGGCGTTCGGCGAACTCTACGACCGGTACTGCCGGCACGCGTACTCGCTGGCCAGACGGATCTGCATCGATCCGGAGCTCGCTGAGGACGTGGTGCAGGAGGCCTTTCTGGCGCTGTGGCGCAACCCGTCCGGGTTCGACCCGGGGCGCGGCGGATTCGGCAGCTGGCTACTGACGCTGGTGCACCATAAAGCCGTCGACGGAGTGCGTAAGGAGGCCGTGCAGCGTCGACGAACGGTGCCACAGGCCGACGAGGTCGCCGAGCGGCTCGTGTCACCGGGACCAGGTGCCGACCAGGATGCGCTGGCGGGAGTCCTCGGGGGACAGGTGCGGGAGGCGCTCGGGCGGTTGCCCAGGGAACAGCGCGAGGTCATCACGCTTGCCTACTTCGGCGGATACACCCAGCGCGAGGTGTCCGCACTGACTGGTCTTCCGCTCGGCACGGTCAAGTCACGAACCTTCGCTGGTGTTCGGCGACTGCGGGGCATCCTGTCCTCGCTACTCGGAGACATGAGGACGGGGGCACGCTGGTGAATGCGCCTCGGAACGAAGGACGGTGCCCATGCGACGAGTTGGTGATTGGCTGGGCACTGCATGCCCTCGAGGCTCACGAGGACGGCCTGGTCAATGCACACCTGCCAGGATGTGCGGCATGCCAGGAGACCGCGAGCTCGACGCAGAGGCTGGGCGCCCTGCTCGGTACCTCGGTGCCCCTGGAGGAACCCCCGCCCGGCCTGCGTGATCGGCTGATGGCTGCGGTGGAACGAATCCCGCAGGTTACGCCGACGGAGCCGGCGGCACCCGTGGTCGCGCTGGAGTCACGCGGCCGTGTGTGGTGTGGGCTCCTGGTGGCCGCGGCGGTCCTGCTGGTCGTGGTCTCGGGAATCGCCGTTGTGCTCGGGGTGCGGCTCGGCCAGGTCGCCAGTCGGGAACGGATCCAGGAGGCCGAGCAGGCCAGGATGGTCGGCATCCTCACCGACCCCTCCATGCGGCGTGTCCAGCTCAGCTCGGGAACCGGTGAACAGCTCGCCGTGTTGTTGTCTGGCGGCGGCCAGGCCGAGCTGGTGCCGGCCGGTCTGACTCCCAATGACATGGCCAACCAGACCTACGTGCTCTGGGGGCTCACCAACGGCAAACCGGAGCCCCTTGCAGTGTTCGACGTGTCCAGTGCCGGCGCCGGTCCTGAGTCACTGCACTGGTCCGCCTCCGCGGCGGCACACGCGGGCTTCGCGGTGTCCCTCGAGCCCGGCAGGACTATGCCGGATACGCCGACCAAGGTCGTCGCCAGTGGCCATTCGTGATCGCCTCGGTGATCGTCGCTGTCCGCGGCCGGATCAGCCACGCTGTCTGTGGCGATGCGTGTCCAGGTGCCGCCGGGCAACCACCCCGCGTCGCTGTGACTGGGACGGCCGTGTAGAGTCCTGCCGTACCGCGGAAGCGGGCGATTAGCTCAGCGGGAGAGCGCTTCGTTCACACCGAAGAGGTCACTGGTTCGATCCCAGTATCGCCCACAGTGTGTTTTCGCTGGTCAGACGGCCTGTCGATGACCTTCATTGGCGGGCCGTTTTTGATTGTGGGGAGCACATGGGGAGCACGGTCTGCTGACCACGACCCCGAATCCGAAGAGGTCATGCCGCTTCTGGCTCCACAGCGGGGTTTTCGGCCCAGGTCCATCCGCCATCCTGCTCCCACCGCAGCTGGAGGGCCGTCAGTGTGTCCTCGATCATCTGCTCGGTGACGTGTGAGTACAGGTCGTCGACGTCTTTGCGCTCGTGCCCGAGCCTGTACCGTGCCAAAAGTCGGTGCGCAGTCGGGGACCAGGTCAGGCGACTCGCCGGTACTCGTTGATCATGTCGCTGAGGACCTTTCGGCGGATGATCGGGACGTCCAGCGGGATGACGCTGACCGGATCGTGGTTTGGTGAGTGTTGGTTGAGGCCTTGGTGTGGTCGGTGGTCGTTGAAATGCCGGGCGTACTCTCCGAGGACGGCGGCGGCGGCGTGTCGTTCGTTGTAGATCAGTATCCGGTCGGTGCACTCCGCGCGGACGCTGCGTACGAATCGCTCCGCGTAGCAGTTCGCGCGAGGTGTCCGCGGCGGAATCTTCACGCTGTTGATCCCTTCACTGGCGAACACGGCATCGAACCCGGCTGTGAACTTCGTGTCCCGGTCTCGGATGAGGAATCGAAACGACGTGATGCGTTCTCCCAAGTCCATCACGAGGTTGCGGGCCTGCTGGGCGGTCCATGCGGCGGTCGGGTGTGTGGTAACGCCGAGGATGCGGACTCGCCTGGTGCGGACTTCCAGTACGAACAGCACGTAGAGTCCGCGCAGGCCGATGGTGTCGATGTGGAAGAAGTCCGCTGCGAGCAGGCCCTGGATCTGGTTGCGCAGGAAGGTCTGCCATGAGGTGTCCGCGCCGCGTGGAGCCGGCCTCAGGCGGGCTTGGCCCAGGATCCGGCGGATCGTGCCGGCTCCCAGCCGGTGGCCGAGCCGGGGTAGTTCACCCTGGATTCGGCGGTGTCCCCATCGCGGATTTTCTTGTGCCAGGCGCAGAACCAGGCTGCGAATCTCTTCGGTTATCGATGGACGCCCTGTCCGGTGTGGGTAGGTCCTTCTTTCGGACTAGACGGCGGTGCCAGGCCAGGAGTGTGGCTGGTGTGACGATGCGGTATGTCCGGAGCGGGCGTGGTAGCAGTCGGGCGAGGGCGGACAGGATCGCCCGGTCCGGCCAGGTGAGTCGTGGTCGGATGACCTGGCGACGCAGCACGGCGACCTCGTGCCGCAGTACCAGCACTTCGGCGATCACCGCGGTCCTATTGCCGGCGAGCAACATCAGCCATCCGAGCACCCGAACTGTGAGCAAGTACAAGAGACGGAACGCCACGGGAGGTGATCATGCCAGGCGTCGACGGTGACGAAACGCCAGGTCACGGCTGCAGCGGCGAGTTCTGGCGCGGTACACGCTGGCAGATCTGGAACGCCGAGGACGGCTTGCCGTGCTCCGGGCGCGGTAAAGGCGTTCAGTGCCACTATCTGCATTTTGCAGGCATTGATGCTATATTGCAAACATGTCTGCTTTGACGATTAGAGATGTCCCGGATGACCAGATCCAGACACTGAAGGTTCGCGCCGCCCAGACCGGCAAGTCCCTTCAGGCATACTTCCTCGATCTCATCGCCCGCGAGACGTCCAAGCCTACCTTGGTGGAGATGGTGGCGCGGTTGAATCGGGAGACCACGGCGAGTATAAGCACCGACGACGTGCTGGCCGCGATCGACGCGGCACGGATCGGGCGATGAGCGAGACGGTAGTAGTCGACTGCTCAGCCCTGGTGCATTTTCTCACGAACCATGATCCGCTTGGCCTCGCTGTCCGCACGCGGGTGGGCGCCGCTGACACCGTTGCCGTACCCACACTGATCGACTACGAGATCCAGTCCGCCCTGCTCGGTATGAGGAGGGCGGACAAACTCACGGAACGCGAAGTCGCCAGGGCCATCGATGCCTACCGGCAACTCCCGCTCGTCCGGCACGAGACGCTCTTCCTGTGGGATCGCGTCCGGGTACTCCACGCGAACCTAAGCGCCTACGACGCCCAGTACGTCGCCCTGGCCGAGGCCCTGACCGCAACGCTGATTACCAGTGACGCAAGGATCGAACGAAGCGGTGCCGCAAAATGCGGCATCGAGGTCTTCGGCTCGAATTGACGCCAGGCGCGCGGACGATCCCCCGCGCGACGCTGCTCCGCGGCGCCCTGACCATGGGGAGCACGGTCGGGGAGCAAATGGGGAGTAGACATGCACCCTGAACGGTCCCGAACTGCATTCAAAGACCCTGAACGGATCCGCGCCGACCTGCAAGAGTCACGTTTCCGCAGGTCGACGCATTATGGCGTCCTTCGTTCACACCGAAGAGGTCACTGATTCGATCCCAGTATCGCCCACAGTGCGTGTTCGCTGATCAGATGGCCTGTCGATGATCTTCGTCGGCGGGCCGTCGGTGATTGTGGGGAGCGCATGGGGAGCAGGGCCTGCTGACCACACTTGCAGTCCGAAGTGTTCAGACCGTTTCCGCTGATCTGGCTACGTTTCACGGCTGGTCCGGCCACTACTCTGTTCCCCGGTGATCATTGCGGGCACACCATACGGTCATCAACGTGTGAGTCGTTGTCGTTCCGTCGACGCCCGCGCGGCGTACCAACCGGCGGTATACACTGTTGGTAGCTACCACTTGAGGAGGGTTCATGGCGGACACGGCGATCGCCCGACTGTTCACCCATGGCCGCAGCCAGGCGGTGCGACTGCCCAAAGAGTTCCGGCTGCCCGGTGACCGGGTCCGGGTCCGGCACGTGGGCGAGGGCGTGCTACTGGAGCCGATCGCCGCTGACCTCGACGCGTGGTTCGCTGAGCTGGACCGGTTCACCGACGTGCCCCTGTTCGCCGACGGCCGCAACCAGCCGCTGACGCCGATCGGCGAGGACATCTTCAAGTGAATTGTCTTCTCGACACCAACGCGGTGGTCGCGCTGCTGCGGAACAAGCCCGCCCTAGTGCGGGAACGGTTCCGGGAGGCGCAGCAGGCCGGCGACTATCTGGCAATCTCCTCTGTCGTCCTGTTCGAACTGTGGTACGGCGTGGCGAAAAGCGGGCGCATCCAGGAGAACACCGAACGCCTGCGCATCCTGCTGTCCGGCGACCTGGACGTGCTGGACTTCGACGACGAAGACGCCCAGACCGCCGGCCGGATACGTGCCGATCTGGAGAAAGACGGAACGCCGATCGGCGCCTACGACCTACTCATCGCCTCCCAAGCCCTCCGGCGCGGCCTGACGGTCGTCACCGCGAACACTGGCGAATTCAGTCGGGTTGCTGGGTTGAGCTGGCAGGACTGGACAATCTGAATCCGTGCGGGTGGCCTCGGTCCGCGCACGGAGAAAGATGCGCCGCTACTGATGCCGGCGAGCGCGATGGGGAGCAAGTGGGGAGTAGACATGCACCCTGAACGGTCCCGAACTGCATTCAAAGACCCTGAACGGATCCGCGCCGACCTGCAAGAGTCACGTTTCCGCAGGTCGACGCATTATGGCGTCCTTCGTTCACACCGAAGAGGTCACTGATTCGACCCCAGTATCGCCCACAGTGCGTGTTCGCTGATCAGATGGCCTGTCGATGATCTTCGTCGGCGGGCCATCGGTGATTTTGGGGAGCGCATGGGGAGCACGGTCTGCTGACCACAGTTTGCGTCCCGAAGAGGTCGCTGCGTTTTGTTGCTACAGCGGCGTTTCCGGTCCGTGGCCGACCGCCGGGATGCTCCCATGATGATCGCCGGACTACATGACTGCTGTCAATGATCTTTCCGGAGGCCCAGGGGTCGCGTTGTCGAGGTCTGGACGCCGGTATCCGGTGGACGATAGATCGCGGTGTTTATGCAGGCCAAGCGGTTGAACGTCGATCGTCGTCGGCGGGGCTCCGGCGTGGTGGCGCGTGGGCGCGGGGGTTGAAATGCCTTAGCCTCGATCCACCGATGCGGGTTCTGGGTGGTCGGCGTGGCAGGCGACAGCTGACCGTCGGGTTTCGGGCGTGAGGTAGCCGCTGGTCTGCCCAGCTTTCCACTGTTGTTCCTGGTCGCAGGGACGGGAGGGG
>JAFAZC010000133.1 GCA_019239965.1 Kutzneria sp. | reverse complement strand
CAAGTGTCTTCAGCGGGAACGCACGCGCCTGGACACCAGGCAGTCCAAGGAAATGCGGTGCGGCTCCGGTCGCGACGACCAGATGGTCATAGCCGACATCCTCGACGCCTCCCCGCGCTGTGGTCACCCGCACCGTGCGCCGGGCTGGATCGACCGCGAGCACCCGGCCGCGGCGGAAGGTGGTGTGCAGGCACACCGCCCTGGCCGGCGCGCTGATATGGCTCACTTGTACGGCACCGGAAGCCGCCCCGGCGAGCATCGGGGTGAACAGGAGAAAGTTCGAATCGCTAATCAGCGTGACCTCGATGGGCTGGCCACGGGCCACGAAGCGCTCTAGTCGCCGGGCCGTGGCCATCCCGCCGAACCCGCCGCCCACGATCACGACGCGCACCCGGTCCCGCCGACCCACGGCCGCGTGCGCACCGGCAGAACTCTGGCGGGCCAGGCCAGCGAGCAAGCCTTGCAGCAGTGCGCCGGTCAGCCCGCCGTGCAGCAGCCCGGCGACGAGCACGGCGAAGTTGCCACCGGCGGCCGCCGCCGACCAGGTCGGCATCCGTCCGGTCAGCAGCGGCGCCACGGTCAGATACCAGAACAGCCATTCGAGCACGCTCAACACCAGCCCGGTAGCGACTACGGGCGCGAGGGCACCGGGCCGGTAGCTCACCACGGCTGACAACAGCAGGCCGGTGATGGCACCAATGCCGGCGAAGACCGCGACGTCACTAATCATGACCGTGCGAACGAAGGCCATCCCCACTGTCCCCGCCACCATGGCAGTCAGCAATCCGGCCACCGCGCCGCACGCCAGTCTTGTCCATCCGTCAGTCACAGAACCGCTGGCCGAATGTGTCCCTTGCCGCGTCACGACGCCGGACCGTAACACAGCATCAGGCGCACCCATTCGAATTCTTGGGTACAGAATCTTCGAGCTCGGCGGGCCCGAATTCCGCGCTGCGGAAACCAACGGCTTGGTGGATCCACCGCCCATGATCGAGTACATCGAGGCAGCGACAGTTGGGGGTGGGAAACGCGGGGACCGGCATCCAAGAAGGCTGGAAGGGTTTCCGGCCGCCGGTTACACTTTCGGCCGTGAGGAACCGGCCCGCCTACTCTATCGATTCAGTGGACAACGCCTTGCGGTTGGCGCAATTGCTGCAGCATGAGGGGTCGTTGGGCATAACGGAGGCGGCGGAATGGATCGGCGTGGCGCCGTCGACGGCGCACCGGCTGATGTCGATGCTGGTGTATCGAGGTTTCGCCGAACCGGGCGCTGGTCGCCGCTATCGGCCGGGTCGCATTCTCCGCGGCGCGGAGGAGTCTTCGGGACCGACCGCCGCGCTGCGCCGAATCACCCGGCCGTATCTGCACCAGCTCTCGATGGTTCTGAACGAGACCGTGAATTTGCAGGTGCGGGTGGGAATCGAGGTGCGGTTCATCGACTCTGTCGAGTGTGATCAGGTGATCAGGGTCGGCAACCGGACGGGACAGCTTGTGCCGGCGCACAAGGCGTCCGGAGGCAAGGTGCTGTTGGCCGACCTTTCGGCTGACGCCGTGCGGCAACTGTACCTCGGCGGCGGCGAGGCGATCGATATCGACCAGCTACTCCAAGAATTAGCGATCGTCCGTGAACGCCGCTTTGCGGTCAACAATGAGGGAACAGAGGAAGGCCTCGCTGCCGCCGCGGTGCCCATTCAGGGAAACGATGGCCGTTCCATCGCCGCAATCGCCTTTGCCGCTCCCCGCTTCCGATTCCGACAGGAAGACCTGCCAAGGCGTATTTCCATCCTCACTGACACCGCCGTCGCGATCGCGGAGAGTCTGGCCGGGGCCCTTCCTGCCGACCGAGACCAGACATGACACCAGTGCCCGCACACACGACGATCGAAACCGGTGAACCCGCGAGGTGATCAGCTGGTGAGGGCCTGCGGAGCCGTGACCTTGAGCATGGCGTTGGCCCAGCGCATCTGACGGAGGGTCTCCGGGTGGCAGCGCGTGGTCAGGTCGAGCAGCTCGGTGTCCTTGGTGGCCTGGGCGGCCTGACCGAGCAGTTCCCAGTTCAGCGAGACTTCAGCGGCGACGAGGTGCAGATGACGTAGGTCGGCGAGCAGCAGCAGGCCTGGCTCGGGTCGGCACCCGAACCAGTGGGACAGTTTCTCCCTGACCGCACGCGGCAGGCCGGGATCCCGCCCGGGTTCCTGGGCCAGGTTCAGACCGAAGCGGTGTCCGGTGTCGCTGAGCTGACGAATGTGCTGATGTGACCAGGTGATCAGGTCGCGGGCGACGTGGTGGATCTCGTGGTCGGTGCGGTGCCGGTCGGCCAGGACGGCAAGATGACTGGCCAGTTTGTTCTCGCAGCGGTGGAGCTCGCCAATGACCATACCGAGTTTCATGCCGCACCACCGTCGGTGAAGACCTCGCACACCAGGGCGCTCTCGCCGCCAGTGGTTTCGGGAACGGGGTCCACCGGACGAGAGGCGGTGGTAGTCGGTGCCGGCGCCGGGCCCTGGCCACTGGCGACTCGGGTGACCGCGGCGGCCGCGGTCTTGAAGAGCGGTTGTTTGGACACCGGGTCCCACATGGTGATCGTCAGTTCATTGGCCGCCCGGTCGTGCTCACCGTCGGCGTCCCAGTAGCCGTAGTGGAACGGCAGGAACAGCACACCCTCCCGGATCCGGGTAATCCGGGCCCACGCCCGCACCCTCCCCCGGGGTGAGCGAACCTCGACAAGGTCACCCTCACCAATTCCGTGCGCCTGGGCATCCTCTGAGGAGATCTCGACCCATACCTCGCGGGCGGCTTCGTTCAGTTGCGGCGATCGGCCGGTCTTGGTGCGCGTGTGGAACTGGTACAGGGTACGGCCGGTGATCAACACGAACGGATGTTCCGCGCTGGGCGTCTCGTGCGCCGGCAGGTACTCCGCAGCCTTGATGATGGCCTTGCCGTCCGGGTTCAGCGCACGGTACTCGGTTGGCTCGACCGGAGTGCCAGTGATCAGGTCATGACCATAGTCCTCACAGTCGTCCGGGCTGGCGAAAAACCGGCCGTGCTCGTAGAGCCGCTCCGTTCCCTGCGGACTGTCCTGTCCACACGGCCACTGGATCCCACGCTCGCGCAGCATCGCATAGGACAGACCGGTGTAGTCGCACGGCCTGCCCGCAGAACACTCCTGCCATGCCGAGAAAGCCGATTCGGCGTCGGTCCACGATGGGAATGGTGCTCCGTCCTTGTCGCGGAACTCCATCCGGCGGGCGTAGTCGAGGAGGATGTCCAGATCTGGCTTTGCCTGACCAGGTGGATCGACCGCTTTGCCGGAGTAGTGCACGGTACGATCGGCGTTGGTGAACGTGCCCACTTTCTCGGCCCACCCCGCGGCCGGCAGCACCACGTCGGCCAGCTCCGCGGTCTCGGTCATGAAGATGTCCTGCACCACCAGGAACAGTCGTTCTTGGCTGAGAAGGGAACGGATCCGTGCGAGTTCGGGAAGCGACACCGCAGGGTTCGTCGCCGACACCCACAGCATCCGGATGCTGCCCTGCTCGATGTAGCGCAGCATCTGCATGATGTGGGTCGGCGGACCGTAATGCGGGATACGCGACACCTCGAGATTCCACAGCCTCGCCAGTTCCTCCATGTGGGAATCGTTGGCCCAGTTACGGAAACCGGGAAGATCACCGTCGGCCCCACACTCGCGGGTGTTCTGAGCGGTGGGCTGGCCGTTCATTTGCAGCACACCGCACCCGGGACGGCCGAGCATACCGCGGATCACATGGACGTTGTTGACCTGAACCGCGGCGGCGGTAGCCTGATGAGACTGGTAATAGCCCTGCAGCACCGTGGACACCAAGCGCTGCGCGCCACCGATCACCTCGGCGGCCGCGCGGATGCGCTCGGCTGGCACCCGGCAGATCTTCGACACCCGCTCCGGAGAATAGTCCCTGACCAGGTGTTCCAGCTCGTCATAGCCGACGGTGTGCGCCCGCACATAGTCCTTGTCGATCCAGCCGTGGACGATGATCTCGTGCAGGATCGCGTTCATCAGAGCGACGTTGGTACCAGGCAGCGGCGCCAGGTGTACCGTCGCCGCCTCGGCGACCCGAGTGGGCCGAGGGTCCACGCAGACGAGCGCGGGGGGATTGGCCCCGGCCATCCGGTCCAATACCCGTTCCCAGAGCACGGCCTGGGTCTCTGCCATGTTGTGTCCGTACAGGACTATCACGTCGGCGTGGTCGATATCGGTGTAGGAACCGGGTTGGCCGTCGCAGCCGAAGCTCTCTTTCAACGCCGCTGCCGCGGTCGCCGTGCACAGTCGGGTATTCCCGTCCACATGGTTGGTGCCAATCGCCCCATGAGCGATAGCAGCGAGGGTGTAGTACTCCTCAAGAAACAGCTGCCCGCTGGTGTAGAACCCGATCGCTCCTGGCCCACGTTCGTTGAGCAGCTGGGTACTCCGGGCCACTACTGTGTCCATCGCTGTGTCCCAATCGGACTCCACCAACCGGCCACCGTCGCGCACCCACGGCCGGGTGAGCCGATCGCGGGCATGAGAAGCCTGCCAACCGAACAGGTCCTTGGGATCCATCCGACCACGGTTGACTCGATCGTGTGCCCGGCCACGCACTCCGACGATCCGCCCGTCCTTGACCGCGATGTCCAGCGCGTCGCCGTTGGAGTGCAGCACTGACGCGGACGGCACCCAGGTATCCACCTCCGACACGTCCAGTCCGCCATCGAGGAAGCCGTCCACCCGAACGGGCCACTGCTCCCCTGGCTCATACGGGGTTCTGGTTCCCCACGGCTCACCGATCCCGTCCCGCACCGCCATCTGCTCGCTTCCCTCCCCCCGCTCGACTGTCCAAGCCGATGGCCGGCGAGATGATTGCCGCCGCACCTGGACTGGGCTTTGCGCGTTCCGAATGGTCCGTCCGTCCTGCGGGTACCCGCCGCCATGGACTTCTCACCACGTCGTTGGGCAAAGCGCGTCGAACACCTGTACCGGGGACAACACAGCCGTCCGTTGCGTGGGTATCTCACCGTTCTCGGGGTTTATGGCGGGCTGTGCGGGGGTACCGCCCTGCTGGCCAAGAAGCTTGGCAGGACGCCCCCCGAGTTCGGCCTGGCCGACACGGTTCGTCTGTCCGTGGCAACACACAAATTGAGTAGGCTGCTGTCAAAGGACGCCGTCACCAGTCCGCTTCGCGCTCCATTCGCCCGTTACGAAAGCCAAGCGGGCGACGCCGAGGTCATGGAATCGCCCCGCGGCACCGGCGCCCAGCATGCCGCAGGGGAACTGTTGACCTGTCCGTTCTGCCTCGCGGTCTGGATCGCGAGCGGTTTGACCGCTGGGTTCGTGTTCGCGCCGAGAGTGGCCAGAACGGTATGCACCGGGCTCACGGCGGTCGCCGTGTCTGACACCCTGCAGTTGATCTATGACGCTGCCAAGAAAGGGGCCGAGAAGGCCGGTACGTAGCCGGCTTCGGCGCTGGTCTGCTCGGGCTGTCCGGGTTGGATGCCATCATGTCGAACGTGACGACAGATCGGCCGATGCCACCGTTGGACACAGACGAGCGCACCACGCTGGAGAGCTGGCTGGACTTCTATCGCGCCACCCTGGCGGTCAAGTGCGCCGGGCTTACCGAGAAGCAGGTGCGCACGGCCTCGGTGCCGCCCTCGCCGTTGACCCTTCTCGGGTTGGTGCAGCACATGGCCGAGGTCGAGCGCAACTGGTTCCGCCGAGTCCTGGTTGGTGAGGACACCGCGCCCATCTACGACCCGCACGCCGATCCAGACGGCCCAAACGGCGGTTTCGACCTCACGACGAACATCTCGTTCGACATCGCCCGCCGGGCCTGGGAGGCAGAGATCGCCCAAGGTCGCGCCAACTGCGCCGGCCGGCAGCTCGAGCAGACCAGCCCCTTCCTCGGCGGCCAGGTGACGCTTCGGTGGATCTATACGCACATGATCGGCGAATACGCCCGCCACGGCGGCCACGCCGACCTGATCCGGGAACGCATCGACGGCGTCACCGGCGTCTGACCGGGACTGGGCCGCTGTCGCCATGCTCGGTGCATGGATGACGGGTTGTGACGGCAAGCCTGGTCCGCGTGCACAAGATCACCAGGTCGCCGGCGTGGAGGAAAGCCGCCAATTGATCGAGGTCTGCTTGGTACGCGGGTTCAGTGAGCTGCTTCGCGATGCGGGTGATGAGGTGGTCGTCGAACAAGTCGAGGGTGCCCGGCGCACTGTCCCGCCACGGGTCACCGCTGGTGTGACCATGACGACACCGATAGCCCGGCCGGTCGTGAACCCAATGGGACTCCATCCAACGCCCACACAGGCCGCAGCGCACTAGGCCAGCCAGCCGGGACGAGCGCGTCGCCTCTTCCACCACCAGACGACCCGCACATGCTGGCTGACCCAACCGCGACTCCGCCGTGCCCAAGTCATCACGGACCACGGTGTTCACAGTGGGCCCCCTTTCTCGTGAGTGCCTGCGGCTGAGAGACGATCGGCACGGTCGACCCATGACGGCACAACATGCCCACATCACCCGTACGGACAGGCCCCCGCCAAAGCCCGGACGGAACAACCGACGGGCGTGCCGCCCCCGGTTCATGGCCTGCGCGGTTCGGGCGGTCTCAGTCGGCCGAGGGGATCTCACCGCCGTCACGCACCTGGAGCCACTGCTGGATCTCGATCAGGTTGTGCTCCGGGTCACGCAGATAGGCGCTGCGTATCCGCCCGCCGAATTCGACCGGTCCCGCCAACACCTGGCCGCCGCGTGTCGTCAGACCGTCAAGGTAGGCGGCAAGGTCGTTGACGCGCAGCGCGATCATCACGGTATCGGCCGGGACGGTTGGTGCCGGGGCGAGTGTCTCGCCGAGAACGCCGGCGAGATCAGCGCGTTCATGCAGACACAGCGAGGAGCCATGAGCTGGTGTGAACGCCGCGTACGGCGGGCTCGGTTCAGCGTATTGCGGGGCCAAGCCGATGACGTCGCGATAGTAGGCGGCCATAGCCGAAAAGTCGGACACGATCAGTCGGATCTGAGTCAGATGCATACCCACATCGTCACACCGGAGCATGCGGTGCCCTTGGTCAATGCGGCACTGTGAACTCACGACTGCCGCGCTTGTTCTCAGCGACAACGGTCAACCTACCGTGACGGGTGCTCGTGGGGCTCCAACAACTTGATTGGTTCCAGAAAGTGGGCCAGACTGCGGCGTGTGCCGACGACCGCCGACTTCGAGCGCATGGTGCGTGGAGTCGCTCTGCGTGTGACGCGCCCTCGGGTAGCGGTGTTGGCCGCCGTGTACGACCATCCGCACGCCGACACAGACTCGATCATCAGTGTTGTGCGCGCGAATCTCGGCGAGGTCTCCCACCAGGCCATCTATGACGTGCTGCGAGCGCTGACCGCCGCCGGCCTGGTGCGGCGCATCCAACCGGCGGGCTCCGTGGCGCGCTACGAGTCGCGGACCGGAGACAACCATCATCATGTCGTGTGCCGATCGTGCGGTGTCATCGCCGACACTGACTGCGCCGTCGGCAGCGCACCCTGCTTGACCGCGTCCGAGGCCCACGGCTTCGCGATCGACGAGGCCGAGGTCACCTACTGGGGCCTGTGCCCCGCCTGCTCCACCTAACCAATTCCTGAGCGCACGCTCTGATCCCGGAGGGATTTCCGTGTCTGACAGTCCTAACGCCGTCGTCGGCGAGATGAACGACGAGAGCGCAGGCGGGTGCCCGGTCTCCGCCGGACGCTTCAACCATCCGACCGAGGGCGGGAGCAACCGCGACTGGTGGCCCAACCAGCTCAATCTGGCGATCCTCCGGAAGCACCCGGCCGTGGCCAGCCCCATGGGCGAAGCCTTCGACTATGCCGCGGAGTTCGCCACCGTGGACCTGGACGCCCTGGCCAGGGACGTCGACGAGGTGTTGACGACCTCGCAGGAATGGTGGCCGGCCGACTTCGGGCACTACGGCCCGCTCATGATCCGGATGGCCTGGCACAGTGCGGGCACGTACCGCATTGGCGACGGCCGCGGCGGCGCCGGCGCCGGTATGCAGCGCTTCGCACCGCTGAACAGCTGGCCTGACAATGCCAACCTCGACAAGGCGCGCCGTCTGCTCTGGCCGGTCAAGAAGAAGTACGGCCGGACGATCTCGTGGGCCGATCTCATGGTCTTCGCGGGCAACCGTGCCCTGGAGACGATGGGCTTGAAGACCTTCGGCTTCGCCGGCGGACGAGCCGACGTCTGGGAGCCCGACGAGGACGTCTACTGGGGTCCCGAGCGCACCTGGCTCGGCGATGAGCGTTACACCGGCGACCGGGACCTGGAGAACCCCCTCGCCGCCGTGCAGATGGGTCTCATCTACGTCAACCCGGAGGGCCCGAACGGCAACCCGGACCCGCTGGCCGCGGCGCGGGACATCCGCGAGACGTTCCGACGCATGGCCATGAACGACGAGGAGACCGTCGCGCTGATCGCGGGCGGGCACACGTTCGGCAAGACCCATGGTGCCGCCGACGCGAACCGGTACGTCGGCCCCGAACCCGAGGGCGCCCCGCTCGACGAGCAGGGCCTTGGCTGGAGGAACACTTTCGGCAGTGGCAAGGGCCGGGACGCTATTACCAGCGGCATTGAGGTCACCTGGACGGCCACACCGACGAGGTGGGACAACAGCTACTTCGAGAACCTGTTCGGCTACGAGTGGGAGCTGACCAAGAGCCCCGCCGGGGCCAACCAATGGCAGCCGAAGGACGGCGCCGGGGCCGGTACCGTGCCCGACCCCGAGGACGGCTCGCTGACGCGTCCCCCCACGATGCTGACCACCGACCTCGCGCTGCGGGTGGACCCGATCTACGAGCCGATCTCGCGGCGTTTCCTCGAGCACCCCGACGAGTTCGCCGACGCGTTCGCCCGGGCCTGGTTCAAGCTCACGCACCGCGACATGGGCCCAATCCAGCGCTACCTCGGGCCGCTGGTCCCGCAGGAGACGCTGATCTGGCAGGACCCCGTCCCCGCGGTCGACCACGAGCTGGTCACCGACGAGGACGTCGCCGCCCTCAAGAACACGATTCTGGGCTCAGGACTGTCGGTCGCCCAGCTCGTGTCCACCGCGTGGGCATCGGCATCGACCTTCCGCGGCAGCGACAAGCGCGGCGGGGCCAACGGGGCGCGCATCCGCCTGGCGCCCCAGCGCGCGTGGGAGGTCAACGACCCCGACGCCCTGGCAACGGTGCTGCGCACGCTCGAAGGAATCCAGCAGTCCTTCAACAGCGCCCAGACCGGGGGCAAGAAGGTGTCACTGGCCGACCTCATCGTGCTCGGCGGCTGCGCGGCCGTCGAACAGGCCGCCCGCAACGCCGGCCATGACATCGAAGTCCCATTCACTCCGGGACGCACCGACGCGTCACTCGAGCAGACCGATGTGGAATCGTTCGCCGCGCTCGAGCCGGCCGCCGACGGATTCCGCAACTATCGGGGCAAGGGCAACGGGCTCCCCTCGGAGTTCCTGTTGATCGACCGCGCGAACCTGCTGACCCTGAGCGCGCCGGAGATGACCGTCCTCGTGGGCGGGCTGCGCGTCCTGGGGGCGAACTACAAGCAGTCACCGCTGGGGGTCTTCACCTCGAGGACCGAGTCGCTGACCAACGACTTCTTCGTCAACCTGCTCGACATGAGCACGGAGTGGAAGGCGACCTCGGAGGAGGCAGGCGCCTTCGAAGGCCGCGACCGTGCCACCGGCGAGCTCAAGTGGACCGGCAGCCGGGTCGACCTCGTGTTCGGCTCCAACTCCGAGCTGCGTGCCCTCGCGGAGGTCTACGCGAGCGACGACTCGCGGGAGAAGTTCGTGCGCGACTTCGTGGCCGCGTGGGACAAGGTCATGAACCTCGACCGGTTCGATCTCACCTGATCCGACTGTCCAGGTCAGCCGCATGGCGGCTGACCTGGACTTCTCGCGGCCATGCGAGCACGACGGGGCCGCAAGACCATCTCGCGGACACCAACGCTGCTCAGCCGGCCTTTCCTCGACGGGGCAGACGCCCCGGATCGCGGTGCAGATCAGCCAACAGGTCACCGTGTTCGTCGATCCGATCAAGCACGTCCTCCGCCGTGAACACGAGGTCCTCCCTTCGACGGCAACGCTGGACCTCCTGCCACGTCACCGGTGTGGACACCGTGGGCGCCTCGCGCGCCCGCAACGAGTACGGCGCTACCGTGGTCTTGGCGGGATTGTTCTGGCTCCAGTCAATGAGCACCTTCCCAGTGCGGCGTGCCTTCGCCATCACGGCCAGTACCTGATCGGGATGTTCCTCGGCCAACCCAGCGGCGACCGCTCTGGCATACCGCGACGTCTGCCCGGCAGCGGTCACGCGTACCGGAACGTAGAGCTGCAATCCCTTGGATCCGCTTGTCTTCGGATAACCGGTCAGCCCATCAGTGGCCAACACGTACCTGATCATCTCGGCGACCCTGCAGCAGTCCACTATCGTGGCCGGCGCACCGGGATCCAGATCGAACACGATGAGGTCAGGAGGTCGTCTGCCGCCCCGGACGCCGATGGTCCACTGTGGAACATGCAACTCGATGGCCGCGAGATTGGCGGCCCACACGAGACTCGGCAAATCGTCGATCATGGCGAAATCCGCAGACGCGGCGCCTTTCGCGCTTCCTGGGGTCGGAAGGCGCATTGTGCGCACCCAGTCGGGCGCGTGCCGGGACACGTCCTTCTCAAAGAAGGACTGCGCGCCGACACCGTCGGGATAACGGCGGAACGTCACTGGCCGGCCCGCCAGGTGCCGCAGCAGGATCGGGGCGACGCGCCGGTAGTAGTCGATCACCTCAGCCTTGGTGAAGCCGGTCGCCGGGTACAGGACCTTGGACAGGTTGGTCACCTTCAGCTGGCGGCCCTCGATGTCGGCCGTCACTGATTTCCGGTCGATACGCTGGGCGCCCGCCCTGCGCACCATCCAGGCCCTGGGATCCTCCGCGCTCGACTTGCGGAAGAACACATACCGTCCGTCGACACGGCTGCCGTGGAGAACGACTTCGATTTCGTCGCCGTCCCATCGAATGGTGTCGTATCGTCCCTTGTCCCAAATGGATACTCTGCCGGCACCATACTCTCCCTTGGGGATGGTCCCTTCGAAGGTGGCGTATTCCATCGGATGGTCTTCGGTGTGTACCGCCAACCGCACCGTTCCGGTCTTCATGAGCAGGCCCTTGGGTACCGCCCACGATACGAGCACGCCCTCTCGTTCGAGTCGGACATCGTAGTGCAGACGGCGCGCATGGTGTTCTTGGATGACGAACGTGTCGTCAGTGCCGCCTAGTAGCGCTACAGCCTCAGGGACCGGTTCGGGAGTACGCTTGGCATCACGCCGACGACGGTATTCCTTCAGGTCCGCCATGCCTCCGGATTCCCGCGGTGCCCGGCCGGCAAACGCCGCGAGCGACGGACCCGCCCGGCACCGGATCGGCCCGGTGACTTTCGCTGGCAGGAATTACCTTGTGTCAGCTTCCTGAGGTCTGCTTGTTCAGCTCTTTGGCGAGTTCCGCTTTGGACATCGTCGATGCGCCGGAGATGCCCGCATTGCGCGCCTGAAGCAGCAGTTCCTCCCTGGTCGCTTCGCCGGGTCGTTCGCCCATGTGCTGCTCACGACTGGTCGCGAACGCGCGTCCGAGCTCCGCCCTGCGCTCGTCGTCCAGTCGCTCGCGCATGCCCGGCAGCACCGTTGTCTCCTCTTCCTCGACGTGGTGGGTTACCGCTTCCACGAGTTCGGACAGCGCCTCGTCGAAGGCCGCGGAACGAGGTTCCATCTCGGCCAGGCGAGCCAACAGTCGCTCCGCCTCGGCGTGTTCCTCTTGGCTGTGCGCGACTTCCTCGGCCTCACCGGCCTCGTTTCGCGCCACCGGATACACTTCGGCTTCCTCCGCACGGCTGTGCGCCGTGAGCAACGCGGTCAGTGTCGGTACAAGCAGCTCGCGCTTCTCCGGGTGCTCTTTCAGTTCGTCGAACAGCCGCTCAACCTCGCGATGATCTTGCATGATCAGATCGACAACATCGCCTTCCATCATGTTCTCCTTGCTTCGAGCCGCGAATGCCTCGCCGGTTCAACTGCTTTCCCTGTCCTCCAGCCCAACCGCTCGCAACAGCTCCTTGCGGTCACGGGCAAGATCCTGCTGCTCGCCGACACTGACTCGGTACATCGTGTCGGCCAGTCCCTTCGCGATCGCGTTGAGTTTTTGCTGTACCGCGTCGTCCGAACGCTTCTGAGTGTTCTGCAGCAACGCGACCAGCAAGAACGTCACGATCGTCGTCACGGTGTTGATAACCAGCTGCCACGTGTCAGCACTGCGGAAGATCAGATACGACGGCCCCCACAGCACCACCAGGGCGACGCAGAACGAGAAGAAGGCCGCTCTCGACGTGATGCCGCCTACCAGGTCGGCGAACCGGTCGAATAGTGACAGCCTGCCGCGCACCTGGGAGGGCATGGTCGCCCTGTGACCGGAGCTGGTAACGGACATGGCTGCGTATTCCCGTACGGCCGGCGGGGCAAACATCTCCAGCAGGCGCCTGCCTGGCACGAGTCGCTCATGAACTGTCTCCCGAACACGCCCCCGCCCCGCGGGCGGCGCGTCGGCGAATGTCCAAAGAGGGCTGTCGGTGCACCCGACCACTCGACCTGTCACACGGCGGCAATGGCTTCGATCTCCAAGTACCACTCCGGTCTGGCAAGTGCGGTGACGGCGACGGTGGTGCTGGTCGGGGGATTGCGCGGGAAGTGCTTGGCGCGTGTCCGGTTGACCTCGGGCAGCGACGTGATGTCCGTGAGGAAGGTGGTGGTCTGAACGACGTCGTCCATCGAGGCGCCGTTGGCTTCCAACACCGCCCGCATGTTCTGGAAGACCTGGTCGGCCTGGGCGCCGATATCACCCTCGCCCACGAGCTGACCGGAAGCGTCCAGCGGCAACTGCCCGCAGACGAAGACCAGCGCGCCGTTCCCGGTTTCAACGCGGACGGCCTGCGAATAGCTGGCGACAGGGGTCGCGACCGTGTCTGGGTTACTGAACACCTTGAACATTTTCACTCCATTTGCTTGGTACCAAGTTACTTGCTCCCAAGCATACAGACTCGCTCGCTTGGGGCCAAGCTATCCTGATGGCATGAACGGTGAGGGCCCCGTCCGCTCCAGTCGACAGCTCGCCGCCGAGTTCCCCGAGATGGACCCGTCAGCGGCGGACGTGGTGATCAACCTCGTCCATGCCTGCGCCATGGCCACCGATGCACTGGGCAGGCAGCTGCGGCCCCACGGCCTCACCCCCACCGGTTTTCGGATCTTGGCCATCATCCGAATCGCCGGGCGTCCGCTGCGGCCAGCGGAGATCGCCCGGCAGCTGCGGGTCACCAGCGGGACCGTGACGGGGCTCCTGGACTCGCTACAGAAGGCAGGCCTCATCCGCCGCGTTCCTCATCCCAGCGACCGGCGCATGATGGAGATAGAGCTCACCCCCGCCGCCCACCGGCTGCAACGGCACGTGTTCCCGGTTCAATTCGCCGCCGAGAAGCAGATGTGCGGCCTGCTCGGCCCGTCTGAACGCGAAACGCTCGTCAGGCTCCTCGGCAAGTTGCAGGCGGCCATGCTGACGTCGGACGACCGGCCTCCCGCACGCGAACTCAACGGTCACTCCGCGGGCGGCTGACGACGCGCGCAGGCGGCACCAGGCAGGTCACCGCCAGGGACGGAGCACGTCGTCCATGGCGGTGTGCAACCGCTGGCGCAGATACTCAGGGTCGTTGTGCGTGTCCGGATCCTCGAGCAGCACCTGGAGCGCGCCGGTGACGGCGCCGACGAACGCGCCCACCAGCGCTGCCGCGCCCACGTCGTCCAACTCCGCTGGGAACGCCCGCCGCAGGTGCCCGGCGATCTCGCGTTGCACGGCGAGCGCGAGCTGAAGGGCTCGCCCCCGGACGGCGGGCACGGTCCGGATCAGCCGCAGCCGCAGGGCCGTGAGCCGACCCACCATGTCATCAAGTCCGCCGTCTGTCGCGCCGACATCTCGCAGCGCCCGTAGCAGCACGTCGGCGGGCCGATCGCTCGGCCTCCTCGCCGCTATCGCCGCCACTGCCGCCCGCACCCGTGCCTGACTGTCCGGGAACATCAGTTCCTCTTTGCTGCCGAAGTAACTGAAGAACGTGCGGGTACCGACGTCGGCGGCCGCGGCGATGTCGGCAACGGTGGTGCCGTCATAACCGCGGCGCTCGAACAGATCCACCGCGGCCGCGATGAGTGCCCTGCGGGTGCGATCCCGCTTGCGGTCTCGCAGCGTGCGGCCGGCGTGGGTCGGGGGCGACATGGAGCGCAGTGTACGACACCGGATGCCGTCACGCACTCGTTGCAGTATGGCACTGAGTGCAGCTAAGCTGACAAGGTGGGACAACGTAAGGTGCTGATCTCCGGCGCGGGCATTGCCGGCTCGACATTGGCCTTCTGGATGACGCGGTACGGGTTTCATCCGACCGTCGTCGAACGCGCCAAGGGACAGCGCTCCAGCGGCAATCCCGTTGACGTGCGGGGCGCCGCAGTCCGCATCGCCGATCGGATGGGCGTTCTGCCACAGCTGCGCGCCGCCGCGACCCGGGTACCGGGCCTGACCTTCGTCACGGCTTCCGGCCGCCGAGTCGGCCCGCTGGCGCTCGGCCGGCCCCGCGGCGACGAGATCGAGGTGCCTCGCGCCGACCTCGCGGCGATCCTGTCCGAAGCGGCACATGACGACGCCGAGTTCCTGTTCGACGACTCCATCACGGCGCTGCACCAAGACCCCGACGGCGTGGACGTCACCTTCGACCGCGCCCGTCCACGCCGGTTCGATCTTGTCATCGGCGCGGACGGGCTGCACTCGGCGGTACGCGGGCTGGTGTTCGGCCCCGAAGCCGACTGCGTCCGCCACCTCGGCCTCTACATCGCCACCGTCCAGTTGCATCGCCCCGCCACCGACCCGACCACGGTGGTCATGTACAACGTCCCAGGACGATCGGCGGCCGTACATCCAGTACGGGGAGACGCGGGGGCGGCGTTCATGTTCCGTAGCCCGGTCATCCCCGGCCTGGACCACCGGGACATCGAGCGGCACAAACAGATCGTCCTGGACACCTACCGCGGCGACGGCTGGGAACTCCCCGATCTGCTCGACCGCCTGCGCACCACCACGGACCTGTACTTCGACTCCGTCAGCCAGGTTCGGCTGCCCGCCTGGTCACAAGGACGGGTGACGCTGGTCGGTGACGCCGCGGCCGCCGTGTCGCTGTTCGGCGACGGGTCGAGTCTGGCCATGACCGGTGCCCTCACCCTCGCCGAGGCTCTGGCGGCCACCCCGGACGACCACGCGACCGCCCTGCGTGCCTACGAAACCCGGCACCGCGCTCTGGCCGATGCCCGACGGCGCGGCTACCTCCCCGCACGCGCGTTGTTGGTGCCCGCAACACACACCGGCGTCATGGTCCGCGATCTCCTCGCCCGATTCCTCCCCCGCTGACCGCCCAGCCTTTCCACGCCGTCCTACTCGGACGGTAGACGGGGTTCACAGGCAGACTGGGGTGCTGTCGGCGGAGGACGGAGAGGACGAGTTCCTCATAGCAGAATTTCGGCTGCATCTGTTTCCTGCCAACGAAATCGCTCAGTACTGTCGGCACAGACCCGGCTCGGTGTCGACGTTGAGTCGGTAGCCGTCGGCAAGACAGGAAACGAGGCGGGAACGTGCCCGACTGGGACCCGCGGATCGCGGAGCTGCACCAAGAGCTTGACAAGCATGACCTGCTACCGCTGTGGACACAACGCGAAGATCTGATGCCCACCCATCCGCTTCCGGCCGCGGTTCCACACCGGTGGCGCTGGGCTGATCTTTACGAGCTCGCGGCGCGTGCCGGCGAGCTGGTTCCGGTCGGACGCGGTGGCGAACGCCGCGCCATCGCGCTGGCCAACCCCGGTCTGCCTAACGTGCCGCACGCCACCCCCACGCTGTGGGCGGCGGTGCAGTACCTGGGCTTTCACGAGGTGGCTCCCGTGCACCGGCACTCCCAGAACGCATTCCGGTTCGTGCTGGAGGGAGACGGCGTGTGGACGGTCGTCGACCGCGACCCGATCGCGATGCGTCGCGGCGACCTGCTGCTCACTCCCGGCTGGGCGTGGCATGGCCATTACAACACCGGCGACGCGCCAATGGCCTGGCTGGACGGGTTGGACATTCCCCTGATTGGCGCGCTGGACAACGAGTTCTTCCAGTTCGGTCCAGACACCATCGGCGACCGCACGACGCCTGAGCGCTCGTCCGGTGAGCTGCTGTGGGGCCACCCCGGTCTGCGACCCCTCTCGGCGCCACGCGACATCTCGACGTCACCGCTCAGCGCCTATCGCTGGGAACACACCGATGCCGCACTCACCGCACAACTCGAACTGGAAGCGGCGGGAAACCCGCACGCGGTGACATGTCCCGGCCACGCCGCCGTCCGCTTCACCAACCCGGCCACCGGCGGCGACGCGCTGTCCACGATTCGGATGGAAATGCACCGACTGCGCGCGGGCGCCCGCGTCCCGGCCTCGCGGGAGTCGGCATCCAGTGTCTGGCAGGTCTTCACCGGGACCGGCGTTTTCCATCTGGACGCCGAACACGTGGAGGTCGGTCGTGGCGATCTGGTCGCCGTGCCCTCCTGGACCGAGGTCGCCATCGACGCCATGGACGAGCTGGACCTCTTCCGGTTCAGCGACACGCCCGTTCGCGAACGGCTGGGCCTGTATCTAACCGACGCCACCAATCCCGCCGCCACAGGAGGCACCGCCCGATGAAGCTCGCCACCATCCGCACCGCCGACACAACAGCCGCTGTCCGCATCGATGGGGACAGCGCGGTGGAAACCGGGCATTCCGATGTTGGCGCGCTGCTTCGCGATCCACGATGGCGGCAGGTCGCGGCCTCCGCCTCCGGCACGGTCCACCCTACGGCGGACCTGGACTACGCTCCCGTCGTGCCCAGGCCGCGCAAGATAGTCTGCGTCGGCCTCAACTACCGCACCCACATTCAGGAGATGGGTCGCGAGCTGCCGCGGTATCCCACGCTGTTCGCGAAATTCCCCGAGGCGCTCGTGGGCCCCTACGACGACATCACCCTGCCCGCAGCCTCGGACGCGGTCGACTGGGAAGCGGAGCTGGCTGTCGTCATCGGCGCCAGGGTCCGCAAGGCCGACCTGGCCACCGCCGCCTCGGGTATCGCCGGCTATTCCGTCATCAATGACATCACCGCCCGCGACTGGCAGTACCGTTCCCCGCAGTGGCTGCAGGGCAAGACTTTCGAAGCCACCGCCCCGTTCGGCCCGGTTGTGGTCACCACGGACGAGGTGGATGGCTCGGCGGGTCTGCGACTGACCTGCGAGGTCGACGGCGAGACCGTCCAGCAGGCCGACACCTCCGATCTGGTCTTCGATCCGGCAACTCTGGTCGAGTACGTCTCCAGGATTCTCACGCTGGAACCCGGTGACGTCCTCGCCACGGGCACTCCTGGTGGTGTCGGCCATGCCAGGATCCCGCGGCGCTACCTGACTGACGGCCAGGTCCTCGTGACCCGCGTCGACGGCATCGGCGAGCTGCGCAACACCTGTTGTGCCGAGAAGACCGAGCACGGCGGTGACTGAGTCCACGCCAGCAGGGTCCCCAAGCGTGGACTGGGTCCGCGACGGCTCCGCGCTGCTTCTGCGACGCCTTGATCAACTGGGCCGGCAGGCCACCGCCGGCCCCTCGCTGCTGCCTGGCTGGAGCCGGGCCCATGTCCTCACCCATCTCGCGCGCAATGCCGACGCCCTGGTCAATCTGACGGTTTGGGCCCGAACGGGTGTGGAGCATCCGATGTATCCCGATGCCGCCAGCAGGACGGCGGACATCGAACGCGGCGCCCAGCGGCTTTCCGATGAGGTACTGACCGACGTCCTCGAGGCCGACTCACGGCTGCTCACCGCGTTGGCCACCATGCCGGCCCATGCCTGGCACGCATCAGTGCGCAGCGCCATGGGTCGATGCATTTCCGCCGCCGAGATCCCCTGGATGCGCACCCGCGAACTGTGGGTGCACCTGATCGACCTTGACATGGGTGACGACTTCGACATTCTTCCCGACGACCTCGTCGACGCCCTGCTCGTCGACGCCTCCGCCGCCGTCGGCACCAAGAGCGACTGTCCCGCCATAGTGCTGCGACCCATCGACCGGATCAACACCGCCTATCGGCTCGGGCCCAAGGACGTCCCGCCGGCCGCGGTCAACGACATCACCGCCACCGCAGCCGCGCTGTGTGCCTGGCTGCTCGGCAGGCCGACCCCGGCCGCGCGTGCCGTAGCCGCCAACACCGACGCGAGGCTGCCGCCATGGCTGTGAGCCCGGCACCCCGGCTGGACACCGCGAGTTACCGATAGCCGTCACGTCGCAGGCTCGCGACCAACTCGCTGAGAGCTGCCGCGAGCCCTGTCCGCTGGGTGGGCGACAAGGCGGCGACCAACGACTCCTCGTGCTCGAGAAGATCGCGTACGACCGTCTCGATCACCTGGTGACCGGCTGGGGTCAGCGACACCGCGACAGCCCGGCGCGAAGCCTGGGAACCGGACCGGGTCACCAGTCCGGCTCGCTCGGCTCGCGCGACACGCTGGGACACCGCTCCGGCAGTGACGAACGTCCGCTCAGTGATCTGACGAGTGGTCAGCGTGTAGGGCGGACCAGCGCGGCGCAAGGTGCTGAGCAGGTCGAGCAACGCCGGCTCCACACCCAGCCGCCGCAGGGTCCTGTTGCGCTCGTCGGCCAGCAGCTTCGCCGCCTGCCACAAGGGCGTGATGATCTCGATCGACCCCGTGGGCACACCGGGCAGCTCTCGCCGCCATGCGGCGGCCACCTCCACGGGCACAGCCCTGCCTGGACCATCGACTGGGTAGCCCTCCGCGGCCCGCACGGTGTCGGCCAACGCGACCTCCTGTATATTTAGACCTAAACATACACGGGAGGTCAACCATGACCCGGGTCGTAGTCGTGACAGGCGGCAGCAAGGGCATCGGACGATCGGTGGCCCAACGCTTCGCCGAGGCCGGTGACGACGTCGTGATCACCGGCAGGAACGAGCGCACACTGGCCGAGGCCGCGGCGGCGTTGGATGCCCGCGCGATCCAGTGTGATGCCAGGTCCCCCACAGATGTCTCCTCGTTCGCGCGGCAGGTCGGCGCACGAGTCGACGTGCTGGTCACCATGGCCGGCGGGAACAGCGACCTGGACCGTCCCCTCGGCGAGCACGCCTCCCTGGAGGAGATCGCGGCCGCATGGCGCGCCAACCTGGACGCCAATCTGCTCAGCACCGTGCTCAACACCACCGCCCTGCTCCCGGCGATCGCCGCCGGCGGCTCGATCATCACCGTGAGCTCGATCGGTGCCGAATACGCGTCGACCTCGTACGGGGCCGCCAAAGCCGCCGTCGCCGCATGGACCGCGGGGCTGTCCGCGCGAGTCGGCCCCCGCGGCGTCACCGCGAACACCATCGCGCCCGGCTACATCGCTGACACCGACTTCTTCCGCGGACAGCTCAGCGAGGACCGGCTGGCCCGGTTGATCGACGCCACGCACGACAAGCGCGCCGGCAGCCCGGAGGACATCGCGGCGACCGTGGAGTTCCTGGCTTCTCCGGGAGCCCGTCACATCACCGGTCAGACCATTCACGTGAACGGCGGGGCGCACACCACCCGATAGCTACGACAGCACGAAGCGGAACCCGCTACGGCACCAGCACGGCGGCCCCGTCGACGCGGTCCGCCGCCAGATCGGCCAATGCCTGATCGGCCTGCTCCAGCGGATAAGGCGTGGTGGTGACACGCAATCGGTGCCGCTGCGCGAAATTGAGGAAGTCCCGTCCGTCGTCGCGCGTGTTGGCGGCGACACTGCGCACCTGTCGTTCGTAGAACAGGTGCCGTTGGTAGTTCAGTCGCGGTATGTCCGACAGGTGGATTCCGGCGACGGCCAGGGTTCCTCCCCGGTCCAGGGCAGACAGCGCCGTCGGCACCAGGTCGCCCACCGGCGCGAACAGAATCGCCGAGTCCAGCGGTTCCGGCGGCATGTCCGCGGCCGCGCTGGCCGAGACGGCCCCGAGACTCAACGCGAGCTCGCGGGCGGCCGCGCTGCGGGTCAGCACATGCACCTTCGCTCCCCGCGCGAGCGCCACCTGAGCCGCCAGGTGCGCGCTCGCACCGAAGCCGTAGATACCCAGCCGCCCGCCGTCGGGGAGTTCGGCGCGGTCCAGCGCCCGATAGCCGATGATGCCCGCACACAACAAGGGTGCCAGCTCCACATCCGAATACCCGTCGGGAAGCGGATAGGCATAGGTCTCCGGCACGGTGGCGTAGTCGGCGTAGCCGCCGTCGGCGTCCCACCCCGTGTACACAGAGGACGCACAGAGGTTCTCCGCCCCGCGACGGCAGTACTCGCACCGCCCACACGTCCCACGCAGCCACGCGATGCCGATCCGGTCGCCGACCGCGAATCTGGCACCGCCGTCGACGACCTCACCGACCACCTCGTGACCGGGCACCACCGAGGGTCGGTGAACATCCAGGTCGCCTTCGCAGACATGCAGGTCGGTCCGGCACACGCCGCAGGCGAGTACGCGAACCAGTACCTCACCGTCTCCGGGTGTCGGACGGGCCTCCTGGACCATCCTCAACGGTCGTGTGTCGATCGGTCCGGGTCTGATCACTCGCCACGAACGCGCCATCGCGTCATTCCCTCGTCTCGGCTCACCCATCATGGTCACACATCCGCCAGGCGAGCTGTCGCCGTCGCGTCGTTTCACCATCGGCTGATCGGGTAATCGCCGGGGGACGGGCGAAGTCTGGGAGGTGGTCCGGGTGGCGGATGAGTTGCGTGGGCGTCAAGTCGCGATTTTGGCGGCGGACGGGGTTGAGCAGGTGGAGTACGAACAGCCGCGAGAGGCGGCGGAACGGGCTGGCGCACGGGTCAGACTGCTGTCGGTGCACGACGGGGAGATTCAGGCCATGAACGGCGACATCGACAAGGGCGACCGGTTGCCGGTGGACGCGGTGGTCTCGACCGTGTCGGCCGACGAGTTCGACGCACTGATCCTGCCGGGCGGCACCATGAACCCGGACCGGTTGCGGATGAATGCCGAAGCGGTGGAATTCGTGCGGTCCTTTGTCCGCTCGGGCAAGCCGGTCGCCGCGATCTGCCACGGGCCGTGGACGCTGGTCGAGGCGGACGTCGTGCGGGGCCGCACTCTGACCTCGTTCCCCAGCATCCGCACCGACCTGCGCAACGCCGGAGCGAACGTCGTAGACCAGGAAGTCGTGACCGACCAGGGCCTTGTCACCAGCAGGAATCCCGACGACCTTCCCGCGTTCTGCGCGAAGATGGTCGAGGAGTTCGCCGAGGGCCGGCACACCGCGGCGGCTCGCATCTGACGAGCGCGAGCGCCGCTCAGCCCGTCAGACGTGGCCGTGACCGGTCACCGGTCCGCCAACGCCCGCCGGTCGGCCCGTCCGGTGTGCAGGAACAGTGCCCGGCCATGGCCATCGTCGCCGAGGAAGGCATGCGGCAGATACAGGCCGCGCTCCGGCTCAACCGGCAGCAGGGCCTCACCATGCCAGGATACGAGCTCGGTCTTCGTCGGCGACGCATCGGCTTTGACCAAAATGCCCTTGGGGATGTATTCCCTCCAGACCCTCCCGACGGTGTCCTGACTGATCACCGTGTCGGACACGCTCGACGAGTAGGTGCCGATATACCGTGACGCGTCGATCCGCGGCGCCCTGGGGTCCGGCACGGGCAGCGCCGGCAGCTCCACACCGGCGAGTTCACGCAGGACAGGAACCACAATCTCGGTGTAGAGCGGGAACGAGTTGCCACCGTTGGTCAACACGGCCACCGCGACATCACAGCCGGGCACGACCCGCAGGAACGCCGTTTGGCCGAGGGCGCCGCCGTCGTGACCGATCACCGGCCCACTCGGGGTGTCGAAAATGTCCCACCCCAGCCCCCAAGCATCGCCCAGCCTGCCAAGGTCTGGCAGCTCAACCTGGCGCTGCCGCATCATGTCCACGCTGGTCTCGCTGAGGATCACCGTACCCTCCTGGCCGATGCCCCCGCTCAGGTGCATGCGGGCGAACACCAGCAGGTCCCGCGGGCTCATCGCCAGCATCGCCCCCGCCGGCGCGGTGGAGCGCGTCAGCGCCCACACCGGCACCGGCCGCGGCTCGGCGTCCGGTGTCGGCTGGAGGTGCCCGACCGCTGCCCGATGCAGGATCGCCTCGTAGGGATCACCCGCTACATGGGTCAGCCGCAGCGGGACGAACAGGTGCTCGCGGAGACACTCGTCGTACGGCTTGCCGCGCAGTACCTCCACCACACGTCCAAGCACGCAGTATCCCGCATTGTTGTAGGAGAACATCGCACCCGGCTCGAACAACTGGGCAACGTCGCCGAGGACGCCGAGGTACTTCTCGACGCAGTCGTCGCCCTTGCCGGTGTCGGTGAAGATGTCACCCTCGAACCCGGCCGTATGGCACATCAGCTGGCGCACGGTGATCCGCGTCGCCGCCGTCTCGTCGGCGATCCGGAACTCCGGCAGGTATGTGCGCACCGGGAGGTCGAGATCCAGCTTTCCCTCGTCGGCCAGCTGCATTACCAGTGTCGCCGTCCACACCTTGGTGATCGATCCGATCTGGAACACCGAATCGACGGTGGCCTCGACCCCGGTGGCTCTGCTCAACACGCCGGCCGCGGTGTCGAACACCTCCGTGCCCACACAGAACGCGACCGCGACGCCGGGCACCCGATGCTGAGCCAACAACTCCGGCAGCCTCTCCCGGACCCAGTCCCCGGTCTCCCCCAGTTTCGACATGTGGACCCTCCTCGCTCGGGCCGTGGTCGGCTGACTCACGGGCGGTGGTCGGTGTTGTCCTGTATCGGTTCCTCTGTCGGGAAAAAGATCGCGCTCATCAGATGGGGGCGGCGGCCGGTCACGGGCTCGTTGTGCCACCGGGCCGCGAAGACCGCGCGGATCTCGCCAATCATCTCGGTGATCTCGTCGGGGCTGAGCCACAGGACGCCCTGTCGATAGCCGACGGAGTCGGCGGCCGGGTCGGCGCCGGGGCGGTCGAGGTAAGCGTTGAACTCCGCGAGCAACGCGGCCATGGCCGCGGCGAACCCATGCCGGTGATCCTCGAGCGACATCGAGCCCGCCTCCTCCAGGCCGATCTTCATCCGCTCGCGGCGCAGCCGGTACCTGCGCTCCACGGCGCCACGCACCCGCCGTTCGTCGACGACCTCCAGCACTCCGGCTTCGGCCAGCAGGCCAACGTGGCGGTACACGCTGGTCTTGGGGACATCGGGCAACGCCGCACACAGCTCGGCGGTGGTGCGGGTGTGGTCGCCGGACAGGGCGTAGGTGATGCGCAGCCGCACCGGGTGCAGGAGCAGGTCGAGCATGTCCACCTCACCACGATCCCACATCTGATACCATTCCCAAAACTGGTAACAATCAGGAAGGGCGAGAATGACCACAGACACCGCGGCCGTGGCGCGACTCGGCAGGGAAGCGATTCGACCGCTGCGCACACTGGACCCGGCCGCGCCGCTGGACGACTTGGCCTGGCTGGACGAGGCGGTCGGCGACGCGCGTGTGGTGGCCATCGGGGAGAGCGCGCACTACAACCACGAGTCCTACCTGCTGCGCCATCGTCTGCTTCGCTACCTGGTCGAGCGGCACGGGTTCACCGCCTATGCGACGGAGTCGGGCTTCACCGAAGGATGGCTGACCGACAGGTGGGTCCGCGGCGACACCGGTGACCTCGGTGACGTCTTAGCCAACGGCCTCACCTCGCTGTTTGGACTGTGGACCGAGATGCGCGCCCACCTGGAGTGGATGCGCCGACACAACTCCTCCACCACACGCCCGGTCGGCTTCTACGGGATCGACCTGGGCGGCTCGAACGTGTCCCTGTTGCCCGGCCTAGATGCGGTCGTCGGCTACCTCGCGCAAGCCGACCCCGAGTTCGAGGTCGACGCGGTCATCCGGGACACCGCATCCACCTTCGCGGGGACGTCGGCGTTCGCCCTGGCCGCGACCATGGCCGCCTACCGCGCGCTCGTGCCCGAAGGTCGGGACGCGCTGACCGCCGGCTTGGCCGGCCTCACCGCACGCATGACCAGCGGGCGCCTGGACTACGTCCGGCGGACCACCGTCGAGGCCTACGAGCGCGCCTTGCGGTCACTGCGCCTCACGACCACGATGGACATGGCGATGCGCGCGATGGCCCGCGACGACCGGCACGGCGCGTTCGCCAACCGGGACGCCGCGATCGCCGACACTGTCGAATGGGTTCTGCGCCGCGAGGACCGGATCGTGGTCACCGCGCACAACGGCCACATCCAACGCTGGCCCGGCACGCTGCCCGGCGTGCTGTCGGCCGCGACCATGGGCATGCATCTCGCCGACCGGCTCGGCGAGGACTACCTGGTCATCGGCACCACCAGCGGCACTGGTCAGACACTCAACACAGGAACCGACTTCTATGCCGGCATGCTCTTCGCCCAACTCGAACCGCGCCAGACCGGCAGCCTCGACGCGCTCATGGCCGTCAGCCACGACGGCCCCTTCGCGGTAGACCTCCGGCGGCTGTCAGCAGCCGACACCACTACCGTCCGAGCCGTCACGCGGCAGCAGTACGGCAACGTCTGCGCCAATCTGAGCCCACTCGACGCCTACGACGTCGTCGTGCATCTCCCCCGTGTCACGCCGGCCGAGCCGGACGACGATGCCGTCGCTCGCTCGCCGCACGACGTCCAGAATGCCTTCTCCCAGTGGAAGTCTCGTCGGCAAGGAGCGAACCAGTGAGTGCGACCCAGACTGGCCTGATATTCGGATTGGCGCTTGGCCTTGCGGCCAGCCAGGGCTTTCTCACCTTCCTGATCACCCTTGTGTTCGGGTGTGTCGGTTGGGTCATCGGGCGGATGATCGACGGGAAGTCGTGGGACATGAGCGGCATGTTCGGTCCGCGCGATCGCTAACCGCCTGCCACTGTGCCAGCGTCGCGCCACATGATCACCACTTGGACATGCACCGTCTCCTGGCTCCTGTTGTTTGTCTACATCTGGACCGGCCGCGGTAGTTGGTTGACTCTTTAGTCTCCACTGAAGCCATAGTGTTAAGCAGTGGTCATGTCGGGTAACCGTGGGAGACAAGGAGGTGTCATGGCGGATCGTGGGCGCGTAATCGAGGGCGTGCGGGCGGCGGCATACCGGATCGATACACCGGGGCCCGAGGCGGACGGCACGTTGTCGTGGAACTCCACAACCATGGTGGTGGTGTGGATCCGCTGCGGTGGAGTGGAGGGGCTGGGCTGGACCTATGCCGACGCCACCTGCGTTGGCCTGATCCACACCGTGCTGGCCGACGCCGTACGCGGTCGGGACGTGCTGGACGTGGTCGCCTGTTGGCACGAGATGCAGCGGCGAGTACGCAATCTCGGACGAGTGGGGTTGGTGTCGTGCGCCATCTCCGCAGTGGACATCGCGTTGTGGGATGCCGCCGGCCGGCTGCTCGGCCTGCCGGTCAGCACTCTCCTTGGCCGGGTTCACGAGGAGGTCGACATCTACGGCAGCGGTGGATTCACCACGTACGACGATGCTCAGCTGATCGCGCAGCTGGACGGGTGGGTACACGAGCAAGGCATCCCCCGAGTGAAGATCAAGATTGGCGAGTCGTGGGGCAGCCGGGTGGCCCGGGACCTCGACCGGGTGCGGCTGGCGCGCGGCACGATCGGAGACGACGTGGAACTGTTCGTGGACGCCAATGGCGGCTACCCGGTTGGACTGGCAGGGCGAGTCGGGCAGCGGCTAGCCGACTGGGACGTGTCGTGGTTCGAGGAGCCGGTGTCCAGCGATGATCTGGACGGTCTGCGGCGGGTACGTGAAGTCGTCGCGGCCGACGTGGCCGCCGGGGAATACGGCTATGACCTGCCCTACTTCGCGCGCATGATCCAGGCGGAGGCGGTGGACTGCGTGCAGGTCGACGTGACGCGCTGCGGGGGCTTCACCGAGTGGCGGCGCGTCGCGGCGCTGGCCGCCGCACACAACCTGCAGATCTCGGCGCACTGCGCACCGAACCTGTCCGCACACGTCGCGGTGGCCACCCCCAACTTTCGGCACATCGAATGGTTCGCCGATCACGAACGCATCGAGAGCACATATCTCGCCGGGCACCTGGACCCGGCCGGTGGACGGGTCTCGCCACCGCGCTCCGGCGCCGGGCACGGAATGGGGTTCCTGTCCAAGAACGCCGAACCGAACCGCATCGCGTAGTACTCCATCGACCGGTGCCGTGCGTCACGCTGTCCGGCTCGCTCGGCATAGCCGGACCTGTCCTGGGGTATGCCGACCCCATGCTCATGCCGTGGGCTCGCGACGTGATCTGGGGAGGCGTGCATGGCTGAGGTCGATCTTCCTGCCCCGGTGGTGCGAGTGGACACCGCTCGCCAGCCGGACGTGGACGCGCTGGCCGCGGAGCTTGCCAGGCGGGTGGACGGCGAGGTCCGGTTCGACAGCGGTACCAGAGCGGCGTATTCGACCGATGGCTCGAACTTTCGGCAGGTCCCGATCGGAGTCGTTGTGCCACGCTCCCCGGATGCCGCGGTCGAGGCGGTCGCCGTGGCCCGGGAGTTCAGCGTCCCGGTGCTCTCCCGGGGTGGCGGCACCAGCCTTGCCGGACAGTGCACCAACACCGCGGTCGTGATCGACTGGTCGAAGTACTGCACCGCGGTGGAGTCGATCGACGCCGAGAATCGGCGGTGCGTGGTACAGCCCGGGATTGTGCTCGACGAGCTCAACCGGACGCTGGCTCCCACCAAGCTGCGCTTCGGTCCGGAGCCGGCCACACACATGAACTGCACGCTGGGCGGGATGATCGGAAACAACTCGTGCGGGGCGACCGCGCAGCGCACCGGCAAGGTAGTCGACAACGTCGCCTCGATGGAGGTGTTGCTCTACGACGGCACTCGTCTGTGGGTCGGCCCCACGACCGACGAGGACTATGCGGCGGTTGAGCGGCGTGGAGACCGCGTTGCCGAGATCTACCGACAGCTGCGTGCCCTACGAGATCGCTACACCGGGGAGATTCGCCAGCGTTTTCCCGATATCCCACGAAGGGTCTCCGGCTACAACCTGGACTCACTACTGCCCGAACATGGCTTCGATCTCGCCGGCCTCCTGGTCGGCAGTGAATCCACTCTGGTCACCGTGCTCCGCGCCGAGCTCAAGTTGGTACCCGTACTGTCCGCGAAAACCCTTGTCGTGCTGGGTTTTCCGGACATCGCCGCGGCGGCCGACGCGGTGCCGGCGATCCTGCCGCACAAGCCGATCGCGTTGGAGGGTGTTGACCGCAAACTGATCCATGACGAGCAGCTCAAGAACCTCAACCCCGAGGCGCTGGCCGAACTCCCGCACGGGACGTCGTTCCTGATGGTGCAGTTCGGCGGTGACACCACCGACGAGTCCGACGCTCGCGCACGGCGGATGCTCGATGCGCTGGGGGAGTCCCCCAACGCCCCCACCGTGACGTTCTTCGACGACCCCGATCGAGAGGCAGAGCTCTGGCAGGTCCGCGAAGCGGGGCTCGGTGCGACCGCACATGTGCCGGCGCGGTCGGACACGTTCGAAGGTTGGGAGGACTCCGCGGTCTCGCCCGACCGGCTCGGCGACTACCTTCGCAGGCTCTCCGCGCTGTACGAGGAGTTCGGCTACGCCTCCGACACCGGTCCCAGCCTCTATGGACACTTCGGGCAGGGCTGCGTGCACACCCGGATCCCGTTCGACCTCTACAGCGCCGCCGGAGTAGCCGAGTACCGACGGTTCCTCGAACGTGCCGCCGATCTGGTCGTCGAGTTCGGCGGATCACTGTCGGGTGAACACGGTGACGGACAGACCCGCGGCGAGCTCCTGCCACGCATGTTCGGCACTGAACTGATCACGGCGTTCCGGCAACTCAAAGCGATCTTCGATCCGGGCAACCGGATGAACCCGGGCAAGGTCGTCGCTCCTCACCCGTTGGACGCCAACCTGCGGCTGGGTGGCGACTGGGCCCCAGCCACCCCTCAGGACCTGTACTTCCGGTACCCCCATGACGGTGGTTCGTTCGCCCAGGCCGCCAACCGGTGTGTTGGAGTCGGCAAGTGCCGCCAACACACCAATCAGGATGGCGCGGTGATGTGTCCGTCCTACCAGGTCACCCACGAGGAAAAACACTCCACTCGCGGACGAGCCCGGCTGTTGTTCGAGATGCTCAACGGCCACCGCGACGGACCCATCGAGGACGGATGGCGGTCGGCCGAGGTCAAAGACGCGCTCGACCTGTGTCTCGCGTGCAAGGGATGCAAGACGGACTGCCCCGCCAATGTGGACATGGCCACCTACAAGGCCGAGTTCCTCGCCCACCACTACCACGGCCGACCCTGGAAGCGCCCGCGATCGGACTTCTCCATGGGTTGGCTCCCGCTACATGCGAACGTCGTCAGGCGGCTGCGGCTCGGTCCCCTTGTCAACACGGTCACCCACACCCCCGGGCTGCGTCGTCTCACGGTAGCTGCCGCGGGCATCGCGGACCGGGAGATTCCGCTGTTCGCCAACGAGACCCTGCGGGACTGGTATGCCCGCCGCGGACCGCACGGCGAAGGCCACCGCGGCACCGTCCTGCTGTGGCCGGACACCTTCACCAACCACTTCCACCCCCACGTCGGAGTCGCCGCCATTCAGGTCCTCGAAGACGCGGGATGGCGGGTCACCCTTCCTGACCGCACTGTCTGCTGTGGACTGACCTGGATCTCCACCGGCCAACTCGCCGCCGCACGGCACATTCTCACCCGCACCGTCCGCGCACTGGCACCACATCTGCGGTCCGGCGGGTTGGTGCTCGGGCTGGAGCCGAGCTGCACGGCGGTGTTCCGTTCCGACGCCCTCGAGCTGTTTCCCGATGACCAGGACGTCCGCCGGCTCGCACACCAGACAGTCACCCTGGCAGAACTGCTCACCAAACACACCGAGGGCTACCAGCCGCCTCGGCTGGCAGTGAAGGCACTGGCTCAGGTCCACTGCCACCAGCATGCGGTCATGGGTTGGGACCCGGATCAGGACCTGCTCCGCAAAGCCGGAGTGCGGGTGGAGCACCTGGAGTCCGGATGCTGCGGGCTGGCGGGCAACTTCGGCTTCGAACCCGGTCACCTGCAGGTCAGCCAGGACTGCGCCGAGCGGGTCCTGCTCCCCCGGCTCCGCGAAGCCGACTCGGAGACCGTGGTACTCGCTGACGGATTCAGCTGTCGCACGCAGATCCACCAACTCGACAGCGGCGGACGGGAGGCGATCCATCTCGCCGAGCTGCTCGCTCGCCCGCTCACCGACAAGGATGGGGCCAACCACGCCGGCGCCGCGGTCCTCCCTCCACGACCAAGTCCGCCCGGGCGGCTCCCGCGCGCTCTCGTCGGTGCGGCCGCGGGGCTGGCTGTGATCGCGGCCGCCACGGTGGGCTCACGAATAATGCGGCGCTGAGGAGCTCACGGGCGACCACGCGACCGCCTCTGCTGCTTCTCGAGGCTTCGACATCGACGCTTAGCACCCTGCGTCTGGTGGGTACCCCGCGTAAGTGGACGTTGGACCAGAGCAAGGAGGGTGACATGCCACAGCAGGCATGGAACAAGAAACGGGAGCGGCAGTACCAGCACATCAAGCAGTCGGCCAAGGACCGCGGCGAGAGCAAGGACCGGGCCGAGGAGATCGCGGCCAGAACTGTGAACAAGAACCGCGCGCAGTCAGGCGAGTCGAAACAGGCCAGTCGGTCATCCACGAACGACATGTCGCCCCAGCGTCGCGGCGGCAAGCGGTCCGGACGCAAGGGGCCGAAGGGCCCGACCAAGGACCAGCTCTATAACGAAGCCAAGAAGCGGGGCGTCAAGGGGCGTTCCACCATGACCAAGAAGGAGCTGGAGAAGGCCCTCGGCCGGTGACCGACGGCACTCGGCCCGGTCTGTGTCCATCGAGGACACACGGAACGGAGAGCAGAATGCACAAGTTGGTCTACAAACCGCTCGGCATGCTGGTCGGGGTGCTCGGTGGGATTGCCGCGGGCTTCATCTTCAAGAAGGTGTGGCAGGCCACCACCGGCCAGGACGAGCCACCAGAGGCGACCGACCAGGACCTCGGATGGCGCGAGGTGCTCACCGCGGCCGCCATGCAGGGAGCGATCTTCGGTCTGGTCAAGGCCGCGATCGACCGGGCGGGCGCGGCCGGCTACCGCAGGCTCACCGGTACCTGGCCAGACCGCTGACATGACCACCACATGAGACTGCGGCGCAGCCACTGCGCCGGTCCCGGAATCCATCGGATCCGACGCGGCCGCGGGTTCTCCTACGTCGACGACAACGGTGAGTCGGTACTGGACAGCGAGACGCTGGACCGGGTACGTAGTCTGGTGATTCCACCTGCTTGGCGTGACGTATGGATCTGTCCATATCCCAACGGACACATCCAGGCTGTCGGCATCGACGACGCCGGGCGCCGGCAGTACCTCTATCACAACGCCTGGCGTAGCGCCCGCGATGAGGAGAAGTTCGACCGGGCCCTGGGCCTGGCCGTCAGGCTGCCCCGGGTGCGGACAAGGATCGACGCGGACCTGCGCAGACCTGGACTGGGATACGCACGCGTGCTTGCCGGGGCACTTCGCATCCTGGACCGTGGGGTCTTCCGCACTGGTGGCGAGGAATACGCCGAGGAGAACGACTCACACGGAGTGGCCACGCTGCTGCGTGGGCACGTACGGCTGCATGCCGGCCAGTTGCGGTTCCGGTTCCCGGCCAAGGGTGGGCTCGAGCGGTTGGCGGTGATCCGGGATGCCGAGCTTGCCCGGCTGGTGACCACCCTGCGTCGCGGACGCCACGACCACGAGCGGCTGTTCTCCTATCGTGACACGTCCGGCGAACGTCAGGAGGTCACCGCGCGCGACGTCAACGAGCGGTTCAAGGAGTTCGCTGGGGAGCAGTACACCGTCAAGGACATGCGTACGTGGGCCGCCACGGTGCTGGCGGCCGCCGAATTCGCCACACTGGATCCGCCGACGTCGAAGGCCGCGGAAAAGCGCGCCGAGGCCCATGTGATGCGCGCGGTTGCCGAGCAGCTTGGCAACACTCCGGCGGTCGCCCGCCGCGCCTACGTCGATCCCAGGGTGTGCCAGGCCTATCACGCCGGCCACACCATCGAGGCCACGCTGCGCCGACTCCATACCCAACACCTCGCTGGCGACTGTGGGCGGGCGTCGCTGGAGCGAGCTGTGATACGCCTGCTGCGTGAACAGCGGCGCTAGTCCCGCCGTGCCCATTGATCACCGGCTTATTCAGCTCTAACCACGTTGGCCAGCAACGACTCTGGTCCGCCCAATGTACGTGACCAAACTCTGTCCGACGCACTTGCCACTTTCCGAACCGCGCCGTATCGTTCTGTCTCTGGACGAGAGAGGCGATCGATCCGACACTGGCACTGCTGGAACTGCAGATCGCGCTCACCCAGTTGATCGCACGCTTCCCCGATCTCCACATCCTCGACACCATCAGCGAATTGCGCTTCCGCCATGACTCGTTCATCTACGGTCTCGAACGGCTTCGGGTGGCCTGGTGACGGCAGAGTCAGGGAACGCACGGTGCGGATTTCTGCCCATCCTGCGCAACAGCCGGTCCTGTCTCGATATATCGCTGGCGACCGCGTTCACCGGGGCCGCGAAGAAGCGGTGGGTCGTCTCGACGGAGACCGGTGTTTCCGCCATTCCGGCGTAGATCGCCTCCAGATGCTCGGCCATCCACGTGATCAGGCTGGGCTCGAGAGCGTCATCGACACCGAGGGCTCGCGCCAGGTCCCACGTGTGAATCGTCGTGTCGGTGACGCGCACGGCGAGTGCCTGGCTCCCGGCCACCGGCCCCAACGGGTAGTCCAGCACGTTCCGCAGGGCTCCCGGTCGACCGAACGCTTCACGGCACTCCCGCACGGACCTGGTGTAGGCGCCTACCGGATCGTCGTCAAGCGCGTCGACTTCTCGGAGCCGCAGGAATTCCGCACCGCTGCCGCCAGCGACCAGATGAACGTAGTTGAGATTTCCGCGGGTCATGTGGTTGACCAGCTGGCGCACGTTCCACTGGGCACACGGGGTCGGCAAGCCCCATTGCGTGGGCCGCACCAACCGCAGCCGCCGCTCGAACCCGCCGCTGGACAGAACGAACCGATCGATGACTCCGTCGAAGACGTTGGTCATGCACCTCAGCTTGCACGCCCACAACGGCACGCGCTGGCGGGAATCCGACACATGCCTCCACGCCGCGGAACGCGGTACCTGCCGCCATGGACATCAACTCCACCGACCCGCGTGTCGCGGCGGCGGCTCATGACCTCTCCAGATATGCGATTCGCCTGATTTCCCTCTCGCGGCGGGTCGTGGCATCAGCCGAACGACGCGGTGCCCAGCGCGGTCACGATTTTGTTGATCATTTCGGTCTGGGCCGGGGTGATGTCGCCCTTCTGGGTCGAGCGGGCCGCCTGGTCGACGGCGGTCGTGACGAGCTTGCGGAACTCCTCGGCCTGGTCGGGAGCCTTGTGGTCGAGCGTGGCGACGGCGGTGGACAGGGCCGGAAGGATCTCGTCAGCCACGTCGGCGGCGGTGCCCTTGAGCTTGACTTTGTCCCTGGTGTTCAGGGCATGGCCGATGATGCCGGTGGCGCCGGAGAGGACTCTGGCGCCAGCCATGTTCTCCTTGGCCGCGGACAGGCCGGTGAGGCTGGTGTCGGCGAGCGAGAGCAAGTGGACAGCGCCGAAGGCGGCCCTTTTCAGAACGATCTGCTCGTCGCGGGTCAGCGGTGTTGCGGTCTGGGACATGGGCGTTTCCTCGGGTCTCTTATTCGGCAAGTAACTTGATTTATGAGCTAAAATCACAGTAAACCGAACTACCTTGATTGTCAAGCTACATCCATGGCTGAAGCGCGCGTCTTGCGGCGGCGAGCACGGCGGCCGGTGTCACCGCCAGCAGTGCGGGATCGGCATCGTCGGCGAACGGATCTCCCCTCCGGACCGACGGATCCGTCAGCGAGTAGTGCGGCCCGTCCGGCGGCGGCCCCCACTGCTCCGCGGGCGCCGGCCCGAACAGCACCACCGAAGGCGTGCCGAACGCATAAGACAGATGGGCGATCCCGGTGTCCGCGCTGACCACCAGGCGCGCGTTCGCCACGAGCGCGGCCATCTCCAGGAGTCCGATCCTGCCCGCGAGCGCCGCTCGGTCGGGCAGGCCGGCGACGCTGGCCACGGTGAGGGCGAGTTCGCGCTCGTGCTCGCTTCCCGTGACCACGACAGTGCCGCCAAACGCCCGTGCCACCTCGGCGAACCGCTCGACCGGCCACCTCCTGCTGCCGAAGGCGGCACCGGGGTGAATCACGGTCGCACCGGGGGCGAGGCTGGGCAATCGGGGGCGGGGCACCAGAAGATCGTCGGGGTCAGCGTCGAAGCCGTGCGCGCGCAGCATCCGGCACCAACGCCGCCGTTCGTGGGTGCCGTCGATCCATCTCGGGCCCGACCAGCCGTGGCCGCCGTGGCCGATCCGGCGCACAGGGTGCAGGGCGTCCAGGAGGGCGTTGCTCTCCGGGCCCGCACCATGCAGGTTGACGGCCACGTCGGGGTGGACAACTCCCCGCAGGGCCACCAGGCCGGACACCGGAAGGATCTCGTCGACGCAGCCGATCAGGCCGACTATCGGAGCGAGCCAGCCGGATGTGGCCAACACGAGCCGGTGCTCCGGCAACCCGGCCCGGATCGCTCTCAGCGCGGGCACCGCGACCAAGAGGTCGCCGAGTTTCAACGCGCGAAGGATCACCGCGGTGGGCGTGGGCATGTCTCTGCCTTCCGGAAGGAATCCGGCGGCTACCCGTGCGCTCCCCGTCGAAACGGCGTGACGGTGAGTAGTAGTTCCCCCGAGTGCGTTTACTCCTGCTCGCAACGGAAATCACGACCCCCGTGACCACGACAGATCCGGCATGCGAGGCGGTGCTGTTCGACCGGGACGGCACGCTCGTTGTCGACGTCCCCTACAACGGCGACCCCGCACTCGTCCAACCGGTCCCAACAGCCGCGATCGCGTTGCAAACGTTGCGCCACAACGGGATCCGTGTCGGCGTGGTGACCAATCAGTCCGGCGTGGCCACGGGGCTGCTGTCGACACGGGCCATGGCGATGGTCAACGACCGGATTGAGCAGCTGCTCGGCGCTTTCGACGTATGGCGGATCTGTGTGCACGACGAGGGCCAAGGGTGTCCGTGCCGCAAGCCCGCGCCGGGAATGGTAGTTGACGCCGCATACGAGCTCGGTATTCCACCGAGACGAGTTGTGGTTGTCGGTGACATTGGCCGGGACGTGCACGCGGGACTCAATGCGGGCGCACGGGCGATTCTCGTGCCGACTCAGCGGACCCGGCGTACGGAGATCGACAGCGCACCGGTCGTTGCGGCGGATCTGCTGACCGCCGTGCGGATGGTGCTGCGGTGAAACGGCACGTGCTGGTCGTCCGGCTGGACAGCGTCGGCGACGTACTCCTATCCGGACCGGCGATCAGGGCCGCGGCACACCGGAGTCGGGTTACTGTCCTGTGTGGCCCACGCGGGGACAAGGCGGCACGAATCCTTCCCGGGGTGCACGACGTGGTGGTCTGGCACTGTCCATGGGTCGATCCCACTCCCAGCGCTGTGCGCCGCCATGACATCGAGTCCGTGCGGCGTAGGCTGACACGCGGGAGATTCGACTGCGCGCTGGTGCTGACCTCCCATCACCAGTCGGCGCTGCCGACCGCGCTGCTGTCGCGCATGGCCGGGATACCACGGATCGCGGCGATATCGGAGGACTACCCCGGTTCCCTGCTGGACATTCGGCTACAGCCGGGTATCGACGTGCACGATGGCCTGCCTGAGCCGGAACGCGCGCTCGCCGTCGCCAAGGCCGCCGGGTTCACGCTGGGGTCGAACGACGACGGCAGGCTCGCCGTTCTCGGCCTGCCCGCGCCGCCGCGAGCAGTCGGCACCGAGCCGTATGTCGTGCTGCACCCCGGCGCCTCCGTGCCGGCACGAGCCTGGTCGCCGCAACGCTGCGCGCAGACCGTCACCGAACTCGCCGAACGCGGCCGCCGTGTCGTGGTGACGGGCGGGCAGGACGAACGTGCGCTGACGGCACGGGTGGCTGGCGATCGCGGCATTGATCTCGGCGGACACACCACACTCTCCGAACTCGCCGCCGTGATCGCCGGTGCGGATGCGGTCGTGGTCGGCAACACCGGGCCCGCGCATCTCGCCGCCGCCGTGGGCACCCCCGTGGTGTCGCTGTTCTCGCCAGTGGTCCCCGCACGGCAGTGGGCGCCCTACCGCGTGGCCCACGTCCTGCTTGGTGACCAGGACTCGCCCTGCCGGAACACCAGGGCCCGCGTCTGTCCGCTCGCCAGGCATTCGTGTTTGGACTCGGTGACGGCCGTCGACGTCGCCGACGCCGTGGAGCGCCTGGAAGGAGCGAGGACATGACCGACCGCGTGGTGCTCTCGCGGCCGGGCTGGTCCGCGCCGACCCAGCCGCTACGAATCATGGTCTGGCACGTGCACGGCGCGTGGATGACGTCGTTCGTGCACGGCCGCCACGAGTACCTGCTGCCGACACTGCCCGAGGGCGGACCGTGGGGCGGCGGGCGCTGCGGCCGCGACTGGCCGAGGGCGGTTCGCGAGGTCCACCCGGACGACTTCGCCAACACCGAGATCGATGCCGTGGTCCTGCAGCGTCCGCGGGAGATCGAGCTGGCCGAGCGCTGGCTGCGCCGCAGGCCCGGCCGGGATGTGCCCGCGGTCTACGTCGAGCACAACACCCCCAAGGGCTGCGTGCCCAACACCAGGCATCCGGTGGCCGACCGCGACGACGTGCACCTGGTGCATGTCACGCACTTCAATGACCTGGTCTGGGACTCCGGCCGTGCGCCGGTCACGGTGATCGAGCACGGCGTTCCCGACCCCGGTCAGCGCTACACCGGTGAGCTCGGTCGGTCCGCGGCGGTGATCAACGAGCCGATGCGCCGGTGGCGGGTGACCGGTACCGACCTGCTGCCCCGGTTCGCGCCGGTTGACGTGTTCGGCATCGCGGCGGACCAGGTGCGCCTGCCTGGGGTCCGTCCGATCGGCGACCTGCCGACGGCACGGCTACACGCCGAGCTGGGCCGCAGGCGCGTGTATGTGCACCCGCCGCGCTGGACCTCGCTCGGGCTGTCGCTGATCGAGGCGATGCAGCTGGGGATGCCGGTGGTCGCACTGGCCACCACCGAGGCGGTGGAGGCGGTGCCGCCGGAGGCCGGGGTGGTCTCCACACGCGTCGCTGTGCTGGAACGCGCGGTGCACGAGCTGATCGCCGACCCGGCGCTCGCGGCACAGCTGGGCAAGTGCGCACGTCACGCCGCGCTCGCCCGATACGGGTTGGCGGCCTTCCTGCGCGACTGGGACTGGCTGCTGACCGAGATCGTCGAACGTGGGAGGCACGCATGAGGATCGCGCTAGTGTCCGAGCACGCCAGTCCGCTGGCCGTGCTCGGCGAGGTCGGCCGCGGGGGCCAGAACGTGCACGTCGCCGAGTTGTCCGCGGCGATGGCCAGGCGGGGACACGAGGTCACCGTGTACACCCGACGTGAGGACCCAGACGCGCCGGAGAGAGTGCGAACCGACCTCGGGTTCACGGTATGCCACGTGACCGCTGGTCCCGCCTGCCACATCGCCAAGGACGAACTGCTGCCCTACATGAGCGAGTTCGCGGTGACATTGGCCCGGCACTGGCGTGCGGACCCTCCCGACGTCGTCCACGCGCACTTCTGGATGTCAGGCCTGGCTTCGCTGCTTGCGGCGGGCGGGCTGGGCGTCCCCGTGGTGCAGACCTTCCATGCCTTGGGCTCTGTCAAGTACCGCTACCAGCGCGAGCAGGACACCAGCCCGCCCGAGCGGCGGCGGCTGGAGCGGCTCATCGGACGTGAGGTGACTCGGATTGCCGCCACCTGCTCGGACGAGGTGTTCGAGCTGGTGCGGATGGGCGTGCCGAGGTCGAAGATCTCGGTGGTGCCGTGCGGGGTCGATCCGGATCGGTTCGGCGCCCACGGCGCCCGCGCCAAGCGCGGTGCCTCGCACCGGCTGGTGTCGGTCGGGCGGCTCGTGCCGCGCAAGGGATTCGACACCGTCATCTCCGTCCTCGACCAGTTGCCCGCGACCGAACTGGTGATCGCGGGTGGGCCGCCGCCCGAGCGGTTGGCCACGAACACGGAGGCCCGCCGGCTGCGCCGGATCGCGGAACGCTTCGGCGTCGGCCACCGCGTGTGCCTGCTCGGCCAGGTGTCCCAGCAGGACATGCCCACCTTGCTGCGCTCGGCGGACGTCGTGGTGTGCACGCCCTGGTACGAGCCGTTCGGCATCGTGCCGCTGGAGGCCATGGCATGCGCGGTGCCGGTGGTGGCGGTCGCGACCGGCGGCCTGACCGACACCGTGGTGGACGGCGTCACCGGACGGCTCGTCCTGCCGCGGGACCGCACGGCGCTCGTCAGGACCCTGCGCCAAGTGCTCGCCGATCCGACGCTGCGCCAGGCCTACGGCGTCGCCGGCCAGGACCGGGTGCGGGCGCGTTACTCATGGGACCGGATCGCCGGGGACACCCTGCAGGTGTACCAGCGGGCGGGCACGGTCACCGCCCGTGCGGGGATGACCGCGGAGGTGCCGGTGTGAACCCCATGATCCCCACGGCCCGCTCGCACGTCGACGACCTCGGCCGTGCCCTGGACTGGCTGCGGGCGCGGTCCCCCGTGCTCACCCGCTGGGGCAGCGTGCTCGCGTCCCGGCTGAACGCCGGCGGCAGGCTGCTCGCCGCGGGCAACGGCGGGTCGGCGGCGGAAGCCCAACACCTGACCGCCGAACTCGTCGGACGGTTCCAGGACGACCGGCGTGCGTTCTCGGCGATCGCACTGCACGCCGACACGTCGTGCCTGACGGCGATCGGCAACGACTACGGCTACGACGAGGTGTTCGCGCGGCAGGTCGAGGGGCACGCACGCGCCGGCGACGTCGTCGTGCTGCTGTCCACCAGCGGGCGCAGTCGCAACGTGGTGCTCGCCGCGCGGGCCGCCTCCGTGGCGGGCGCGACGAGCTGGGCCATGACCGGCCCCGCGCCCAATCCGCTCGCCGACGAGGTCGACGACGCGCTGTGCGTGCCGGGCACGGCCGCCACCGTGCAGGAAGCCCACCTCGTCGCCGTGCACGTGCTGTGCGGCGCGTTCGAGCAGGCATTGGCCGGGGCGGCCCGCGCCGAGCGCTGGAGGGCGTCGTGAACCTCGTCGTCGTCGGTGACGCGCTGCTCGACGTGGACGTGGTCGGCTCGGTGAACCGGGTGTGCCCGGACGGTCCCGCACCCGTGCTGGATCTGGAGGCCGAACGGCCCCGTGCGGGCGGCGCCGGTCTGGCCGCCGTGCTCGCCGCGGCCGACGGCGCGTGCACCACATTGGTCACCGCTCTGGCCGACGACGCCGAGGCCGCAGTCCTGCGCTCGCTGCTCGACGCTGTCGACGTGGTGGCGAGCCGGTCACCGGGTACCACCGTGGTGAAAAGCCGCCTGCGGGCCGGGGAGCACTCCCTCGCCCGAGTTGACCGCGGAGGCAGCGACGAACCGCCGACCGTGTCCGACGCGATGGTGGCAGCCGTGCGACGGGCCGACGCGGTGCTCGTTTCGGACTACGGCCGGGGCATGGCCGCCGATCCGCGGCTTCGCGATCTGCTTGCCGCGGCGGCGAGGCGGGTTCCGGTGGTGTGGGACCCGCACCCGTGCGGACCCGAGCCCGTGGCCGGAGTCCGCCTGTTCACGCCGAACCTGTCCGAGGCCCGGAAAGCCGCCTCGGTGGCGGGTGCCGGACTCGATGCCGCGTGCCGAGCCGCCGAGACACTGCGCGACCGGTACCGGCTCCAGGCTGTCGCCGTGACCTTGGGCAACCAGGGTGCGTTGCTGCACCTGGGCGGGCGCACGTCGGTCGTCGTACCGGCGCCGCGGGTCGCGGTGCTCGACCCGTGCGGCGCCGGCGACCGGTTCGCCTCCTCGGTGGCGGTGAACCTGCTGCGTGGTGTCGCCCTGGACGACGCGGTCGCGCATGGCGTCGTCGCCGCGGCGGAGTTCGTCTCGGTGCGCGGAACGCGGGATCCAAGGCAGTCCCTTGCGGTCGTGCGGGCACGCGGCGGCACGGTCGTGGCCACCGGTGGATGTTTCGACATCCTGCACACCGGCCACGCCAGAACCCTCCTCGCGGCCCGGCAGCTCGGCGACTTCCTCGTGGTCTGCCTGAACTCCGACGCGTCGGTGCGCAGACTGAAGGGATCGGCCCGGCCGCTGAACAACGAGCGCGACCGCGCCGAGATGCTGCGTGCTCTCGGCTGTGTGGACGCCGTGGTGCTCTTCGATGACGACACACCGTGTGCGCTGTTGCGGGAACTGCGGCCGGACGTCTGGGTCAAGGGCGGGGACTACTCGGCGGAGACGCTGCCGGAAACGGGGGTCCTCGCCGAGTGGGGAGGGCGAAGCGTTGTCGTGCCCTACCACGCGGGCCGGTCGACGACACGTCTCGCCGATCTGCTCGTACAGCCGAGATGAAGGGAGAAGCCGTGGCGGAGGTCGGAACAATCGCCGTGACCGGCGGCGCCTCGGGACTGGGCGCGGCCGTGGTCCGCGCGGTTGGCAAGGCAGGCGGCCGAACCGCCGTGCTCGACCGTGTGCAGCCGCCCGAAGCCGACGACTTCGTCCAGGTCGACCTGTCCGACTCCCGTGCCGCCGAACGGGCTGTCCGGCAGATCGCCGACAGGGCGCGTGGACTGGACGGAATCGTGACGGCGGCGGGAACGGACCGATGCGGCACGCTGTCCGACATCGACGGTGTCGACTGGGACCGAGTGGTGGCCGTGAACCTGCTGGGCACCGCGGCCGTGGTGCGCGGCGCACTGCCATACCTGACCCAGTCCCACGGCAGGGTGGTGACCGTCGCGTCGACGCTGGGGTTCAGCGCGGTCAGCGACGCCACGGCCTACTGCGCCTCGAAGTTCGGTGTCGTCGGTTTCACCCGAGCCCTGGCGGCGGAGCTCGCCGGCCGGGTGGGCGTGACGCTGCTGGTTCCCGGTGGCATGAAGACCGGGTTCTTCGACGACCGGGAGGAGAAATACCGCCCGCCGGACGATTCCAGGCTTAACGACCCGGACGAGGTCGCCGCCGCCGTGATGTTCGCGCTGAGCCGGCCGGTCACCTGTGAGCTGCGTGAACTGGTTGTCACACACGCCCAGGAAGGGTCATGGCCGCCGTGACGTCGCGAGGAGCTCGTCGATGTCGTCGAGTACCGCGCGGACCGCGACGCCGGCAACCCAGGACGACTGGTGTGCGCATTCTTGGCCCTGCGTCGTCAGGTCCGCGCCACATTCGGGACAGCGCACGGTCCATCCGACGTGTGCGCGGTGTGCCGCCCGCCAGAACGGGCCAGCGTTGATCATGTTGCCGCACCAGAAGACACCGACCGTCGGCGTGCCGGTCGCCTCGGCCATGTGTCGGGGACCGCTGTCATTGGCCACGACGACAGCGCTGCGTGCGAGCACGCCCACCAGTCCGGAAAGGCTGAGCTTCCCGGCGACGGTGCGAACGCCGCGCCCGGGAGCCGGGCCGGCGATGCGTTCGGCGAGCTCGAGCTCGTCCTCGGTTCCGACGATCGCCACGCCATACCCTCGTTCCGCCGCGTGCGCCGCGACATCGGCGAACTTCTCGGCGGGCCAATGCCTGCGTCGGTCGGTAGCGCCCGGATGGAGTGTCACCAGTGGACGGGGCAGTCCGTCCAGCGCCGAGTCAGCCTCCTGCAGATCGGAGGCCGTCACCTCCAGCCGCGCGTTGATCTCGGCGGTGTCGGCACCGATCAAGCCGGCGACTTCCAGCCAGCGCAGTGCTTCGTGCTGGAAGTACCGGTACGGCAGACAGAAGTCCAGCGGGTCGGCGTCCGGTGTCCGCGTGCCCGCCGTGAACCTCGCCTTGAGCCGGAGCAGGAACGGGTTGGACCACCGACCACCGCCGTGTATCTGCAGCGCGAGGTCGAACTCCTCCGCGACGGCACGGGCGAAGAACTCTCGCGGCGCCGGTGGATCCTGCGCGGCGCCCGGCTGTGGCTCATGAACACCCGTGGCAGCGGGCAAGCGCAGCACACGGCTGACCGGGCTGGGACGGTCAGCCAGCAGCCGCTGGTGCCCGTCCGTGCCGAGCAGCACGATCTCCGCTTCGGGATAGGCGCGGTGCAGGGCGTGGATCGCGGGAAGGGCGAACATCAGATCGCCGAGACCGCCACCGCGCAGCACCGCGATCTTGCCGATGTCCTCGAGCCGCCGTGGCCCCGCCGTCACCCAGGTTCCCACTCGCGTAGGGCTTCCCACTCGCATAAGGCGGAAACCACCGGGTACACGGCCGGCGTGAATCCAAAGACGACCACGGTCGATCAGGCGGTGGCCGCCGCTCGCGCCGCCCAGCCGGTGTGGGCACGCACCGCCGCCACCGAGCGCGGCCGTCTGCTGGAGGAGGCCAGAGGCGGGGTGCTCGCGGCAGTGGGAACACTCACCCAGTACGCGAACTCGGGCCGGTGCACCGGGGACGCAGCCTTCTCGGCGCGCGGGCAGCCGTGGACATGATGGTCACCGAACCCCGTGGTGTCGTGGTGGCCCTGACGCCGTGGAACGATCCTGTCGCCATCGCGTGCGGGCTCATCGGCGCCGCCCTGGCCGTCGGCAACACGGTGATCCACAAGCCGAGCGAGCGGTCACCCCAGGTGGGCGAACTGCTGACCAAGATTCTGGCCGGTGCGCTTCCCGAAGACGTGCTCACCTGGGTCTGCGGGAACGGCGGCGTCGGTGCGGCACTCGCCGCACACCCGGACGTGGACGTGGTGGCACACGTCGGAAGCACTCGGGCCGGGCAGTCGATCGCCAGGGGCAGCACTGTAAAGGTGCTGCTGGAGAACGGCGGCAACGACCCGCTGCTCGTCGACGCGGACGTGGATCCCCGATGGGCCGCCGGGCAGGCCGCGCTCGGAGCGTTCACCAACGCGGGCCAGCTCTGCACCTCGGTGGAACGGATCTATGTGCACCGCGCGATCGCGGAGCCCTTCACCGTGGTGCTGGCGGAGCGGGCGCGGGCGTTGGTCACCGGTCTGCTCGTCGACACCCGCATGCGTGACGCGGTGCACGAGCACGTTCAGGACGCCGTCAGCGCGGGAGCACGGGTGCTGGTTGGCGGATTCGTCCCGGAAGGCCCCGGATCGTCCTACCCCAACACCGTACTCGCCGGCTGCACACCGGACACGCGTGTGATGCGGGAGGAGACCTTCGGGCCGGTGGCACCAGCATGCGTGGTGGAAGGCTTCGACGAAGGGCTGGCCCAAGCATGCTCCGGCGGCTACGGGCTGGCGGCCACGGTGCTGACCAGAGACATGGAGCACGCCCAGCGGGCGTGTCGGGACCTGCCGGTGGGCACCGTGAAGATCAACGTGGTGTTCGGCGGCGCACCCGGTGGGGCGGCCCAGCCTCGCGGGACGAGCGGGACCGGGTTCGGCTACGGACCGGAACTGCTGGACGAATTCACCACGACCAAGGTCGTGCACTGGACAACGGAGGCGCCGGCATGGCGACACAGGCGCTGACCGCCGAGCTCCCCCATGCCCTGGCCGACAAACGGCCCCGAATCGCCGTGGTCGGTGATGCCATCCTCGACGGCTGGCTGTGCGGCCGCGGAACACGGCTGTGCCGGGAGGCACCGGCGCCGGTCGTGGAGATCGATCACACCGGGTACAGCCCCGGCGGTGCCGCCAACACCACCGCGAACCTCGCCGCGTTGGGTGCGAATGCCACGTTGGTCTCGGTGACCGGGTGCGACTCCGACGGGATGGCGTTGCGGGAAGCCCTGAAACGCGCGGGGGTGCGCACGAACACCATGGTGATGGAGTCGGGCCGCCGGACGGTCGCCAAACGCCGGGTGGTGGCCGGGGACCAGCTCATCGCCCGGTTCGACGAGGGCGACGGCCGGGCACCGCGCCCGGACACGGAGCAAGCACTGCTGCGCGTTCTTGACCAGGTGCTCCCCCGCTGCGACGCGGTTCTCATCGGCGACTACGGCATGGGCACCCTCACCGGCGCTGTCCGCGCCAAGATCCAGCGGTCGCGTCGGCGGATCCCGCTGCTGGTCGTCGACGCCCACGACCTGACCGGCTGGGCGCGGCTGCGCCCGGACGTCGTCACCCCGAACGCGATGGAGGCCGCGGCGCTGCTCGGCGCCCGGTGGCGGGACGATCGGCGTTTCGCCGAGGCCGAAGCACACGTCTCGGACCTGCACGCCCTGACCGGGGCATCCGCGGTCGTCGTCACGTTCGACCGAGACGGCGCGCTTTTGCTGGTCCCCGACCAGCCATCGCACCGCACATGGGCACGACCCGCCCCGGAAAGCCGGGCGTCGGGCGCGGGAGACACCTTCGTCGCCGCGCTCACCCTCGCGCTCGCGGGCGGTGTGCCCGCCACCACCGGTGTCGAGCTCGCCCAAGCCGCCGCCGACGTTGTGGTCGCCCACCCCGGCACGTCGGTGTGCACAACGGCACAGCTGACCGCTCGGCTGGGCGCGTACCGGTCGGCCGCGGTCGACCACGACGAACTCGCGGCCCTTGTCGAGGCCCACCGGGTGGCGGGCCGGCGGATCGTGTTCACCAACGGCTGCTTCGACGTGATGCACCGCGGCCACGTGTCCTATCTCAACCAGGCCAAACGACTCGGCGACGTGCTGATCGTCGCGGTGAACGACGACGCGGGCGTCCGACGGCTCAAGGGACCGGACCGGCCGGTGAACGGTGCCGCCGACCGTGCGGCCGTGCTGGCCGCACTCAGCTGTGTCGACCACGTCACGACCTTCGCCGCCGACACTCCGGTCGACCTGCTGGCGCGGCTGCGTCCCGACACCTACACCAAGGGCGGCGACTACACGCCCGACATGCTGCCCGAAACCCCGACGGTGCGGTCCTACGGCGGCGAGGTGACCATTCTGGACTACCTGCCAGACCGCTCGACCAGCGCCGTAATCAGTCGTATCCGCGCCACCACGGGACAGCGGCCGTGATCGACGTGCTGATCCCCACGAGGAACCGTCCGACCGAACTGGCGGCCACGCTCGCGGGCCTGGCCGCGCAGCGTGGGCCCCGGTTCCGGGTACTGATCAGCGACCAGTCCGATGACCGCCCGTCGTTCGATTCGCCGACCGCGCGTGCCCTGATCCGCCAGCTCGAGCGCTGTTCCACCGCGGCGACGCTGGTGCGGCACCTGCCACGGCGCGGTCTCGCCGAGCACCGCGATTTCCTGCTGCGCTCCTCGGATGCGCCGTACGTGCTGTTCCTCGACGACGACAACTGGCTCGAACCGGCCACGTTGCAACGACTGTGGTCCGCGATGGCCACTCTGCGCTGCGGGTTCGTCGGCTGTGCGATGCAGGGCCTCTCCTTCCTGCACGACGAGCGCCCCGACGAGCTGGCACCGTACGAGGAGTGGGGTGAGCGGGTCGTCCCGGAGAAGATCACCGCGGGCTCGCCGGAAGTCGATCGCTGGACGCTGCACAACGCGGCGAACCTCACGCACCTGGCACGCGACCTTCACCTGCTCCAAGACGAATGGCGCGCCTACAAGGTCGCCTGGATCGCGGGGTGTGTGCTCTTCGACCGCGCCAAGCTAGTGGATTGCGGCGGATTCGACTTCTGGCGGTCGTTGCCGGCCGAGCACGCCGGTGAGGACGTCGCCGCCCAGTGGCGTGTGATGGCCCGCTATGGAGGCGCCGGGATTCTGCCCAGCGGAGCCGTGCATCTGGAGGCGCCGACCACCGTGCCCAACCGCGACGTGCAGGCCAGTGACCTGTTGGCCTAGGTCGTGTTTTGACGTCCCACATACCACGGCGCGGGGTGGGTACGGTGATGCTCGTGGTGATCGGACTGATCACACTCAGCTGGCGGACCACCACGGGAACGGATCGATGCCCAGGTGCGGGCGACAGTAGGCTGACGACCATGACGGCGGATGTTCTTCCTGACGCGGCAACCCCCTTCGGACAGCGGGTGCGCACGCGACTGCGGAACGATGCGGTGATCTGGATCGTCACGGTCGGCGCGGACGGTCGTTCCGCAGCCGAACCCGGTGGGGTTCTGCCGGGACGGCGACGCGGACAGCACCGAATTCGTGATCTACAGCCGACCGGACGCCCACCGGCTCGAGCACCTTCGGGAACTGCCGGACAAGGTGTCCTTCCACTGCGACAGCGACGGTCTTGGCCAGGACATCGTCGTGGTGCACGGCCGGGTCGTGGTCGACGACGACCATCCGGCCATCCAGGACTGGCCGCCTTATGTTCAGAAGTACGGCCCCGCCATAGAACGCGCTTTCGGTAGCGTCGCGAGGTTCAGCTAGAGCTATCCGGTCGCCCTACGCGTCACGATCACCGGCGTGCGAGGCTTCTACACGCGGGGCTAGGGTCCTTGAGCGCTTCGGTGACGGCTCCGAGCACCTCCGACACGGCGATGTCGGCCATGCAGGCCGGACCGTCCCGGGAAAGTGGACACGCGGCGCTCCACCAGCACGGTTGCTCGGTGATCGCCAACGGCTTGCGGTGCGGACACGCGGGCAGTCCCTGCACGTTCCGATCCATATAGCCGTATCGGTCCACAGTGGTCGGTCCGAACAGGCCGACCACCCGTGCCCCCGCCGCTTCGGCCAGGCGCACGGGACCGGTATCGCCTCCGATGACCACACCTTCGTTCTCCGCTACAACCGCGAAAAACACCGCTAACCTCCGCAAGGGCATCCGCGGCAGTGCCGGGACTCCTTGCACAGCGCCGCATGCCAGCACCGGAAGAGCCCTGCCGGCCAGCTCCTCGGCAAGGCGGACCCAGTTGCGCGGCGGCCACCGCTTCACAGCCATGCCCGCATCCGGCACAAGCACCACCGGGTTGCGCTCGTCCCCTAAACCTCGATCCACCGATGCGGGTTCTGGGTGGTCGGCGTGGCAGGCGACAGCTGACCGTCGGGTTTCGGGCGTGAGGTAGCCGCTGGTCTGCCCAGCTTTCCACTGTTGTTCCTGGTCGCAGGGACGGGAGGGGCCTCAGGTGGTCGAG